>JBJXGH010000129.1:0-107209 GCA_046153685.1 Alphaproteobacteria bacterium
GCCCCAGCCGATGTCTTGAAGGAAGGCAGCCATTTCGACCTGCCGATCGCGCTCGGTCTCTTGGTCGCCATGGGCGTGCTGCCGGCGGACGAGCTGCAGGGCTATGTGGCGCTCGGTGAATTATCGCTCGATGGCGCGGTGCGCGCGGTCGCGGGCGTGCTGCCCGCCGCCATCGGCGCGGGCGCGGCACGGCGCGGCATCATCTGCCCCGAGACCTGCGGCGGCGAGGCCGCCTGGGCGGGCGACACGGAAGTTCTGGCGGCGCCTTCTCTCCTCGCCATCATTCACCATTTCAAGGGCACTCAACCCTTGCCAGCGCCAGAAGCGCGATTGGCCGCGGATGATGCACGCTATCCCGATATGCGCGACATCAAGGGCCAAGAGACCGCCAAGCGCGCGCTCGAAGTGGCGGCGGCGGGTGCACATAATCTGTTGATGATCGGTCCGCCGGGCGCCGGAAAATCCATGCTGGCCCAACGCCTGGCGGGGCTGTTGCCGCCGCTTGATGCTTCTGAGGCGCTTGAGATTTCCATGGTGCATAGCATTGCAGGATTGCTCGAGGGCGGGCAGCTCACGCGCCGCCGGCCGTTCCGCGATCCGCATCATTCGGCGTCCCTGCCCGCTCTCATCGGCGGCGGTCAGCGCGCGCGGCCGGGCGAGGTCAGCCTCGCCCATAACGGCGTTTTGTTCCTCGATGAGTTGCCCGAATTCCAGCGCGCAACGCTCGAGGCGCTGCGCCAACCGCTCGAAAGCGGCCGCGCCGTGATCGCACGCGCAAACCACCATGTCGTCTATCCGGCGCGCGTGCAGCTTGTCGCCGCCATGAACCCGTGCCGCTGCGGACACTTGGCCGATCCCGCCCAGGCCTGCGGGCGCGCGCCGCGCTGCGCGCAAGAATACCAGGCGCGCATTTCAGGCCCACTGCTCGACCGCATCGATCTGCACATCGACGTGCCAGCGGTGAATCCAGCCGATCTGTCCCTGCCGCCCCCAGCCGAAGGCACGGCGGAAATCGCGCAGCGCGTCAGCCGGACACGGGCTGTTCAAAGCGCGCGCTACGGCACGACGGCGGGGCGCGCTCGCGTGCGCACCAATGCCGAGGCCGATGGCGAATTGCTGGAGCAGATCGCAAGCCCCGACGACGCGGGGCGGAAATTGCTGACCGAGGCGGCGGAAAAATTGAAACTGTCGGCGCGCGGCTATCACCGGGTGCTGCGTGTAGCCCGCACCGTCGCCGATCTTGAAGGCTCGGATCGAGTGCGCCGCCTGCACGTCGCCGAAGCCCTCGGTTATCGCAAGCTCGCCTTGTCCCGCACCTGATAGCACCCGCAGACCGCGCCATGACTCGCCTCGCTCTCGTATCCTTGGGCGCCTTGGGCGGCGATATTCTCGAAGCCGTCGCGCGCGCAGGTATCGTGGATGACATCGTCGTCGCCAGCCGCAACGGCGATCATGGACGCAAGAAGGTCAATTCCGCGCGCGTCGGCGCGGGCATTCTCGGCAAATTTCCGACCATCCGCTTCGAGTCTTTCGACTTCAATGCGCCCGGCGCCGGATCAGCCCTCGCACGTCTTGCGCCCGATATCCTGATTTCGGCGCCCAGCCTGTTTCCATGGTGGGCCGCGGGTGCGCTGGCGGGGCGCGCGGCCGAAGCCGCGCGGCGCATGACCTTCGGCGGCTGGATCGCGTGCCATGTGGCGCCCCTGCTCGCATTCCGGCGCGCATGGGTCGAATCGGGGCTGACTTGCCCATGGGTCAACGCGTCCTATCCCGATATCGTCAACGCGGTACTCGCCCGCTCCGGTGCCGCGCCGCTATGCGGTGTCGGCAATGTCGAGGAATTGCTGCCCAAGGCCCGGATCGCCGCGGCCGAGGCGGTCGGCGCGCGGCCCGAGGATATCGAAATCCGGCTCGTGGCGCCGCACGCGGCCGAATACCACGTCTATGCCGAACGCGAATCCGAAGACCCACCGCCGGTCATGCTTCAGGCCCTATGGCGAGGGCGCGATGTTTCGGCGCAAGCGCGCGCCGGATTCTTCAAACCCATGCCCATCCCCTATCGCATGGATTTCAATCTGCTGACCGCCTCGGCCGCGGCCAAGCTGATCCCGGCCCTGATCGGCTCGGTGCCCGTGCGTTGCCATGTGCCGGGGCCCTTGGGTCTCGTTGGCGGTTATCCGGTGCTGGCGGCTAGCGGTCAGGTGCGGCTCGATCTCGCGCCCGGTTGGAGCGAGGCCGAAGCCATCGCGACGAACGAAAGCGCGCTTGGTTATGACGGCATCGCGGCGGTCGAGGGCGACGGCACGGTTGCCTTCACCGATGCCACGCGTGCGGGTCTCGAAACATTATTGGGCCGCGATGTCGCGCGCTTGCGGCCGCACGAGGCGGCCCAGTTCGCCGCCGAGCAATTGGCCACGCTCAAATCCTTGGCCGGCTGATTCCCCAGGGTTCGACGCGCCTATTTCGAGCGCTTCAACATGGCACCGAGGGGCCGACCGCCAAATACGTGAAGATGCAGGTGCGGCACTTCCTGGTGCGCGTCGCCGCCGCAATTGGCGAGCACCCGGTACCCGGCACCCTCGACCCCTTGCGTCTTGGCGACGCGTGCGGCGGCGCGGAACAGCGCGGCGATTTCCGCGTCCGATGCCCGGTCGGCGAAATCCGTGACGTCGCGGTACTCGCCCTTAGGGACGACCAGAACATGGGTCGGCGCCAGCGGATTGATGTCATGAAAGGACAAGGTGTGTGCGTCCTCGTCCACTTTTCTGCACGGGATTTCGCCGCGCAGGATGCGGGCAAAAATATTATTCGAATCGTAACTCATCTTGCTCTCATGTCTTGCCGCGCGTTTTGCCGCGCGCGCGCTTCTCCGCGATGCCCGATATGCCTTCGCGGCGCGCCAGCTCGGCCCAGACCATGCCGGGCGCGACCCGCGCGTCCGCCCACATGACCAGCAAATGGTAAAGCACATCGGCGCTTTCGCGCGCCAGGCCCACGGGTTTGCGCGCAACCGCGTCGATGACGACTTCGGCTGATTCTTCGGCGAATTTCTTGGCGATCGTCCGCGTGCCCTTGGCTAGGAGCTTCGCGGTGTAAGACTTCTCCGGATCGTCGCCACGGCGCTTCTCAATGGTGGCGTGCAGGCGATCAAGGATGCGCGCATCGGGGTAGGTCTTGCGCCCGTCCTTGGCACGCTTGACGCGCGTCTTCATGGCGCGCTGTCCTTGCCGAGGGTTTCGATGTCGCGCACGGCCACGCCGGCGTTCTTCATGTGCGCCTTGGCCGCAGCGATGGTATGGCTGCCGAAGTGGAAGATCGAGGCCGCGAGCACGGCCGAAGCGTGGCCCTCGGTCACGCCCGCAACCAAGTGATCGAGCGTGCCCACCCCGCCCGAAGCGATCACGGGCACGCGCACAGCATCGGCGATCGCGCGGGTGAGTGGGATATCGAAACCCGCGCGCGTGCCGTCGCGGTCCATCGAAGTCACCAGCAGCTCTCCGGCACCGAGCGCCGTCATCCGCCGCGACCATTCGATCGCGTCGATACCGGTCGGATTCCGGCCGCCATGGGTGAATATCTCGAATCGCCCCGGCGCCGTCTGTTTGGCGTCGAGCGCGACGACGATGCATTGGGTGCCGAACTTCTCGGCCGCCTCGCCGACGAATTGTGGCCGCTCAACCGCCGCTGTGTTTATCGAGACCTTGTCGGCACCGGCCAGGAGGAGTTTCCGAATGTCCTCGAGCGCCCGCACTCCACCACCCACGGTCAAGGGCATGAAGCATTGTTCGGCGGTCGCGCGCACGACGTCGAGGATGATCGTGCGGTTTTCGTGACTGGCCGTGATGTCGAGGAAGCACAGTTCGTCCGCGCCCTCACGATCGTAGATCCGCGCCTGTTCGACCGGATCGCCAGCATCGCGCAAGCCCACGAAATTCACGCCCTTGACCACGCGCCCCCCCTTCACGTCGAGGCATGGTATGAGCCGCACCTTCAACATGCGCTCGCGCGGCCTTCCACCGCATCGATTGCCGCGCGGAGATCGATGCGCCCGTCGTAGAGTGCGCGCCCCACGATGGCGCCTGCGACGCCGCGCGATTCGACCGCCTTCACGCGCAATAGATCTTCGAGGCTGGACACCCCGCCCGAAACAATCACCGGCACGCCGAGACCCTCGGCCAAGCTGGCGGTCGCCTCGACATTGGGTCCGGCGAGCACGCCGTCGCGCTCGATATCGGTGTGAACGATGGCGGCAATTCCGGCATCGGCCATGCGGCGCGCGAGATCGCGCGCGGGAATCTCGGTCGTCTCGGCCCAGCCGCGCACCGCGACGCGCCCGCCGCGTGCATCGATCCCGACGACCACCCGCCCCGGATGCGCGCGCGCCGCCGCGCGGACGAGCTCGGGATCCTCGGCGGCGACCGTGCCGAGCACGATGCGCGCCACGCCGGCTTCAAGCCAGCGGTCGATGCCCGCGCGGTCGCGGATACCGCCGCCCAATTGCACCTTGACGCGGACCGCGCCCAAGATCGCGCGCACTGCTCCTGCATTGCGCGGCGCGCCCGCGAAGGCGCCGTCGAGATCGACCACATGCAGCCAGCGGCAGCCGCACGCGGCAAAGCGCTGCGCCTGATCCGCAGGATCGGAATTGTACATGGTCGCGCGCGCCATCTCGCCTTGTACAAGGCGCACGCATTCGCCGCCCTTCAAGTCGATCGCAGGAAACAGGTTCATCGGATCATTTGAGTTCTTTGTAATAGTAATAGCCCGTGATCATCTTGCCGCCGACGAGGGCGTATTTGGGATTGGTCGCCCAGCGAGTGTACCGCAAGGATTCGTAGAGCTTGATCGCGGCGCCTTGGGTTTCTCGCACATCGAGGCGCAAAATTTTATAGCCCTCGCGCCGCGCGTAACGTTCGACCGCAAGGGTGAGTTCGCGCGCCAAGCCATGGCCGCGCGCCCAGGGCGCGACGAAGGCATGCATGAGCTGTGCGGCGAAGGCCTGGGCCTCGTTGTTCGGCGGCGGACGCACAAGTTGCGCCGCGGCACAAACGACGCCGTCGAGCCGGCCGAGGAACAAGCTGCGCTCGGGTACTGCGAGAACGCCACGATAATATTGCTCCAGCGTCTTGCGCGGCGGCGGGCGCACCCAACCGAAGCCGCCGCCATCGATGATCGCGCCCTCCGTCGAGTCGCACAAATCATAAAGGTCGGGGCCTTTGAAGTCGTCCGCCGGATCGACCGAGATTCGAATCGCGGTTTCCGCCATCACGGTTTCCACGAGAGAAAATTCGCGATGAGCCGCAGGCCGGAAGCCTGGCTTTTCTCCGGGTGAAACTGGGTTCCGACCAAATTGTCGCGACCAACGACGGCCGTCAGCGGGCCGCCATAATCGGCCGTCGCGAGGACATCACGCACGCGCCGGCAAGCCATGGCATAGCTGTGGACGAAATAGACGTGCGCGCCCTCGGCGATGCCGCGAAGGACCGGGTGGGCGGCCGCGCGAATTTCGAGCTGGTTCCATCCCATGTGCGGCACGCGCAAGGACGCGTCCGTCTGCGCGATGGCCGTCACCTCGCCCTCGAGCCAGCCGAGGCCGGCGTGCGCGCCGTGTTCGAGGCCGCGTTCGGCCATGAGCTGCATGCCGACGCAAATGCCGAGAACCGGCCGGCAGCGTTCGAGCACGACCTCGCGCAAGGCCGCGACCATGCCGGGCAAGGCGGACAGGCCGCGCATGCAATCGGCGAACGCGCCCACGCCAGGGAGCACCACGCGTTCGGCGCCACGCACCGCGTCCGGATCGGCGGTCACTAGGATGCGCGCACGGCCCTCGGCCGCGCGTTCGAAAGCCTTGGCGGCGGAGCGGAGATTGCCGGAGCCGTAATCGACAATGGCAACCGTCACGGCGCTGCCTGCGCGCCGTGGCGGTCAACATAGCGCTGAAACGCACCGTCCCGGTCACGCGCCGCGACGATAGCAACCGCCGGCGCGCCGCGCGCGGCAAGGGCGGCCCTGCGCGCATCGTTCGCCGAAAATCCAATGAATGCCGCGAGGGCTAGGCCAAGAGCCGCATCGACGACAGGATCGGCCAATCCGGCGACAATGACGGCTAGCGCGCCTTCTGCGGCAATGAGCAGAAATCCATAGCCCCAGAGGCGGTGATGGAGCGCCCAAAATGGTCCGAATAGGGCCGCCCACCAGGCGAAACCCTCTTTGACCAGGACGGGCCCATCGAACTCATCGCGGAGAAGATATGCGAGGACGCGCCCCGCCCTGTTCCGCGGTGCCCGATCATAAGCGCTGTCGCCGGCGGATCCTTCGAGCCGGCGATGCACGGTGAATATCTCCACGGCGCAACCTTGCGTTTTATCGTATCTGGGCGTTCTAAAGCGTCTTGCCAAGCGTGCCCTTGGTCGAAGGAATCTCGCCAGCCTGGCGCGGATCGATTTCGATCGCCTGCCGCAGGGCCCGCGCCAATCCCTTGTAACAGGACTCGACGATGTGGTGGTTGTTCTCGCCGTAGAGATTCTCCACATGCAGCGTCAACCCGGCATTTTGGGCAAAAGCCTGGAACCATTCCTTGAACAGCTCGGTGTCGATCTCGCCCAATTTCGGACGCGACAACGCGACCTTCCAGACAAGATAGGGCCGGTTCGATGCATCGATCACCACACGCGTCAGCGTCTCGTCCATGGGGATGAGCGCCTGGCCAAAGCGTTGGATGCCGCGGCGATCGCCAAGCGCCTGGGCAAAGGCTTGACCGAGAGCGATGCCGGTGTCCTCGGTCGTGTGGTGAAAATCGATGTGCAGGTCGCCTTTGGCCGACAATTCGATATCGGTCAGGCTGTGCCGGCAAAGCTGATCGAGCATATGGTCGAGGAAGCCGATTCCCGTGGAAATCTTCGACTTTCCAGTGCCTTCGAGCTGGACCGTGACTGAAATCACGGTTTCGCGCGTCTTGCGCATGATGGTCGCGCGGCGCATGGCTTCTCTCCGATGATCAATCCCAAGCATTGGGGCTCGGGGTTGTACCAAGCGTTCTTTTGGGGCGCCAGCCTGCACGAAACCGTCGGGCCGCCCAGCATTTTAGAACCTAAGTAGAATCTTCACCTTCCATGTCTCAGATGGTAAGAAATTTGCATAATGGGGCGAATACCCAAAGCCCGTGCCTTGGGCGGCGCTTCGGGCAGGCATTGACATTGGTGCGGTCTGGAATTCATTGGGCCATGAAACATCGGCGGTTTTCGGCAGGCGAAACTCTGGTCCGGCTGGGCGATCCACCAAGCCACGCCTTTGTCATTCTGCAAGGCGAAGTTGAAATCACGAAAGGCGGGCACGTCGAAACCGCGGAACGTCAAAGCCGGGGTCATGTCATCGGGGACACGGCGATCATGATCGGCCGGCCGAGCCAAGTGGCGTGCCGCGCCGTAGTGGACACCACAGTCGCCATGATCGCGCGCGAGGATTTCTTGGCCGCGATGGATGCCAAGGGCAGCGTGATCGTGCCGTTCATGAAGCGTTTGTTCGAAAGCCTAGTGGACCTACAGGGCTTACTCAGCAAGAACCTGCCGGCGGTTGTCTTGGTTGCCGAAGCGCCCAAATTCGCAATTCGGATTCTGCCGTCATCGCAAAAGCTGAAGACGCAGATGTTGCCCGACGGCTATGAGATAAATGCCCTACCCTTCCGCGTGGGGCGCAAGGTGGACGACGGCGAATCCGAACCCGGAGCCGGCATCGAACTCACCCTCGACGACGTAAAGCCGTTCAATCTGTCGCGTCAGCATTTTTCCATCGAACCCGGTGCCGGCGGCCCGATCGTGAAGGACATCTGGAGCCAACTGGGCACGGTTGTGAACGGCGTGCGCATCGGCCGGAGTAAGACCAACCAGGCCCAGGCGCTCGTCACGGGCGAAAATCTCGTGGTGGCCGGCCGCCCGAGCTCGCACTTCGTATTCCGCCTGATCGTTAACTGACGATCCGCGCGTGCCGACAAAACAGGACGCGGCCTGCGCGACATTGACGTAAGCGGTCGAGCAAGCCATATCCCAAGGCCATGGACAATTCTTCCCTGTGGCACGGCACGACCGTGCTCTCGGTCCGCAAGGGCGACCGGGTGGTAATCGCAGCCGACGGCCAGGTGACCCTCGGCGCGACGATCGTCAAATCGAACGCCCGCAAGCTCCGCCGATTGAGCGACGGCCGGGTAATCGCCGGGTTCGCCGGCGCGACCGCCGATGCCCTGACCTTGTTCGAGCGTCTTGAGTCGAAACTCGAAAAACATCCCGGGCAATTGGTCCGGGCATGCGTGGAGCTGGCCAAGGATTGGCGCACCGATCGGTTTCTGCGCCGACTTGAGGCCATGATGGCGGTGGCCGATCGCACCACGTCCTTGGTGATGAGCGGCACGGGCGACGTGCTCGAGCCCGAGGACGGCATGATCGGTATCGGCTCGGGCGGACCCTATGCGCTGGCAGCCGCGCGCGCTTTGGTCGATCAGCCTGGACTCGATGCCGAGACGATCGCGCGGAAGTCGATGGCAGTCGCGGCGGGGATCTGTATCTACACCAACACGAACGTGACGCTCGAAGCCCTATGAGTTCTTTCAGTCCGCGCGAAATTGTCTCCGAGCTCGACCGCTACGTTGTCGGTCAAGGAAAGGCCAAGCGCGCGGTGGCGATTGCGCTCCGCAATCGCTGGCGACGCATGCAATTGCCCGAACCTTTGCGCGAGGAGGTTCTGCCGAAGAACATCCTGATGATCGGCCCCACGGGGGTCGGAAAAACCGAGATTGCGCGGCGCCTGGCGCGGCTTGCCGAGGCACCCTTCATCAAGGTCGAGGCGACCAAGTTCACCGAAATCGGATATGTCGGGCGCGATGTCGAGCAGATCGTGCGCGATCTGCTCGAGATTTCCATCGCAATGGTGCGGCAGAAATGGCGGAAGGCGGTTTCCGCTAGGGCGGAATTGGCCGCCGAGGACCGGGTGCTCGACGCCTTGGTGGGCGACGGCGCCTCGGCGGAGACCCGGCAGAAATTCCGTAAGATGCTGCGCGAGGGACAGCTTGACGATCGGGAAATCGAAATCGCCGTGTCGGAGAGCTCCAACGCCCTACCCACCTTCGACATTCCCGGCATGCCGGGCGCCCAGGTCGGCATGCTGAACTTGAACGAAATGCTCAGCAAGGCGCTCGGCGGACGCACCCGCGCCAGGAAGCTCAAGGTCGCCGATTCCCATGCCGTTTTGGTCGCGCAGGAAAGCGACAAGCTGATCGACGACGAGAAGGTGCTGCAGAATGCGATCACCGCGGTAGAACAGAGCGGCATCGTGTTTTTGGACGAAATCGACAAGATCTGCGCCCGCGGCGAGCGCGCTGGTGCCGATGTCAGCCGCGAGGGCGTGCAGCGCGATCTCTTGCCCTTGATCGAAGGCACCACGGTCTCGACCAAACACGGTCCGGTCAAGACCGATCATGTGCTATTTATCGCCTCGGGCGCCTTCCATCTGGCAAAACCTTCGGACCTCCTACCCGAATTGCAGGGCCGTCTGCCTATTCGGGTGGAGTTGACCGCCCTGGGCCGGGACGATTTCATTCGTATCCTGACGGAACCAGAAAACAGCCTGATCAAGCAATACATTGCCCTGTTGAAGACCGAGGACGTGACGCTCGATTTTCGCCCCGACGCGATCGAGCGGCTGGCAACCCTGGCCGCCGAGATCAACGAGCGCGTCGAGAATATCGGCGCCCGCCGCCTGCATACCGTCCTTGAACGCCTTTTGGAGGATGTGAGTTTCACCGCCTCCGATCAACCGGGCACGGCCATCACCATCGATGCCGATTTCGTCGATAGCCGTGTTGGCGAACTCGCCAAGAGCACGGATCTCAGCCGGTTCATACTCTGATTCGCCGGTGGATTCGCGGCCCTGTGAATATTATTTGCACATGTTTATGGTAAATAAATAAAAAATCAATTATATGAGATAATTATATTATTACTTTGATTTTCTAGATCCAATTAATATTTCGGTTAACGCTTGTGGATAAGTTGTTTATAATCCTGTGATTTAAGGCAAAATATTCGAGAAAATCCAAGTTCATTCCGAAAACCTTACATTAAAGCATTATATTTCTATTTTAAAATATTGAAACATTTCTCATATTATCTTTTTTTACCCCCGCCTGTCGGCTCCCCTTGTTGCAGGGTCGCAAGCATCGCGCTCAGCTCGGCCTCGGTCAGCCGAGAAATTTCACCCGCCAGTCGATTGGCCAGCTCGGTCGCCTTGGGACTGAGGCCCGCAGTGTCGATTTTAGGCCGAGGGTCGGACAGCCTCGCAAGGCGAACCAGATCCTCGGCATCGTCCCAAATGATTCCGAGAACCGCGCAAACCTGCATGACCAGACCCTTGCGGGGCTTTCCTCGCCGCCCATTTTCCAGCGCCGAAAGATAAGCAGGCGTGACATGAAGGGCCGCCGCCATCTGTTTCAGGGTCATGGCACGCGCGGCCCGAAGCTCGCGCAGTTTCTGTCCGAACGGTGTCATCGACGGCTTCGGCCCTTGCGAAGCAGGACGTAAAACGCCCCGAGCCCGCCATGTTTGGGCTGGGCGGGCGAAACGCCCAGGACATAGGGGCGCAAGGACGGCCCACCAAGCCATTGCGGAAGGTTTCTGCGCAACACGCCGCGCTCGCCCGCCACATCCCCCCGCCCCGTAATCACGAGCAGGCAGCGCTGGCCCGCTTCATGGGAGTTGGCGATGAATTCCGCAAGTTCGGCATAGCCTTCCGCCTGGGTATGGCCATGGAGATCGAGCCTGCCCTCGATCGCCAACTGACCGCGCCGCAATCGGCGGTCCGTTGCGGCATCGAGTTCACGCCCCGAACTCGGCTCCGGCGGGACTTGGGGCCCGGTACCGGCCATCGTCTTCGGCAAATTGTTTAACTTCGACACATCGGGCGCGACAGCCGATTTTGGAGATTCGCCTCTCGATGCGCCGGCAGAAGATCGGGCGGGCTTTTTCTCGCTCATCGGCTCGGCGCGACCGAGTGGACGGATGTCGCGGGTAGCCTGCCGCCACAAAGCGAAATCGTCCTCGCGCCGAGGGCTCTGCGGCGCATTTGGCGATTCGCGGCGAGATCTCGGCACCTGGCAGCCCCTCAGCGATCGCCGGCCGGCTCGGCCGCATCCGGGTCGATCATCAGAATGTGGAGATTGCGCGGCCCATGCGCTCCCATCTGCAATTTCTGCTCGATATCCGCGCTGCGCGATGGCCCAGTGATGAAATTGACGGTGCGCGGAAGATCGCCACGCGCCCGCAAGAGAGCCCAACCGTCCTCGTAAGCGCCCCTCACATCGTCGGCGTCCAGGACGACGATGTGGCACTCGGGCAAAAATCCCAGCGTTGCGGGCGAACTGGGCCCCGAGGCCATCATCAGCGTCCCCGTCTCGGCGATGCCGGCGAAGGCGACGCTCAACCCGACCTCATCGTGCGCTTCGGCACGCCCCGAGCGAATCTCGACCAGGGCGCGATTCCAGCCCAAGGCCTCGAGCATGGCGTGCGGCGCCATGGCCAGGCGAGCCGGGCGATTTTCGCTCCGGAGGATTGCCATCACCGCGTCCGGAATATCGTCCCGATGCCGAATCCGGCGCACGACGGCCGATGCCTCGATCGCCATGCGGCTAAAGTCGTCGATGGTCTCGCGCCGGGGCCGGCGCGCACGCGCCGGCACGAGGTTCGGATTCCGGTTGGCAAGCCTGGTATCCACGGCCGCGGCGCCGGCGCGCGATTCGCGCGCGATCGCGCGCAAACGGGACATGATGGTCTCGCGCGCGGCGCTCACCGCGTGCGCTCGCGCCATTGCGACATGAACGTGCGACCTTCGGGCGCGGGCATGTCGCGGCCCTGCATCCAGCCGCGCGCGAGCGGCAGGCGGCGAAGGAGCCGCGCCCGTCCGCCGAGCAATGCGAGCGTGCGCGCCGTAATCGCCGCAACGGCGCGGTAAAGCCGGGGCCTTCGGGCCAGGAAGGACCAGGCCGCCAAGGCGCCGCGCGCGACCGGCGCGTCCAAGCGTTCAAGGTGCGTGCGTTCACGCAAGCGGCGCATCAATCCGGGCAGGGGAATCCGCATGGGGCAAATGCTTTCGCACTTGCCACAAAAGGTCGAGGCGTTCGGCAAATGCTTGGCCTGATCGAGACCGACAAGCCACGGCGTCAGCACCGCGCCCATTGGGCCAGGATAGACCCAACCATAGGCATGCCCGCCGACAGCGCCGTAAACCGGACAATGATTGAGACATGCGCCGCAGCGAATGCAGCGCAACATCTCCTGGAAGGGCGTGCCCAGCATGGCGCTGCGGCCATTGTCGAGCAGGATGACGTGGAACTGTTCGGGACCGTCGAGATCGGCCGGCCGGCGCGGCCCGGTAGAGAACGTGGTGTAAACCGAAAACTCTTGGCCGGTCGCCGAGCGTGCGAGCAGGCGCAGGATGGTCGAGACATCCTCGAGCGTGGGCACGACCTTTTCGATACTGGCCAGCACTACGTGCACGCGCGGCAGCATCTGCGTCAAATCGCCATTGCCCTCGTTCGTGACGATGACTGTCGAGCCCGTTTCCGCGATGAGAAAATTGGCGCCGGTGATGCCGACATCGGCCGCAAGAAATTTCCGCCGCAATATGGCGCGCGCCTCGGCCAACAAAGCCGACGGCTCCTCGAGCAGTCGGCCGGCGGGCAACTCCGTGTGCGCCGCGCGAAACGCTTCGGCGACCTGCTCCTTATTAACGTGAATCGCCGGCGCGATAATGTGGCTCGGCGGCTCGCGCCGCAGCTGGATAATGTATTCGCCGAGATCTGTTTCAACTGGCTCGATGCCGTTCTGTTCGAGGAAATCGTTGAGAGCGATTTCCTCTCCCACCATGCTCTTGCCCTTGGTCACGGACTTCGCGCCAGCGGCGCGACAAATCGTCAGCACCGTTTCGCGCGCCTCGGCCGCATCACGGCACCAATGCACGACCCCGCCCGACTCGGTCACCCGACGCTCGAAATGCGCGAGATAGAGATCGAGGTGATTGAGCGTGTGATCCTTGATCTCTTTCGCAAGATCGCGCAGCGCGTCGAATTCCGGCAGACGCGCGGCGGCGACTGTCCGGCGCTGGATGAAACCGTCCTTGATGTGCCCCAGCGCCTTTTGCAGCTTCGCATCGACGAGCGCGGCGCGTGCATTGGCCTCGAAGGCGGGGCTGGTTACGGCGACCATCTGCCCGCCGCCTCGCCGAGGCCCGGACCGTCGGCCATATCCGCCAGGACCTCCGCCACATGTCGAACGCTGACAGCCCGTCCCTCGCGGCGCATCCGTCCAGCCATGTTGAGGAGACAGCCAAGATCGCCGGCCAACAAGTAATCAGCGCCCGTTTGCGCTGCCTGAGCGCATTTCTCAGCTACCATGTGCGTCGATATCTCGGGATATTTGACGCAGAACGCGCCGCCGAAGCCACAGCATTTCTCGGCATCGGCGTGTTCGACAAGGCGCAAGCCCTCGACGCTAGCGAGCAATTGCCGGGGCTGTTCCTTCACGCCCAGCTCTCGCAGGCCCGAACAGGAATCGTGATAGGTGACCGTCCCGGAAAGGCGTGCGGAAACGCGGTCGACCTTTCGCACATCGACCAGAAACGAGACAAGCTCGAAGGTTTTCGCCGCCAGCGCCTCGGCGCGCGCGCGCCACGCGGGCTCATGCTCGAACAGTTCCGGGAAATGTTTCTTGATCATCCCACCGCACGAGCCCGACGGCGCGACCACGTAATCGTAGCCTTCGAACGCGCCGACGACCGAGCGAGCGAGCGAGCGGGCGGTTTCGCTGTCTCCGGAATTGAACGCCGGCTGCCCGCAACATGTTTGAAGGTGCGGGACCTCGACCGCGCACCCCGCGGCCTCCAGCAATTTGATCGCGGCAAATCCAACCGTCGGCCGAAACAGATCGACCAGGCAGGTAACGAACAGGGCGACCCTTGGACGTTCAAGTGGCATCATGTAACCAACTGAAATGTGAAGATTATTGCCATTTGTCTAAAAAATTAACGCCCGCCAACAATGCGGGGCGGCCCAGCGGAAGGCAAGGACTGTCAGGGCCCGGGCAAGGGTCTGGCGGGAACGAGCAAGACGGTCGAACCAGGCTGTTTCATGGTGCCCGCCCATTCCTCGGCTTGCGCGCCCGCGCCCCAGAAAACATCGCCCCGTCCCGGCCCCTTGATCGCGGCGCCGGTGTCCTGGGCGATCATGAGACGGCGTAAGGGACGGTTGCCAGGGCCTGGCCAGGTGGTGTCGATCCATACCGGGATGCCGAGCGGCGCGTGCGCCGGATCGACGGCCAAGCTCCGGCCCGGAGTAAGCGGCACGCCGGCACTGCCGACAGGACCTTCGCCCTCAAGGGCGCGGAAGAAGATATAGCGCGGGTTCGATTGCATGATCTGGGGCGCGGCTGAGGGATTTGCGCGCAGCCAATCGCGAATCGATTGCAGTGAAACGTCCTCGGCCTTGAGCGCGTTGCGCTCGACCAGCACGCGGCCGATGGGCACATAGCGATGGCCGTTATCGCCGGCATAGCCAATCCGAACCATCGTCCCGTCGGCCAACACGATGCGCCCCGAGCCTTGCACATGGAGAAAAAAGACGTCGATGGCGTCGTCCGCCCAGAGCAATTCCAATCCCTTACCGGCGAGCGCGCCCTTGTCGATCGCGGCGCGGTCGAGAAAGGGCCGCGCGCGCGTATCGCCAAGATCGGGCGGGCGGCGATAAAGCGGCACCGCGAAAGCCCCGCTGCGAGTCCGTGCGCCGCGCAAAGTGGGTTCGAAATATCCGGTGAAAAACCCGACCGGCTTAGTGTCCGAACCTAGCCGGACTGGCCTGAACCAAGTCTCGAAAAACGCACGGGCCGGGCCATCGCCCGCCGCCACGCGCGCACTTGCCGCACAAATCGTCTGCCAATCGCCCGCCCGTCCCGCTTGGCCTTCCGGGCCGAGCAAACGATCGGCCGGCATGGCGGAAAACCCCGCACAGCTCCGACGAAACGCAGCCATGGCAGCGGCTTGGCCGTCTTCGACCCATCCCGGAAGGTCGCGAAAGGACGATGAAGCCGGTGAAATTGGCGCGGCTTGCGGCAGGGCGGCGGGCGCAGGAGACGGCGCGCTCTGCGGTTTTTCGCTCGGCGCGCAGGCTGAAAACGCCGCGATCACCACCGCCGCGGCGAGCCCGGCCCTAGCTCTGTGGAATCCGGGTCTCGACAAGGGTCCAATTCGGATCGCGCGCGCGCGTATTGCGCGCGAAGGACCAAAGATCCGTTACCTCTTCGAAGTTGTTCGGCTCGCCATCGACGATCCGGCCTTCGCGATCGCGCGTGACGTTGCTCTGCTCACTTGTGAATTTGACCGTCACGAAAGCGGATTGGCCGCGCATTTCGGCTTCGACGATCTGTGCCGTGGTCGCGCCCGACAGTTTCGACTCGAGCGATTCACCCTTGGACAGCCGCGCATCGATAGCGCCGGCAAAATTCTCGTACACGTCGTTGCTGAGCAAGGTTCGAAGCTTGTCCCGATCGCCGGCGGCGAATGCCTTGACGACGATCTCGAACGCGGCGGTTGCTCCGGTCACGAAAGTCGTCGAATCGAAACTCGGATCAACGCGCTTGATCTCCGCCAAGCCGGCCTCCAGCGCGGATATCCCGCCAACCAGCGCCGCCGGCGCGGAATGGGGCGGTCGCGCGGGAAATTCAACCAAACGATCGCTGGCCGCGGCCTTGTCGTCCGCGGGTTCGCGACGAAAGGGATTGGGCCTGCGCTGTTGCTCACCTTCCGGCTTGCGGCCGAGCACGCTCCTCAGGCGCAGAACGAGGAACACCGCGACCATAGCGAAGAGGATGATATCGAGGAACTGGAGACCTTCGCCCATATTTCTCGGCTTGATACAAAGGGATGCTGGCTAGACGGACAATGGCACGCTGGGCTAGACAAGCCCGCTTCTTACCGACAGGTCTTAGATAATGGCTCCAGAACGAAAGAACAAGGACGGCCAACCCCTCCGGATATCGGCAAACCCATGATTTTGCTGCGCCACGCCCAGTCCCTTTTTAACGTCACCTATGCCAAAACCCGAATCGATCCTGGCATTGAAGATCCGCAATTGACCGATTTTGGCCGCGAACAGGCCCGCGCCATGGCCGAACGATTGCGCGGCGCGCCCATTCGGCGAGTCATTACCAGTCCCTACACACGCGCCCTGCAAACCACGCAAATCGTCAATGCCGCCCTCGGCGTGCCGGTGACCGTCGAATGCCTGGTAAGCGAGCGCGGAGCCTTCGTCTGCGATGTCGGTACCGAGCGCGATACGCTGGCGACGAGCTGGCCAGATTTCGATTTTTCTCACCTGGACAACCGCTGGTGGCGCCAAGACGAAACCGAGAGCGAGTTGCTCGACCGCTGCCGGGTTTTCCGCGCGGCCATGGCGCGCGAGGCGGAGTGGCCGAACGTGTTGGTCATCACACACTGGGGATTCATCCGGGGCTTGACCGGCGTAACCGTAGCCAATGCGGAGACGATCGGCTTCGATCCCACGACCTCGCCGATCGAAAATCCCTTCGCCAAGGAATAATCGCCCAAGTTGCCCACATGGCAAAGGCGTGTTAGCCATCCCCGCCGCCGAATGCCACCCACAAACTCCCGCGAGGACCGTCATGTCCGATCAGACAGCGCCATCGGCGGAACCGAATCTCATGCTGCGGATGCAGTATCTCAAGGATCTGTCCTTTGAGAATCCGCTTTCGCCCGAAATTTATAGCACGCTGGCGCGTTCGCCCGATATTTCGGTGAATATCGACGTGACGGCGCGCCCCCTTCCTACCGCTGAGGACTTCGAAATCGTTCTGGCCATTACCGCCTCGGCCAAGCTTGAGGACAAGACGGTATTCGTCATTGAGCTAACCTATGGCGCGGTGTTCCAGGTCGCGGGTTTTCCGAAGGAAAGCCTGCAACCCATTTTGCTCATCGAAATTCCGCGTCTCATGTTTCCCTTCGCGCGCAACATCGTCGCTGACGTCACACGCGACAGCGGCTTCCCGCCCTTGCTCATTCACCCGGTCGATTTCGTCGCATTGTACCGGCAGAAATTCGAGCCGGCCGCCGGCCAAGCCTAAGCGCCCGCAGGCGCGGCGCAACCGGCGAAATCCGAACCCGCATCACGCACGCCAGATCGGTTCCTTGATCTTGGTCAGCAATGTCTCGTGGGCCGCCAATTCCTCCACCGTCGGGGCGTGCCCGCGCGGGGTGCGCCAGGTCGCCGGCGTTTCGAGCGCCGTCGCAGACGGCGTGTCGGCCACTCCCGTAGCCGCCGCCAATCCAAAGCTTGCCTGCCGGCCTCCTGTCAATTCCAAATAAACTTCCGCCAGAAGCTCCGCATCGAGTAAGGCCCCATGTTTTTCGCGCATCGAATTGTCGATGCCGAAGCGTCGACAGAGCGCGTCGAGGCTTGCAGGAGACCCCGGAAATTTCCGTCGCGCCATTTCAATCGTATCGACGGCGCGCGCCGCGGCTATGGCCTCACGCCCGGAGCGGCGCAACTCCGCGTTCACGAACTTCAAATCGAAGGCGGCGTTATGAATGACGAGTGGCGAATCGGCGATAAATTCGAGAAAACTCTTACACATATCCGCGAACACCGGATGTTTGGCCAAGAATTCGGCGCTTAGGCCATGGACCTCGTAAGCCCCGGCCGGCACGTCGCGTTCCGGGTTGAGATAGGTTTGAAAGCTGCGCCCGGACGGCACACGATTGACAAGCTCGAGACAGCCGATTTCGACCACGCGGTGGCCGGCTTCGGGATCCAGCCCCGTGGTTTCCGTATCGAGCACGATTTCACGCATGGCGTTGCCTCTTTCTGCGGGCGGCGAGCCAGCGCGACCCAGTGGGGCGCGCGAGAAAACCGACCAAGTGCACGAGCCGCGTCAGCGATTCGCGCCGTCCCATGCCTGTGGGAATGAGAAAATCGGCGCGGCGGCGCTTTTCGACATCGGGTATTTGCCGGGCGCGAATACCGACAAATCGGTCATTTGTCATGCCCGGCCGGGCGAGCACTCGCGCTTGCTGAACAAAGTGCGGCGCGGTCACAACGATGGCAAGATCGTAGCGTCGCTCGCCCCCTGTTTCGAACAACAGCGGAATGTCATAGGCCACCAACCGAATGCGGCGCCGACCGATCTCGCGTCCGAACCGTCGCTCCGCCTTTCGAACCATCGGATGAAGAATGGCCTCTAGACGGCGCAACGCCGCCTTGTCGCCGAACACCATCTTGCCGAGGTCGGTACGGTTGATCGCGCCGTTATCAACAGAATCCGGAAAGGCAGCGCCCACGGCACCGACAGCGGCCCCGCCATGCCCCAGCAAGGCATGAACCGCCTGGTCGGCATCGAACACCGGGATCCCGAGGCGCCGGAGCGCGGCCGCGGCTGTGCTTTTTCCCATGCCGATCGAGCCAGTTAGGGCGATGCGGACGGTGTTACGGTTCACGGCTTGGCCAACACTGTGGGGATCGTCGCGGCCAGGCGCGCGTACAAGGCCGTAGTCACTTCCGGATCGCGGCCAAACCAGGCATGAAATCCGGGCCTGCCTTGATGCAATAGCATGCCCAGGCCATCGACCACCACGAGGCCGCGGGCGCGCGCCGCGGTCAATAATTTCGTTTGCAACGGCACATAAACAATGTCGTTGACGACAGCATGAGAGGGCAGGCGATCAAGCGCGATATCGAGCTCGGATTGTCCGGCCATCCCCAGACTTGTCGTGTTGACGAGAAGATTCGCGTCCGCCAGCGCATCGGCGCGGGCGTTCCAATCCAAGGACTTGAGAGCGCTGCCGAAATCGCGCACAAGACGCGCCGCGCGCTCGGGTGTTCGATTGAGTATCCGAATCTCGGTAACGCCGGCATCGAGCAAGGCAACGACCACAGCGCGCGCGGCACCGCCCGCGCCGAGCACGACGGCGGCGCCAAGGAAGGATTTCCATGCCGGCGCACCAGCCTGCAGGTTTTCGATGAATCCGAAAGCATCGGTATTAGTGCCTTCAAGTTCACCCTCGCGCACCACCACGGTATTGACCGCGCCAATGCGCTGCGCGACGTCATCGATACGCGCGAGATGCACGAGCGCCGCTTCCTTGTGCGGCAACGTCAAATTGACGCCGGCAAAGCCAAGCGCGGGAAGGGCTTTCAGCGCCGGGCCAAGACGGTCGGGATGAACCGGCAAGGGCACATACGCGCCATCGACACCATAGGCTTCGAGCCAATGACCATGAAGCGCGGGTGAGCGCGAGTGTCCGACTGGCCAGCCCATGACGCCCGCCACCCGAGCCATGCCGCTGAGCGTCATGACGAGATCGCTCCGTTCCCGCGGAGATAGGACAAGAGCGGCATCAAGGGCATCCCGAGAATCGTGAAGAAGTCGCCGTCGATCTTGGAGAAGAGCTGAACTCCTAGACCTTCGAGTTGATAGGCTCCGACCGACCGGCAGACAGCGTCGCCCAAACGCGTGAGATAGTCATCGAGAAACCTATCCGAGAAGGCGCGAACGGTGAGCCGCGCCGCGGCGGATTCGTGCCACAAGCGCTGACGGTCCTGTACGACGACGACAGCGCTGACAAGCGTGTGCGTTCGTCCGCGCAAGTCAAGCAATTGCTGGCGCGCCGCAGCCAAGGAAGACGGTTTGTCGTACATCCGTCCGTCGCACTCGAGTATCTGGTCAGCGCCAATCACAAGGGCGCCCGGATGTCGGCTCGAGACCTGGCCTGCCTTGAACTCGGCCAGGGCAATCGCCACATCGCGCGGGGTCGCGCCTCGTTGCGCCATGGATCCTTTAACGGCGGATTCATCGATGTGCGCCGCATCGGAGATCGCCGGCACGCCTGCCGCCGCAAGCATTTTTTGGCGAGCCACGCTGGCTGAAGCCAGGACGATCGGGCGCGCCGGGCTGGCGGTCATTGCGAGTCCGTGGGTCATTCGATGCGCTGGCGACGTTCGTTGTACAATTGCATGATGGCCGCGGCGGTTTCTTCGATGGATCGGCGGGTGACATCTATGACCGGCCAGCCCCGCGCTTCGAACAACCGCTTCGCTTGATCGACTTCCGATCGCACAGCGGCAATATCGATATATTCGGTTTCTGAATTTTCTTCGATCATGTGCAATCGATTGCGACGAATCTGAACAAGGCGCTGAGGATCGTTCGTCAGGCCGACGATAAAGGGCTTTGTCGCCTGCAGCAGTTCGTCCGGCGTCGGGCATCCCGGCACCAAGGGGACGTTCGCGGCTTTGATGCCGCGATTGGCGAGATAGATGCACGTCGGCGTCTTAGAGGTGCGCGACACGCCCACGAGCACGATGTCGGCCTGGTTCAGATCGCGCGTTGCTTGGCCATCGTCGTGTTGAAGAACGAAATTCATAGCATCGATCCGCTGATAATAATCGGAGTCGAGCGCATGCTGGCGCCCGGGTTCGCCGCGACCTTCTGTCCCGAAATACATCGCCAGCGATCCGAGAACCGGATCGAGCACGGCAATGCAGGGCACCTCGAGTTTTTCGCACGCATTCTGCAATCGTGCACGAAGCACGGGATTTAGAAGTGTGAACATGACAATGCCAGGCTCGGCCTCGATAGCCGAGAGAACGCGTTCGAGCTGACGTTCGGTGCGAACGGTGGACCAAAGATGTTCGATCGCTTTCACGTCTTCGAACTGAACCAGCGCCGCACGCGCGACGACGCCGACGGTCTCCCCGGTCGAATCCGAAACCAAGTGAAGGTGATAGGTACGGGACATCGAGTTATCCAGAGGCCGCGCCGTAAACTCGGCAACGACTTGGGGGTGAAATTCTTACGGGTTTGGGCCGGTGCGCCATCTCGAGATTCAGACGAAACTGTCCCATGTCTCATAAAACGATACCATGCGGGCAATATCAGGGACATGTTCCGCGCTAAATTTTATCCCCATCTTTCGACGCGGCCCTTTGCCCGCAATCCACACAGCTAATTGTGCTTTCATACGAACTTGCCGGCTGTTTATAGACATGCTTGTCACATGATCCGCCGCGGGTCGGTGAACCCGCTCGCGTGTGGATGGCTGTGAAACCCCGCTATGCACATGACCAATCACCACTACCCTTCAAAAAAGATTCTAATATCTAAAGGGAAGTAGGATAGTTGAACCATGATAGGTGATCGCACCTCGGCTATCGTTGAAACTCTGGATGGCAAACGGCGAAACCCGCCTCCGCTATGGCTCATGCGCCAGGCTGGGCGGTATCTGCCCGAATACCGCGGAGTCCGGGCGCAGACACGCAATTTTCTTGAGTTTTGCTATAACTCCGACTTGGCGGCCGAGGTCACGCTGCAGCCGATGGCACGCTATGACCTTGATGCCGCGATCATTTTTTCGGACATTTTGGTCGTTTGCGACGCCGTTGGTATTCCGGTTTGGTTCGTCGAGGGTGAAGGACCGAGACTTGAGCCCGTTCGGTCCTCGGATGGATTGGCCAAGCTCTCGGTGGAAGGTGTCGTTGGGAAGCTTCAGCCAGTCTATAGAGCGATTGCGTCGGTCCGCAGTTCACTGGACGCCTCGAAGGCTTTGATCGGATTTGCGGGCGCGCCCTGGACATTGGCCGCCTATGCCACGGAGGGTCGGACCAGCCGGGATTTCGAGGTGGCGCGGACCTGGGCTTGGTCGGATCCGGATGGTTTCGGGCAGCTTATTCGGCTTTTGTCCGAAGCAATCGTCCGGCATTTGGTGGCGCAATTTCATGCCGGGGCGGATGTCGTGCAATTGTTCGATAGCTGGGCCGGCGTGCTGGCACCGGATCAATTCGAACGCTGGGTGGTCGAACCCACCCGGGATATCGTTGCACGGGTCCGGGCGGAAGTCCCCGGGGCGCGGATCATCGGTTTTCCACGCGGGGCCGGCGGCAAATATATCTGCTATGCGCAAAAGACCGGGGTAACGGCGGTCGGTTTGGATACCGGGGTCGATCCTGTATGGGCGGCGCGTGAAATTCCATCCGAGATCGTGCTGCAAGGCAATCTCGACCCCTTGGCCGTTGTCTCGGGAGGCCGGGCCATGGCTGAGCAGATTTCAAGAATTCTCGCCGCTTATTGCTCGCGGCCTTTCGTTTTCAATCTCGGCCATGGGGTGGTACCCGCAACTCCGCCCGAACACGTGGCGGAACTCGTTAGCCTCGTTCGCGGCCAGGGAAAATCCAGATGAAGCTTGCGGTCGTGTTATTCAATCTCGGGGCGCCTGACCGGCCGCAATCTGTTCGCCCGTTCTTGCGGAACATGTTTTCCGATCCGGCGATTCTGTCCGTACCGGCAGTGGTGCGGTTCTTCTTGGCGCGGCTCATTTCCGGGCTGAGGGCGCACAAAACTATCAGAATCTATGAAAAGCTCGGCGGCGGATCGCCGCTGCTCGCCAATACGAGGATTCAAGCGGCTGCCTTGGAAAAAGCTCTTGGGCCGAAGGCACGCGTATTCGTAGCGATGCGCTATTGGCATCCCATGAGTGCGGAGACGGCTGAAGCCGTTAAGGAATTCGATCCGGATGAAGTGATCCTGCTGCCGCTCTACCCGCAATTTTCGGGCACGACTTCGGGCTCGTCGTTCAAGGCGTGGACGCGCGCAACCGCCAAGATCGGCCTTGTGAAACCTAGTTACGCGATCTGTTGTTATCCGCGGCTTGAAGGCTGGTTGGCCGCTCAAGTCGAGCTCATCGCCCAGACCATGCGCGGTGTCGCATTTGCCGGCAGGCCGCGCGTTCTATTTTCGGCCCATGGCTTGCCCGAAAAGGTGATCGAAGGCGGGGATCCCTATCAATGGCAGATCGAGCGAACCTCGGAAGAGATCGCGAACCGCTTGGGTTTGGCCGCCGGGGATTGGGTGGTCTGTTATCAAAGTCGCGTGGGTCCGCTCAAATGGATTGGGCCCTCGACCGAGGAAGAAATTCGCCGCGCCGCCCAAGACCGGGTGCCGATCGTAATCGCGCCGATCGCGTTCGTTTCGGAACATTCGGAAACCCTGGTCGAACTCGACGAAGAATATCGGCACTTGGCTAAAGAGGTTGGCGTGCCGGCATTTGCGCGGGTTCCCGCTGTCGCCGCGCACGAGAAATTCATCGCCGGGCTCGCCGGCCTGGTGCGCGATGCGCTGAAGGTCGCGCGGCCTATTGGGTCATCCGAGGGCGTGCGAATCTGCCCGGCCAACAAGAACGGCTGCCCACTGGAGCAAGCGCGATCGTAACACGAGGTAGCGAGTAGCAAGGGAATGGGTGGAATGGATTGGCTGCTGGCATACCAGCCTTGGATAAAAGCTCTGCATATAGTCAGTGTGATCGCTTGGATGGCGGGCCTCTTGTATCTGCCGCGGCTCTTTGCTTATCACGTGGATGCGAGCGAGGAGACGGGGAAGACCTTCGAGGTGATGGAGCGTCGATTGCTACGTGCGATCATGAATCCGGCGATGGTCGCTACGTTCGTTTTCGGCATCGCATTATTGCTAACTCCGGGCGTTGCCGATTGGCAATCCAGCTGGCTTTACGCGAAGCTGGCATTGGTTGGCGCGCTGACTATTTTGCACCACTGCTTGGCGCTTTGGCGCAAGGCTTTCGCTATTGGAGAAAACCGCCGCTCGGCGCGCTTTTTCAAGGTCGTGAACGAAGTCCCTACGGTTCTTTTGATTGTGATCGTGGTCCTGGTGGTCGTCAGGCCATTTTAATTTTGTTAGGAAGGCTTGGCAGTTTCCCGAGACCGGCCTATATTGTCGGTCGCGAGCGCGCACTCAGGGCCTCCCAGGCTCTACCGCGCCCCGGCCCGCCCGGTTCGCACAGACCCCTCCCCGGACCGGTCAATTCGGCACCCCTCCCACAAGCGAGACGCCCCATTTGCGGGCGAGCGGACCATGGATCTTCAAACAGCGCACGGCAAAGGCATTTTTCTTCAAGACCTTAAGAAAAAAAGCCCAGCCGATCTTCTGGCATTTGCCGAGGAATTAAAAGTCGAGAACGCGAGCAATCTGCGCAAGCAAGATATGATGTTCGCGATCCTCAAATCCTTGGCCGAGAATGATGTCGCCATTCATGGCGACGGTGTATTGGAAACCTTGCAGGACGGCTTCGGCTTTCTGCGCTCGCCCGAATCGAATTATCTCCCCGGCCCCGATGACATCTACGTCTCACCGAGCCAGGTCCGCCGTTTCGGGTTGAGGACTGGCGATACGGTCGAAGGGCAGATCCGCTCGCCCAAGGATGGCGAGCGTTATTTCGCCTTGCTCAAGGTCAATACAATCAATTTTGGCGATCCCGAAGAGGTCCGACATCGGATCAATTTCGACAATTTGACCCCGCTCTATCCCGAGCAGCGCTTGAAGCTCGAAATCGATAAGCCGACGAATAAGGATCTCACCACGCGAGTCATCGATCTGATCACTCCGCTGGGCAAGGGTCAGCGCGGGTTGATCGTGGCGCCGCCACGCACCGGCAAGACCGTGATGTTGCAGAACATCGCGCACTCGATCGCGGCCAATCACCCCGAGGTTTATCTGATCGTTCTCTTGATCGACGAACGGCCAGAAGAAGTCACCGACATTCAACGCTCGGTAAAGGGCGAGGTTATCAGCTCGACCTTTGACGAGCCTGCCGTTCGGCATGTGCAAGTCACGGAGATGGTGATCGAGAAGGCTAAACGCCTTGTCGAGCACAAACGCGATGTCGTCATTCTGCTCGATTCGATCACACGTCTTGCCCGAGCCTACAACACTGTCGTGCCGTCCTCAGGCAAGGTGTTGACAGGCGGCGTGGATGCGAACGCGCTGCAGCGGCCCAAGCGCTTTTTCGGCGCGGCGCGAAATATTGAGGAGGGCGGCTCACTCTCGATTATCGCCACGGCGCTGGTGGATACCGGCTCACGCATGGATGAGGTAATCTTCGAGGAATTCAAGGGCACCGGCAATTCGGAAATCATCCTGGATCGGAAGCTGTCCGATCGGCGTACCTGGCCCGCGATCGATATCACGCGTTCGGGCACGCGCAAGGAAGAGCTTTTGGTCGATAAGGGTGTGCTGTCGAAGATGTGGGTGCTGCGGCGCATCCTATTGCCGATGGGCGTTACCGATGCGATGGAATTCCTGGTCGATAAGCTGAAGCATTCGAAGAACAATGCGGATTTCTTCGAGGCCATGAACACCTGAAATCGGTCACTGGGTGCGAAAAAGGCGGCCAACTCGGCCGCCTTTTTTGTTGCTCTTTCGATGCCTCTCTTACGGCAGAAGCACCGTCGATCCGGAGGTCTTTCGCGCCTCGAGATCGCGATGGGCTTGCGCCGCGTCCTTAAGCGCATAGGTCTGGCGAATCTCGACCTTCACCACGCCTTTCGACACCACGTCGAACAGGGCGTTCGCGCTCGCCTGGAGATCCGCGCGCGAGGCGGTATAGGCGACGAGCGAAGGCCGGGTCAGGAAGAGCGAGCCTTTTTGACCGAGTACCGCCAGATTGAACGGCGGCACGGGCCCGGAGGCATTGCCGAACGACACTATAAGCCCGCGCGGCCGCAAGCAATCGAGTGAGCCCTCGAAGGTATCCTTGCCGATCGAGTCGTAAACGACAGGCAACCCCTGCCCTCCCGTGATTTCCTTCACGCGCTGAACGAAATTCTCGCGCGTATAAACGATCACGTGGTCGCAGCCATGGTTGCGCGCAAGCGCTGCCTTCTCGTCCGAACCCACGGTTCCGATGACGGTCGCGCCGAGGTGCTTTGCCCATTGGCACATGATAAGCCCGACGCCACCGGCCGCCGCGTGAACCAGGATGGTTTCGCCGCGACGAACGGGATAGGTGCGCAGCAACAGATATTCGACCGTCATGCCCTGCAGCATCATGGCCGCGGCTTGGCGATCCTCGATCGAGTCGGGAAGCTTCACCAGTCGATCGGCTGGCATGAGCCGGGCTTGGGCATAGGCACCGAGGGGCACGGAGGCATAGGCGACGCGGTCGCCGGGTTTGAGATCCGCAACCCCCGACCCGACCGTCTCGATGACCCCCGCGCCCTCCATGCCGATAACCGCGGGAAAGGCTGCGAGCGGATAAAGGCCGCTGCGGTGATAGACGTCGATATAGTTCAGGCCGATGGCGGTTTGCGCGAGCGCGACCTGGCCCGGGCCCGGTTTGTCGATCGCGACATCTTCCCAAACGAAGACCTCAGGTCCGCCGGCCTTGTGGATGCGTATGGCTTTTGCCATGGCTCGGTTCTTTCCTCGTTTCGCGGGTTTCTAGGCCAGGTGTTTCTTGAAGTACGCGGATGTTCTGCCGTTCGCGAGCTCGGCGGAGGGTTTGTCGTAATGCTTTCCACCGACACGGGCAAAGGCGTGCTCTTGCCCCATGTAGGTGTGGAGGGTGACAGAGGAAATGGACGAAAGTCCCGCGCGGATTTTGCTCTGCGCGTCGGCCGGCACGTAGGAATCTTTCTCCGCGATGTGGAGCAGCGTCGGTTTCGTGATCGCTTTGGCTTCGCCGAGATTGTTCTCGATCCCGACCCCGTAGAAACTGACATGGGCGTCGGCATTCGAGCGGCAAGCCATGAGATAGACGAGACGCCCGCCGAGGCAATAGCCGACAGTCCCGACCTTCCCCATGCAGCCCGGCAGGGCGCGGAGATGATTCAAAGAGGATTTGAGATCGGCAATGCCCTTAAGCTCATCGAAACCCTTGAAGAACGCGAAGGCCCTCGCCCACTCGGCGTCGGTTTGATCGGTCAACTGAACGCCGGGTTCCTGGCGCCAGAAAATATCGGGGCAAAGGGCGAAAAAGCCCTGTGCCGCGAGATCATCGGTGATCGCGCGCATCACGGCGTTCACGCCGAAGATTTCCTGGATCACGAGAACGCCCGGCCCCCGCCCCGATTTGGGTGCGGCAAGATAGGCGCCGAACGACCCGCCATCTTCGGCCTTGATGATAATATCCGACACGGTTCCCTCCCTCTTGGTTCGATGGCCCAAGGCTAGCGCGGTGGCTCGGCGGCCGGCAACTCGCCCGGCAGGGCGCAAGCAAGGTCCGCGAACAGACCGGCGTGTCGTGCCTCGAGGGCGAGAAGACGGCGCTTCGAATTCGTGCCGTCGGGAAAACTGAATCCACCGATCCTGCCATGCGCGGCGAGAACGCGATGGCATGGAATGACAATCAGAATGGGGTTGGCGCCACAGGCCTGGCCGACGGCGCGCGCGACGCTGGAGATTTGCGCGGCGAGCTGTCCATAGGCACGTGTCTCGCCGTAAGGAATTTCGCGCAATGCGGCCCATAAGCGGCGCTGAAAGGGTGAGCCATCCGGGTCAATCGGGAGGTTAAATTCCTTGAGGCGACCCTCGAAATAATGTGCGAGCTGCTCGCTAGCCGCGACGAGGACTGGGTCTGTCGGCGGCGGCGAAAGCGCACCGGATTTGCAAGCGGTGATTCGGACGATGGCGCCGCCGTGTTGGACCAATTCGAGCATGCCGATCGGCGTTCGCATGGTGCACGTGTTCATGCGCCAAGCGCCGCGCGAAGCGCCACGGGATCCGTGATGGGCAAGGAACAGCTCGGCCCCCTGCAGATATAGGCGGTGGGCTTGCCATCGACCGCGATCTTGCCGAGCAAAGGATGGCCGATGGGAAATTTGGCGCCGGGCGGCACGATCCATGATACCCGCTCTGGCATGGAAACATCGTTCACCGCCCGGCGCAGTGCTGTCAGGCGCGGGTCCGTGCGCTCGCCAATAAGCGCAATCTGTCGACCCTCGCCGAGCAAGCCATGGGCGGCCAAGATGCCGCCGAGGCCGAAGATGTTGCGGCCGAGCTCGCCCGAGAAGGTTCGAATGAGGCTCTCCGCGCGCTCGCGATGGGTGCGATTGCCGGTCAGCAGGAACAGCCGCGCCAGCACGCCCGCGATCGTGCCATTGCCCGAAGGCACGGCCTGATCTTGGGCGGACTTGGTGCGCGCAATGAGATCGTCGGTGTCGTCGGCGGAGAAAAAATATCCGCCGCCATGGGCGTCCCAGTAGTGGCGGTTGGCGATTTCCACCCATTGCTCGGCCTGAAGAAGATAATGCTCGTCGCCGAGAGCCTCATGCAGCGCCAGCGCCGCACGGCTCATATTCGCGTAGTCATCGAGCGTGGCCGGGTGGCGCAGCGTGCCCCGGCGCCAACTGTGGCGCAGGCGGCCATTCTCCGTCATGCGCAGCTGGACAAAATCGAAGGCGCGCGCGGCAGCTGCCGTCCATTCGGGCTTTTCGAACACGTCGCCCGCGAGGGCGAGCGCCGCGATCATGAGCCCGTTCCAGTCCGCCAGGCATTTGTCGTCGAGGCCGGGGCGGACGCGATGGCGGCGGTGTTCCAATAGGGCCATCCGGCAATCCGCCAGGCGGGACTCGATATCGTCGTCGGCGAAACCGCGCGATTTCGAGCGATTGAGAATATTTGCATGTTCCCAATTTCCGCGTGCGCTGACGTCGTAGATCGTCTTAAAGAGCGCCGCGTGCGGGCCGAGAAGTGCATCGATCTCACCTTCGGTCCAAACGTAGAACTTGCCCTCCTCGCCTTCGCTGTCGGCATCGAGGGATGAGAAGAAGCCGCCTTCAGGATCGCGCATCTCGCGCATGATCCAATCGATGGTTTCCGTGATGCGTTCGCGGTAAAGGCGGCTTTTCGTATGTTGCCAGGCAAGGGTCATCAGCTCGACGAGCTGCGCGTTGTCGTAGAGCATTTTCTCGAAATGCGGGACGAGCCAGACCTCATCGACCGAATATCGCGCAAATCCACCCCCCACATGGTCATAGATCCCGCCTTGGCACATCCTGTCGAGCGAGGTGGTGACGGCCTCGCCAAGACGCGGGGCCGCGTCTCGGCGGTAGGCGCGCCAGAAGAGATCGAACACCGATACTTGCGGGAATTTCGGCGCGCCGCCGAATCCGCCATTCTCAAAATCTACGTGCTCGACGAGTTTCTCGGCGACCTGGACGAGGATGTTGGTCGGTAATTCGTCATCGGCGGGCGGTGGGGTCGATAGCCGACCGAGCGCGCCGCGCAGCGCCGCGACATTTTGTCGGACGGCGTCTTGTTGTCCGCGGAACGTGGTGGCGACGCGCTTCAGCAGTTCGGGGAATCCGGGCCGGCCATAACGGCGCTCGGGAGGAAAGTACGTGCCGCCCCAGAACGGCTCACCGTCTGGGGTCAGGAACATGGTCAAGGGCCAGCCGCCCTGTTCGCCCATCAGAGCCAGGGCGGATTGATATATCGCGTCGATATCGGGGCGTTCTTCGCGATCCACTTTGACGTTCACGAATAGATCGTTCATGACGGCGGCGATGGCCGCATTTTCGAACGATTCGTGCGCCATCACATGGCACCAATGGCAAGCGGAATAACCAACCGATAGTAGGATGGGCCGCCCGAGCGCGCGTGCTTCGCCAAGCGCAGGCTTGCCCCAGGGCCGCCAATGGACGGGGTTGTCCTTGTGCTGGAGGAGGTAGGGGCTGTTTTCGTTCGCGAGTTGGTTTTGGTGGCCGGCGGGTGTCTGTGTCATGTTTTCCGCGTAAGGATTCCGCGCAAGGATTGGGTGATCGAGGAATGGGGACTCGGTCCGGCCGGCTATACGGGTCCCTGGGCGAGGCCAATAGCGGGTGGGATGACAGCTAATTGGCCTGCAGGTCATTCTCCGGCAAGGGTCTTACATCGTCATGGGCGCGATAGACCAGGGCCGCGCGGCGAGATGTTCGGGCCGCGAGGGTAAGGGAAGCGGAGTCGTTGCGGGTTGGATATTTTGTCGAAGCCGTCATCAAATCGTATAGTAGGCAAAATATTCGCAAGTCTAGCGTAAACCATGTTTTATAATTGTCACGAGACAGGAGGCATATGAAATGAGTAAGGATCATGCAGATTCTGAATTATATTATTCACGACATGTATTTCTTTGTACAAATGAACGCCCGACTGGCGATCCGCGCGGCTGTTGCGCCGATAAAGAAGCCATAAAACTGCGAACCTATCTCAAGAACCAGGCAAAGAAAGCCGGTCTTGAGGATGTGCGCATCAATGCGGCCGGTTGTCTCGACCGCTGCGAGTTGGGGCCGGCCATGGTGGTTTATCCCGAGGGGGTTTGGTACAGCTACCGATCGCGCGAGGATTTGGACGAGATTTTGCGCGTACATCTGATCGAAGGTGGCCGGGTGGAGCGACTGGTGTTGCGTCCGGGCGACGTTCCGCCCGCGGCCAAGGACTAGTTGACGGCCTCTTCGCGCTATTGGTCATGAGCTCGGGCGATACGATTTTCGCGCTTTCGAGCGGGCATGGGCGTGCGGCCATTGCGATAGTTCGGCTGTCAGGCCCCGAATGTTCACGAATTGTTCTAGATTTGACGGGTAAACCACCTGGCCAGGCGCGTTGTGCAGCGTTGCGCACGCTGCTTGACCCGGTAACGGGCGAAGTCGTAGATCGGGGTTTGGTGGTTTGGTTTCCAACCCCGGCTAGCTTCACGGGCGAGGACATGGTCGAACTCCATGTTCACGGCGGAGTCGCGGTTACGACGGCGCTCACGGAATCTTTGATCCGGTTCGAGGGTGTCAGACCGGCGGAGGCTGGTGAATTCTCGAAGCGAGCCTATCTCAACGGGAAGATGGGCCTGGTGGAAGTCGAAGGCCTTGCAGATCTAATTTCGGCTGAGACGCCCTTGCAGCGCCTTCAGGCCCTCGATCAGCTGCAAGGAAGCATGTCGGCTAGGTTTATTTCATGGCGGCGCGAGTTGATCGCTATTTCGGCCATGTTTGAGGCGGATATCGATTTTTCAGACCAGGACGTCCCGGACACCCTGCAAAAACACGCAAGGGAGCGACTGTCTTCGCTCGCACGCGAAGTCGGTAGTTTTTTGGCGAGTGAGAATCGGGGTGAAATAATAAGGCAAGGTATTCGCGTTGCGATCATCGGTCCTCCTAATGTCGGAAAATCGAGTCTTTTGAATATCCTTGCCAAGCGCGAAGTCGCAATTGTGACCGATGTACCAGGTACGACGAGGGATGTCCTCGAGGTCCGATTGGATATTGATGGCGCGCTGGTCATCTTGTTCGATACGGCAGGGGTGCGGGACCCGGTGGATTTAGTGGAACGGGAGGGAATTGAGCGGGCAAGGCAAGCGGCACAAGAGGCGGATTTGATAATAGCTCTCAGCGATGTGAACGCAGAGGGCGAGAATATATTGAAAAATTTGGGTCCGCTGAGAGGGGTGGTATTGTCGGTTAAGAACAAAATTGACTTGCTCAACTCAGCTGATCAGAGGGCGCTGCAGCAGTTTGGGTTAACGATTTCCGCAAAGACTGGGTCGGGAATAGAGACTCTGTTGAGGGAGTTAGCTAAGGCCGTGCAAGACTTGGTGCCTCGATCAGGGGTTTCGGCCATTTCACGACCGAGGCAAAGGGCAGCCCTGGAAGAATGCCTCAAAGCGATGAAACTGGCATTGACGCAGCCTGATATGGTCCTGTGTGTCGAGGATATCCGATATGCGACAAACGCCTTGGGTCGATTGGTTGGGTTGATTTCTGCTGAAGAGATATTGGATTCGATTTTCGCGGAATTCTGTATAGGGAAGTGATGTTTCACGTGAAACAATCGCCGTGTGACGCACCCAGTGTTTCACGTGAAACATGCTGGTTAGTTCTTAATAACTAGACACAAGATATTGGGTAGGTAGCTGTGGAGGGCTATGAAGTAATTGTTATTGGGGGCGGCCATGCCGGAAGTGAAGCAGCATGTGCTTCTGCGCGTATGGGTGCTTCTACGCTCCTAGTGACTATCGATCCCACTAAGATCGGCGAGATGTCATGCAATCCGGCAATCGGGGGCTTGGGTAAGGGCCAGATTGTTAGAGAAATTGATGCACTTGATGGAATCATGGGGCGTGCAATTGATCAGTCGGGAATACAATTTCGTGTTCTCAACCGCAGCAAGGGGGCTGCGGTTCATGGCCCAAGGGCCCAGGCCGATAGAAGGCTTTACCGCTCTGCGATCCAGGACCTAGTGTCGGGCCAGGATGGGCTTGCTGTCAGAAGGGGTGAGGTCGAAGACATTGTGCCGGTTTCCGGGGGGCGCTACGAAGTTTCCCTGGCTGACCGAACCCGAATTCAAGCCAAGGCCGTGGTACTTACCACCGGCACGTTCTTAAATGGCGTGCTGCATATTGGATCTAGACAGGAATCAGGTGGGCGCGTAGAGGAGGCCTCCTCTACGGCGCTTTCGTCGCGTCTGAGAATGCTGGGCTTGGCCTTAGGCCGGCTGAAAACAGGTACTCCGCCGCGCTTAGATGGCCGGACAATAGATTGGTCGGGCCTCGAAGTTCAGTGGGGCGACCGCTCTCCGGTGCCTTTTTCCTTTCTGTCCGAAACCATAGAAACCGATCAAATACCCTGCCACATTACCCGAACCACGGCGCACACCCATGAAATCATCCGCAGAAACATGGCACTTTCGGCCATGCACTCGGGTGGAATTAGCGGTGTTGGTCCGCGGTACTGCCCCTCAATTGAAGACAAGGTTGAAAGATTTAGCGGCAGAGATTCGCACCAGATCTTCCTTGAACCGGAAGGCTTAAATGACGATACCATTTACCCGAATGGGATTTCGACCTCACTTCCAGAAGAGGTGCAGCGGGCCTTCGTGCGGACGATTCCGGGCCTCGAACAGGTCAATATCCTACGGCCTGGCTATGCGGTCGAGTACGATTTCATTGATCCGCGGGAGCTGTCTAACGCTTTGGAAGTAAAACGTTGCCCCGGGCTTTTTCTCGCCGGGCAAATAAATGGCACGACGGGCTATGAAGAAGCCGCCGGCCAGGGGGTATTGGCCGGGGCCAATGCGGCAGCGAGGGCGCTCGGTGTAAAAGGTCTCGTGCTCAGCCGCGCGGATGCCCTTATCGGCGTTATGATCGACGATCTGGTCACGCGTGGCGCAACAGAGCCCTATCGCATGTTTACGTCACGGTCGGAATTTAGGCTTAGTTTGCGGGCGGACAATGCAGATCAGCGCCTTACTCCGATAGGAATTGCGGTCGGTCTGGTAAAGGAACGGCGCCGGGCCTCTTGGACCAAGAAGAATCTCGCGCTTGAGCGGCATCGCTACATTCTCGGCTCTCTTAAGGCGCTTCCCAGCCAAATCAAACGCCATGGAGTCGAAGTCAACGCAGATGGAGAAAGGCGATCGGCCTTAAAGCTGCTTTCCTATGAGAGCGTGTCTCTCGAAAAACTTACCGAAATATGGCCGGAAATTGAGCCTATACCATTGAACATATTTGAATTATTGAAAGTTGAGGCCGGGTATGCGGGGTATATCGATAGACAAAATCGTGATATCGCGGCCTATAGACGCGAGAATATGGCACGCATTCCTCAAGATCTCGACTATGGAAATATGCCGGAATTGTCGATCGAGTTGCGAGAAAAACTGACCAGAAACCGACCAGAATCGATTGGCGCAGCTAGCAGAATCGAGGGTATGACTCCGGCCGCGTTGGGAATCCTGATTCGCGTGATCCAGGTTTCGCAAAATAAACAAAATCACACCGAATGAATCAAGATCAAGAAAGTGATATATTTCAAAAGTTTGCAAACGTTTCACGTGAAACGACTCAAAAACTTGCTCTATATGCCGAAGAACTCTCAAAATGGCAAAAATCGATCAATTTAATTGGTAAAAATACACTGCCTGAGATTTGGAAAAGGCATTTCCTGGACTCTGCCCAGCTTCGCCAATTTCTACACAAAGACCGCGGTCGGATAGTGGACGTCGGTTCCGGCGCGGGCTTTCCGGGCCTTGTATTGTCAATACTTGGTGAAGATCGAATCGACCTAGTCGAGCGCGATAAGCGCAAATGTGCGTTCCTGCGAGCCGTCGTTCACCGCACCGGCGCAACGGCGCGAGTCATAAACATTGATATCTCTGAATACGCTCCCACCCCGGCATTGACTATAACGGCCAGGGCCGTGGCGGAGGTCGGAAATTTCCTCGACCTCGTCACACATTTGCTAACACCAAGATCCCATATATTGTTGCTCAAAGGCTCTCACGTACAAGATGAATTGATTCTAGCCCAAAAAAAGAGGAAACTAACGACGCGCATTCACCCTAGCCAAGCCGGGCCCGACGGATGCGTCCTTGAGATCGAAAATATTCAACATGCCCCAAAACCATAATGAATCCAGTACCATCGCGCTTTCAAACCCCAGCGGGCCTCGCGTCGTCGCCATCGTCAATCAAAAGGGCGGGGTGGGGAAAACTACCACAGCAGTCAATCTCGGAACTGCGCTGGCCGCAGTCGGCGAGAAGGTTCTACTGATCGATTTGGATCCCCAGGGCAATGCCAGCACGGGGCTCGGTGTACCAAAACACCAGCGCGTTAACGGCACCTACGATCTTATCATCGATCGGCGCGGAATCGCGGACGTGACGGTTGCGACGGCCATCCCCGGCCTCTCAGTCATCCCATCATCCATCGATCTCACGGGCGCGGAACTCGAGCTCGTCGGCATGTCGGAGCGCGAATATCGTTTGCGCGCAGCCATACGAAACCGGAGGGCCAATTACAGCTATATCCTGATTGACTGCCCGCCCGCCCTAGGCCTGTTGACGCTCAACGCTCTAACCGCCGCAGACGCGGTCCTGGTGCCGCTGCAATGCGAGTTCTATGCCTTGGAGGGTTTAAGCCACCTCATGCGCACCATCGAGCGGGTCCGAAAAAATCTTAATCCCAGGCTCGAAATCCAGGGTTTGGTTTTGACGATGTTTGACAAGCGAAATAGCCTGTCCGATCTCGTGGCTTCCGATGTCCGCCGGCACTTCGGCGAAAAGGTCTATCAGACCGTCATTCCCCGAAATGTCCGCGTCTCCGAAGCGCCCTCGCACGGCAAGCCAGTGCTGCTATACGATTTTCGCTGTTCCGGATCGCAAGCCTATGTCCACTTGGCAAGCGAAGTAATTCGCCGCGAACAAGCCTTGCGACAATGAATTCCGACGACCATAAACGCAAACAGCTCGGACGTGGCCTATCCGCCCTCCTGGGCGACGAAATGCCACCACGAACGGAGCAAGGCGCGGAAAAATCCGTCCGCACACTGCCCCTAACCCAACTTCGCCCCGGTTCATTCCAACCCCGGAGGCGATTTGATGAGCAGGAACTCGACTCGCTCGCGCACTCGATCAAAGAAAAAGGCGTCCTCCAGCCGATTCTGGTCCGCCCTCTTGCCGATCAGGAATATGAAATCGTCGCCGGCGAGCGCCGATGGCGCGCGGCGCAACGCGCCGGAATCCATGACATCCCGGTCATCGTTCGCGAACTCAGCGACCGCGATGTCTTAGAAATTGCCCTCGTCGAAAACATCCAACGCGCCGATCTATCGCCGATCGAGGAAGCGTTCGGGTACCGCCGCCTGATGACCGAATTTGGTCACACCCAGGACCACCTCGCTCAGATCATCGGCAAAAGCCGAAGCCACATCGCCAATGCAGTTCGCCTGCTCGATCTATCGACCGCGATCCAATTACTCATCGACGAAAAGAAACTCTCCCCAGGGCACGCTCGCCCACTGATTGGCTTACCAAACGCAGAAACCCTCGCCCGAATTGCGGTCTCACGAGACATGAGCGTGCGCCAGGTCGAAGCCATGGCGCGAAACGCCAAAGATCCGCAGCACGGCAAAACACAATCCGAAAAAAACACAGACGTGGCGGCCTTGGAAAACCAATTGTCCGGAGTGCTTGGGTTAAAGGTAGGCCTCAAGACCAAAGGCACGGCAGGCGAGCTAACGATCCGATACCAGTCCCTCGAGCAACTCGACGACTTGGTCCTACGGTTGACACATACTCACCACACCTAGCGTCGCCCGGTCGATTGAACCCGCGCGGCGGTCGCGATTTCGAGAAACGCCCGCCCGCAAACCGACGCATCCGGCAAACCGCTAGATTTGCAGCGAACCTCAGCATCGAGCAAGCGTTCAAGCGCGCGGCTCAACGATTCCCGCGACCAAGTTCGAACCTCGCGCTTGAAATCCTCGACGTGTCGAAAAAATACCGGCGGGCGCAACGCCCGGACAACCTCGTCGATTACGGCCCCGCCATCGACAGCCGCTCGCACCAGAATCAAGCGTTCAAGATTCCTGATTGCCCCCCGAATTAGCGTCACAGGCGCCACGCCCTGGGACAGGCAATCATGCACTGCGGAATCAACTTCCTCTTTTCGCCCACTCCACGCCGCATGAAGTGCCGCGTCCATGGAGATATCACCGCTCGCGCCCATTATCTCGATCGCCGACTCGAGATCTAGAACACCGCCCGGTCCCGCAAAGACCACGATCTTCGCGATCTCCGAACGAATGACCAAGCGGTCACCCTGAAGTCGAGCGGCCAAATACCCGAGCGCGTCCCCAGTCGCGCGAACCTCGCCGCGAGCCAGGCCCGCGCGCAACAAATCGGCGACCGCCTCTTCGCTGTCGGGATAACATGCGACCTCCGCCAAACGGTTCTCCCCTGCAAATAATTCCCGCAAGGACGACCGTTTGGGCAAATCACCCGCCTCGACGATTAAACAAGCCGTCTCCGGCCAAGAGCGCAGCGCCAATGCAACTCCGCCGCTCACGCCATCACCGGCATCCCGGACAACCACGAGCCTTCGGCCACCTCCAAATGCCATCATCGACAACTCGTCGATCAAAAGCCGTGCTTCGTCCTTAACCCTTGAACCCGCGAGTTCGACAGCCCCGAAGGGCCCCGACTTGGCGCCAAGCGCCACCCTTGCAAGCGCCGTTGCACGCTCGCGAACCAGGCCTGCGTCCGGCCCATAAAGCAAAACCCCAACAAATTTCGACCAGGCGTCGTTCAAGAACGCGTCGGCCCTAGCCGCGGCGATCTTCACGCACGCACCGTCAAGGTTTATCTCGGCTAAAATATGTCCCCAATTGAATTTTTATATCCTCGCTTAGAACGCGAAGCGACCGACTACGGGCATCGTTCTCAGCACTCAAGGTGGCAAAGTGTGAGGACACGACATTAAAGCCGGTAGCCGCACGGCTGATGCCCTCGTAAAGCGCCGCGCCGTTTTCGAACCGTCTCAATGTATAAACCGCGCGCAATTCCAGGCTCGAACGCGATGTCGTCTCGTCTTTTTGAAGCGCGAGCTGCTGCACCGACTCGGTCAATTTGACGTCCAGCGAATAAAGCGGGGACACCAGCTGCCCACCTGGCTGCAACTGCACCAAGAGAGCATTACGCAATAACTGTCCCGCGCGATCCTCGATAACCCCAATGCGTACGGCGGCCATGTGGTCGATCGAGCGGCCACCTTCACGCTCGCCATAGAGCGGGCGAAAACCGCAACCCGCCGAGGCAGCGACAAAAACGACCAACAAAATTCTAAATAACAACATTGACGATCCGATTTGGAACCACGATCACTTGCCGAATGGTATGCCCCGACACCGCCCGAGCCACATTCGGCAGCGCCAAGGCCGCCGCGCGAACCGCATCCTCGGCACAATCACGCGCCACTTCTATTGTCCCGCGCAACTTACCGGCCACCTGAACTGCGATCTTCACGTTCTCGTCCAAAACATAGGCATCGTCAGGCTTGGGCCATGGCCGCTCGGCAAGCAATCCCCTGCCGCCAAGCGCCACCCACAATTCCTCGGCTATATGCGGCGCCATCGGCGCGAGCAACTGCAAAAGAACCTCCAAGCCCACGCGCATCACCCATGATTCCCCCTCCGTCGCCCCGTCCATCTCCAAAAGCGCGTTGTTCAGCTCACGCACCCTAGCGACCGCCCGATTGAAGCGAAATTTCTCAAGATCATCCGTGACCGCGACAATTGTCTTGTTAATGCTACGATAGGCGGCCTCGGCGGCAACCGATAGCCGATCCGGCCGCGCCGAACCCGAGGCGGCCAAGGTAAATGTTGGCTCCGTCACGGTGCGATGAAGACGACCCAAATAACGCCACGCCCCCTCCACACCGGCCTCTGTCCACTCCAAATCGCGCTCAGGCGGGCTGTCGGACAGCATGAAAAGACGCGCAGTGTCGGCGCCGTAGGTATCGATGATGGCGCCGGGTGCGACGACGTTCTTCTTCGATTTGCTCATAACCTCGCGCCGCCCGACAGTCACGGGGCGGGCGGTCTCGGCATGAACGATGGTCCCATCGTCGAGTTTTCGAATCTCTTCGGGATAAAGCCACTTCCCATCATCGCTCCGATAAGACTCGTGGCAAACCATGCCTTGGGTGAATAAACCACCGAACGGCTCGTCCAGCTTTACATGGCCGGTGCGGTGCATGGCGCGGGTGAAAAATCGCGCATAAAGAAGATGCAGAATCGCGTGCTCGACACCACCGATATACTGATCGACCGATAGCCAATAATCGACCTCGGCGCCGTTTACCGGTGTGTCGGCGCGCGGCGAACAGAACCGCGCGAAATACCAAGACGAATCCACGAATGTATCGAACGTGTCCGTCTCCCGCCGCGCCGGATTGCCACATTCGGGGCAATTCACGTGCTTCCACGTCGGGTGATGATCGAGAGGATTGCCCGGCTTGTCGAACGTCACGTCGTCCGGCAGAAGGACCGGAAGATCGCTTTCACGTAACGCCACCACACCGCATTTCTCGCAGTGGACGACCGGAATGGGGCAGCCCCAATAGCGCTGCCGCGATACGCCCCAATCGCGCAATCGGTAAACGGTCGCTGCGCGGCCGCGCCCGGAATCGGCAAAGCGTCGAGTGGCCGCTGCAACCGCGGTCTCGACGTCAAGGCCGTCGAGAAAATCGGAGTTGAAAATCTTGCCTGGCCCGACATAGGCCTCGGTACCGATCGTGAAATCGTCCGGCTCGCGATCCGGGGGCAACACCACGGGGATTACCTCGAGGTCGTATTTTCGCGCGAAATCCAGGTCGCGCTGATCGTGCGCGGGGCAGCCGAAGATCGCGCCGCTGCCGTATTCCATAAGCACGAAATTGGCGACATATACCGGAAGCTCAACGCCAGGCCGAAACGGATGCGCAACTCTGAGCCCAGTGTCGTAGCCCCGCTTATCCCCGGTTTCGATGGCGATTTCGCTCGTACTCATCCGATTGCATTCGGCGATGAATGCCCCAAGGCCAGGATTGCCGCGCGCGATCTCCTCAGACAGCGGATGATTGGGCGACAGCGCCATGAACGAGGCGCCGAAGATCGTGTCTGGACGCGTGCTGAACACCTCGATCCGGCCGGCGCGACCCTTGATCTCGAACTGCATGAACGCGCCCTGGGACTTGCCGATCCAGTTCTCCTGCATAAGTCGAACCTTATCCGGCCAGCGCTCGAGCGTGCCTAGAGACGATAGCAATTCCTCCGTATAGGCGGTGATCTTGAAGAACCACTGGGACAGCTTGCGCCTCTCCACCGCCGCGCCCGAGCGCCAGCCGCGGCCGTCGATCACCTGCTCGTTCGCTAACACCGTGTGATCGACGGGGTCCCAATTGACGAAGGACTCGCGCCGATAGGCCAGACCAACCTTCAGGAAATCGAGGAAAAGCTTCTGTTGGTGCCTATAGTATCCGGGATGGCAGGTCGCTATCTCCCGTCGCCAATCCAGCGATAATCCCATTCGCATAAGTTCCGCGCGCATCGCGGCGATGTTGTCGTAAGTCCACTTCGCGGGATGAATCTTCTGCTCCCGCGCAGCGTTCTCCGCTGGCAGGCCAAAAGCATCCCAACCCATGGGATGCAGAACATTGAACCCCCGCGCTCGCTTGTAGCGCGCGACCACGTCGCCGAGCGTGTAGTTGCGGACATGTCCCATATGGATCCGTCCGGAAGGGTATGGGAACATTTCGAGAACATAATATTTTGGCCGGCTGGGGTCGGTTTCGACATGAAAAGTGCCATGCCGCTCCCAAGCGGCCTGCCACTTGGCTTCAATTTCCGCGGGGTTATAGCGCGCCATTGCGATGCTCGGACTGAGATAAATCGGAAAAGGCTCGATCGGATCGGAGTAAATCCGACAGGAAAACATCGGCAAACACGGCGCCGGCTCGCCGTCTACTGACTAGGTGAATCCGCCCGCATTTGCCGCGCGCGCCCGAGAATCGTGTCCTCGAGGCTCCGCGCCGTGCCTGGATCCACCGAAGCGTCGATCCAGGAACCGTCCGGTCGACGCGATTGCTTGAACACGACCGCGCGCAACGCGTCGGCCCGCAACTGCCGGCCGGTCACGAAGACATTGATCTTGAACCGCTCGGCGGGTGTCTCCGGCGGTGCATACCAGTCGGTTATCAACACGCCGCCATAGGCGTCGGCCGAAGCCAGGGGCATGAACGCAACAGTTTCCAAACTTGCACGCCAAAGGAACGAATTAACCGCTGGCGCCGAAGCGCTCCCGCCTTGCGGTGTGCCCAGATAGTTATAGCCGTCCGCGCCGGCGACCCCTTCTTGCTTTGGCGGCGCCGTATTGCGCGTACAAGCAGCTAGCGCGAACACCAAGCCCAAGACCAACAGTACCGGTATCGCCGCCCTGGTCCTCAACCCTTGAAGAATCATGCCGTCACATCGCCTTTCTGATCGCTTGGAATCCGCCGCTTCCACGCTGGATGATAGGCAACCGGTTACCCGCGAACAACTGCCACGGAACAGCTCGCCGGACCGCTCCCCCGGGCGCGCCCTATAAATACCTTTGTCTCCGGCCCTGGATATGGGAAGACCAAGCGCCTAAGTCCCGGAAAATCCGCAACCCAATGACGCCGCCGGTCATGCTTCCCCAGAGCCATTCCACGAACCCGGCTTTCCGCGTCGTAGTCGTCGGACATGTCGATCACGGCAAATCCACCCTCGTCGGACGCATGCTCCACGAAACCGGCGCCTTGCCCGCGGGAAAATTGGCGGAGGTCGAAGCCACCTGCCGCCGGCGCAACATGGCCTTCGAGTGGGCCTTCGTCACGGATGCGTTGCAGCCCGAGCGAGACCAGGGCGTTACCATCGATGTGAGCTACATCCAGTTTCGCACGCCGCAACGCCGTTACGTGCTTGTCGATGCTCCCGGACACCGCGAGTTTCTAAAGAACATGATTTCAGGCGCAGCGGGTTGCGACGGCGCAATTCTCGTTATCGATGCGCTTGAGGGCGTGCGCGAACAATCGCGCCGCCACGGCTATGTCCTTTCCTTGATGGGCGTGAAGCAGCTGTCCGTTGTCGTGACGAAAATGGATTTGGTTGGCTACGACGCCGCCCGGTTTGCCGAATTGGAAAAGGACGTACGCCAGTATCTGGCGGATATTCAACTCCATCCCAAGCGCGTCATCCCGGCGTCGGCGCGAGAGGGCGATAATATCAAAGGCCATTCCGCTCGCATGTCGTGGTATTCGGGGCCCGATCTAATTGAGGCTTTGGATGAATTCGCGATGCCCGAGGGCCTCGAGGATTTGCCGCTCCGGTTCCCCATTCAGGACGTATACAAATTCGACGACCGGCGAATTTACGCTGGGCGCGTCGAAACCGGCCGACTTCGCGTCGGCGACCGACTGCTGTTCTCGCCTTCCAACATGATGGCACGAATCAAATCGATAGAATCCTGGCCGTCGGCCGCGACCGTCCTTGCGGCTCAAGCGGGACAATCCATCGGCATCACGCTCGATGAACAGGTATTCGCGGAGCGGGGTGAGCTCGCGAGCCATGTTGATCATGCGCCGTGGGAAACCAACGTGTTCAAAGCCCGACTTTTCTGGTTGGGACGGGAACCGCTGCGCGCGGGCAAGACTTACACCCTCAAGCTTGCAACGCGGCAGGTCCCTATCGAGGTCCAGTCGATAGACCGCGTCATCAACACGACGGATCTATCGGCCACGCCGGCGACCCAAGTCGAACGCAATACGGTCGCCGAAATCGTTTTACGGTCCCGCGCGATGCTGGCTCTCGACCCCTCGATCGAGAATCCGCGAACAGGCCGGTTCGTGCTCGTCGATGGCTTCGATGTCGCGGGCGGCGGGTTGATCGACATGTCCGGCCATGCCGACCTTCGCCGCCGCGTCTTGGTCCATTCGAAAAATCTAACGGCGGTGGAGCACCGCGTGACGGCGGAAATGCGCGCCGTCCGATCAGGTCATGAAGGCGGCGTGATTTGGCTGACTGGACTCAGCGGCTCGGGCAAGTCGACCTTGGCGATCGAACTCGAGGCGCGGCTATTCAAGGAAGGCTTCAACGTCTTCGTGCTCGACGGCGACAATGTTCGCCGCGGCCTCAACGCCAATCTGGGATTTTCGCCCGAAGACCGGGCGGAAAACATTCGCCGGGTCGGAGAAGTCGCCGCGTTGTTCGCCGAGGCAGGGGTGGTGGCGATCACGGCGTTTATTTCGCCGTATCGCAAGGATCGCGCGGAATCCCGCGCCGCCGCCGAGGGGCGATTTCACGAAGTCTATGTCCGCGCGGATTTGGCGACCTGCGAACGGCGCGATCCCAAGGGTCTTTACAAGCGCGCACGGTCGGGGGAAATCCGCGATTTCACGGGCGTCTCCGCACCCTATGAAGTGCCGGAATCACCCGATCTGATTATCGACACGACGAATCAAAAGATCGACGATTCGGTCGCGATATTGCTCGAGTACGTGCGGCGAAATCTCCGCCTCCGGCCCTGATCGGCGGCGACTGGCCCAGATGTCCGCGCATTGTTGACCTCCTGGCCGGGGTGGTCTCCCGGCTGGCAAACGAGACGGAACCATGTCCGACACCCATGTCGAAGTCGCGACCATAGCGAGCAATCTTCGGGCGGTACGCGCGCGCATCGAAGATAGTTGCCGCGCCGCTGGTCGAAGTTCGGCGGATATCACGTTGATCGCCGTCGGAAAATTCCATCCGGCCGCGAGTTGCCGTGCGGCGATCGTCGCGGGCCAGCGCGATTTCGGCGAGAATCGTGTGCAGGAGGCTACGGTGAAATGGCCGTCGCTCCGGAGCGAATTTCCGGACATTCGCTTGCATCTGATCGGCCCTCTTCAAACCAATAAGGTCAAGGAGGCCGTTGCCTTGTTCGACGTAATCCAGAGCATCGACCGGCCGAAACTCGCTGTGGCGGTCGCCGAACAAATGACCAAGCAAGGGCGCCGCCCGGCGTGTTTGGTTCAGGTAAATACCGGCGAGGAAGGCCAGAAGGCGGGAATAGCGCCCGCCGAGGCGGACGGATTCATTGCGCGGTGTCGCGACGATCTTGGGCTTCCGATTCTCGGTCTTATGTGCATTCCGCCAGCAGGCGAACCGCCCTCGATACACTTCGCTTTGCTGCGCGAAATTGCGCGCCGGAACGAGCTTACCGTCTTAAGCATGGGCATGAGCGCTGACTACGAAGAGGCGATTCGCCTCGGCGCAACGCATGTCCGCGTTGGCACCGCTATTTTTGGCGCTCGCCCGGCTCCAGTTTAGCGTCAGTTCGATTGGTCGATTTGCCGCGCGACTTCGGGCTTTTGCCGCGCCAGGGCCTCGTATTTGTCGAGTGCTTGCATCATCGAAAGCGGAAGGTTCGGATTTCCGGAACGGTTCTGGGCACCCAGCGCAGCCGCGATCGGATCGAAGCGGCCCAAGGCCACCGGCATGCCGCCGCGCCCCGCCAATGCCTGGCGCGCCGAAGGCCCGATCGCGGCCTCCGAAGCCAAGGACGAGGCTTTGCGGGCAAGGGGAGTGCGGCCCGCGCTGTCCACGCGGCTGGCCGATGGTTCCGCTTGGCGGGCGCCGGAACGCACGCTCTCGCTCGGTTGCGGCGCGACGGTTGCCTCGGCGATCACGGCCGCCAGAGAATTCACGTCGCGCTCGATGCCGTCGGCCCGGTCGGGGCCCGACGCGGTGACGGTTGCGTTTGCCGGCCTGTCCGCAGGCGATCTCTCCGCCACTTCATCGGCATTCTCGCCGCCGAAAAGGTTGAGCCCCAAGGCGGAAGACGCCGCCTGCTCAAGGCTTTTCCCGCTCTCGGTCTCCATCGCCACATTGGCGACAGCGCCGATTAGACCGATGGGTCCGCCCAAAATACCGCCCATGGTCAATTGCGCGAGCGCACCAATCTTGTCGCCCGTGAGTTGGCGATAAATCGTGGAAACGACGGGGATATGCTGCAGAGGGTTGATAAAATCCAGGATATCGGCGAACGAGAACTCATCGCCCGCCCACAACTTCATGCGTCGATAGCCCTCGGGTGGCTCGACGCGCGCGAGCGGGTCGGTGCCCTCGCTCATCCTCAATGGCGAGCTGGTGATCAATGCGTCGGCCATGCGGTCCTCATGCCCCGTTAAAAGCAAAGAACAGGCCAAGAGAGGAACGCACGAAATCAGCGTGTTACCGGTGGAAGCCCAGGCAAATTTAACCGGGTGAGGGCAAGAATTTCCGGGTGTTGTCGGCGGCCCGCGAAGCAGATAAGGCTTCGTGGGATGAATGCGATATTTCGCGACTACGACCGTGCCGGGCTTGATGCCCAGTACAACAATCGGGCCATGGTTCCCGACCATGGGATCGTTTTGGCGGACTGGGCGGAGCGCAGCGCCGAGGTGCGTCGCTGCGTCCGCGCGGAACTCGATATTCCCTATGGCTCCGGCCCACGCGAGCGTCTCGACTTCTTTCCGGCCGAGCGCCGGCATGCACCCATCCATATGTTCTTCCATGGCGGCTACTGGCGCGCGCTCGACAAGGCAAGTTTCAGCTTTCCCGCGCCCAATTTCGCCGCGGCGGGCATTTCCTATGCGCCCATCGCCTATCCGCTCGCGCCGGCGGCATCGATGGCCGATATCGTCTCCAGCGTGGAACAAGCATTCGCATGGCTTGTCGCAAACGCCGAGAAATTGGGCGGCGATCCCAGGCGAATATCGGTGTCCGGCCATTCCGCAGGCGGCCATCTATTGGCCATGCTTGCCGCGGCGCAGACGGGTCTGGGCGCGCGGATGATCGGCGGGGTTGCCATCAGCGGAATCTATGACCTCGAACCGATCCGCCTGTCCTATCTCAACGACGCGATCAATCTCGATGCCGAAATTGTGCGCAAATATTCGCCCCTGCGCCATGTTTCTTCCGGCGGTCCGCCGCTTAGCCTCGCGGTGGGCGCGCGCGAATCCGCCGAGTTTCACCGTCAGCAGGATGATTTCGGCGCGGCCTGGCGACGCGCGGACAACGAATTGCACGCCGTGCTCGAGCTCGCGGATCACGATCACTTCAGCATTGTGGGTGATCTGGCGAAGTCCGACAGCGACTTGTTCGCCGCCGTGTGCGGCCACGCGCTATCGTCTTGAATTCCGTGAAGCGGAGGCGAGAGCGCCATGTCTGAACCCACTCGCCAGCAAGCTGCGGCGGTCAAGCGCATCCTCCTGGTTGACGACGACGCGGTCTTTCGCACTTCGCTTGCCGAGCAACTCGGCCATGAAAACGGCTTCCAAACCATCGAGGCAGGAACGGGCACCGAGGCTTTGGCGCTTCTTGCGGCCCATCGTATTGATCTTGTGATCCTCGACGTGGGCCTTCCAGATTGCGATGGGCGCGATGCCTGCAAACGGATGCGGGATGCCGAGATCAGCGCGCCGATCATCATGTTGACCGGCGCCGATTCCGAAGCCGATACCGTTAAGGGCCTCGATTCGGGCGCGAACGACTATGTGGTGAAGCCATTCCGACTGGGAGAGCTGCTCGCGCGCATTCGCGCCCAATTGCGCCTGGCCGAACAAAACGAGGACGCGGTATTCAAGATCGGACCCTATGAGTTCCGGCCTCTTGCGCGCCTGCTCCTCGACGAAGCAGAAGGCAGGAAAATACGCCTTACGGATAAAGAGGCGGCCATCCTGCGCTATTTGTATCGTGCGGGCGCTGCGGTGGGGCGGGAGGAGCTATTGACCGAGGTTTGGGGCTACAATGCGAGTGTAACGACGCATACGCTCGAGACCCATATTTACCGTCTGCGCCAGAAAATCGAACCCGATTCGACTCGCGCTTCGATCTTGGTAACCGAGGCAAACGGCTACCGATTGCAACCTTAGTCGCCTGTTCTTTTAGAAAACACATGGGGAGCGGTGCAATGACTGTCGATTACCCGCGCGGGCCACAACTATCGAATGGCGGGGCAGGAGTCGGCTTGGCTTTGGCAAGGGTCGAACGCATTGGCAACCGAGGCTGACGAATTTTTGATCCGCTTCTGGGGGGTGCGCGGCAGCGTCGCGACGCCGGAGGCGAGTCATTTGCGGTACGGGGGAAATACCTCGTGCGTGGAGGTTCGTTGTGGCGGCCGGTTGCTAATATTCGACGCGGGCACGGGGCTGCGCGGCCTTGGGAAGGCCCTCGCGGACAACGGCATCGCGGATATCGACCTGTTCCTTTCCCACACCCATATCGATCATGTCGCTGGATTGCCGTTCTTTCGGCCGATGTACGAACCAGGGAATACGATTCGTTTGTGGGCGGGCCATCTCGCGCCTGAACGCAACTTGAACGAGGTTTTGTGCCGCGTGATGTCGTCGCCGCTGTTTCCGGTTCCATTCGGCATTCTGGGTGCGGACATTACGACGAACGATTTTCGATTGGGCGAGACTTTGTCGCCGGCACCTGGAATCACCCTGCGCACGGCCGGTCTCAACCATCCCGATCGCGCGACCGGCTACCGCGTGGAACATGCCGGCAAGGCGGTTTGCTACGTGACCGATACCGAACACGTGGTCGGAGCGAGAAACAGCGCGATCGTCGAACTCGTTCGCGATGCCGATATATTCATTTATGATTCTACCTATACCGACGAGGAATACCCGCGCTTTGCCGGATGGGGCCACTCCACCTGGCAGGAGGGTGCGCGCCTTGCCGACGCCGCCCGCGTCAAGACGCTGGTCGTCTTCCATCACGATCCCGATCATGACGACGACTTCATGGACAGGATCCAAGAAGAGGCCGACCGCGCGCGGCCCGGCACCGTGGTCGCGCGGGAATCATTGATCCTCAGGCCCTGATCGGTGCGCTTCGCCGATTTACACACGGCATCGCGCCGGTTGGCGATGGGATTGTCGACCGTGCTTGGCCTCGGACCGCGGGGCATTTTCATTCCCTATCGGCTCGCCGGAGCTATTTCGGCGCGCCGACCACCTTACAAGGCTCTTGAGGCGGTTTTCGATGCCGCCCGGCCGCGCATGCGCCTGACGCTCGAACGTACCGCCGCGCTGGCCCGCGATCTTGACGCGATTGGGCAGGGGCCCGATGGGGCTCGTTGGGACCAGGATTGGTTTCCGCGGCTTGATGCGGCCGTGCTCTATGCGATGGTGCGCCACCTCAAGCCCAAGACCGTGATCGAAATCGGCGCAGGACACTCCACCCGATTCATCGCTCGCGCCGTGGCGGATGGCGGTTTGACGACCCGGCATGTGGCCCTCGATCCCTGGCCGCGCGCGGTCTTGCCCCAGGGGGTGGAACGCGTCGCAACGACGCTCCAAGCGACCGATCCGAACCTGTTTCGCGGACTCGGGCCTGGGGACATCCTATTCATCGATTCGAGTCACGTCCTGGTGCCAGGCAGCGATGTCGATATCATCGTGAATGATATTCTGCCCCTGCTACCAGCCGGCACGATGATGCATGTGCACGATATTTTTCTGCCCGACGGCTATCCCAGCGACTGGCATTGGCGTGGCTATAACGAGCAGACGGCCGTTGCCGTGCTCCTTCAGGGCAGAGCGTACGAGATCGTGTTTTCGAGCCGCTACGCGACGACGCGGTTGGCCGATGATCCCGCCGTCAGGACGCTCGCCCGCTTGCCCATCGTGCCCGGCGCGTGGGAATCGAGCCTGTGGATCGAAAAGCGCACGTGCGATATCCCGTGATCGCCAGGCTGCGCAAATTCTTCGCCGCGACCAACGAATCCGCGTTGCCAGAACGGGTCCGTGCGGCCATTCGTCTCCAGCAAGACCGCAGCGAAATCATGATCGGCTGGATTCAGCTTTTTGTCGTTCTGGTCTTTGGCATGTTCTACTTTGTCTCGCCGAAGACCTTCGACGAACGGGTCGACTTTCATCCGGTGCCTTGGGCCCTTGCGTCCTATCTCGCGTTCACGATTCTCCGACTGGTGGTTGCGCGCGTCCGGCGATTGCCTGATTGGTTTCTAGCGCTCTCGGTCGTCATCGATATCGGCCTGCTGCTGTCGCTAATTTGGAGTTTTCATATTCAGTACGTCCAGCCGCCGTCCTTCGTGCTCAAGGTTCCGACGTTCGCTTATCTGTTTATCTTTATTGCTCTCCGGGCCCTGCGGTTCGAGGCGCGATTTGTCCTGCTGTCGGGCGCGGTCGCGGCGCTTGGCTGGCTGTGGCTCGTGCATCTCGCGATCGATGCGAATGCAGCCGATGCCGGAATCACGCGTGATTACGTGCTCTACATGACCTCGAACCGCATTCTGATTGGCGCTGAGGTCGATAAGATCTTGTCGATCGCGGTATTTACGGGGGTGCTCGCCGTCGCGATCGCTCGGGCGCGCGGGCTACTGGTGCGTTCCGTGGCCGAAGGCATGGCGGCGCGGGATCTATCGCGTTTCTTCGCGCCCGAAATCGCCCGGCGAATCACTTCGTCAGAGCACCGGGTTACCGCCGGCCATGGCCTGCCGCGCGACGCCGCAATCCTCAATCTCGATCTGCGTGGCTTCACGCGCTATGCCCAGCGGGTCGAACCAGACCAGGCAATCGCGCTGCTCGCCGAGTATCAGGCCCGCGCGGTGCCGATCATCCAGCGTCACGGGGGCAGCATCGATAAATTCCTCGGCGACGGAATTCTTGCGACCTTCGGTGCGGCCATTCCCAGCGATACCTTTGCCGCCGACGCTTTACGAGCGGCCGACGATGTGCTCGCCGAGATTGAATCTTGGAACCTCTCGCGCGCGGGGGCGTCGCAGGAACCCTTGCGAGTCGGCGCGGGCGTCGCCATGGGTCGGATCATCTTCGGCGCCGTGGGCGACGCGACGCGGCTCGAATACACGGTCATCGGGGACGCGGTGAATCTGTCAGCCAAGCTCGAAAAGCACACGAAGAACGTGGGCGTCCGCGGCTTGACCACGCTTGAGACATTCGAGCGCGCGCGGACCCAAGGCTATCGGCCGTCGGATGATAAGGAGATTCGCGCCAATTGCCGGGTTGAAGGTACAGAGCGACCGCTCGATCTCGTCGTGCTCGCGCTCTAAGGGCGGCTATTTGTAGGGGTCCGCCGCGTCCCGGAGACCGTCGCCGAGAAAATTGAACGCCAATACCACGACGATGACTGGTACCACCGGTAGCATCAGCCAAGGATAGAGCGCGACGACATTGATGTTCTGCGCTTCGTTCAACAAGACACCCCAACTGGTGATTGGCGGACGCAATCCCAAGCCCAGGAACGACAGCGCCGTCTCGCCTAAAATCATGTGCGGAATCGACAGCGTGGCCGACGCGATCAGATGGCTCGTGAAGCTTGGCATCAGATGGCGGCCGATGATGCGCTTGGGCGAGGCGCCCATGAGCTGGGCAGCGGTGCAAAAATCCTCCTCGCGCAGCGCGAGCAGTTTCGACCTGACCGCCCGCGCCAATCCCGTCCAATCGAGCAGGCCGAGAATCAGCGTGATGCCGATATAGATCAGCAGCGGACTCCAGGTGACGGGCAAGGCCGCCGATAGCGCCATCCACAATGGCAAATGCGGGAACGATCGGAAGATTTCAATGACGCGCTGGGTCAAATTGTCGATCCAGCCGCCGTAATAGCCAGCCAGACCGCCGATCGTAATCCCGAGCACGAAACTGACAGCCACGCCGATCAGGCCGATGGTCAAGGAGATGCGCGCGCCATAAATGATGCGTGACAGGATGTCCCGGCCTAGCCTATCCGTGCCCAGCAGGAACAGGGTTCCGTCATGCGGCGCGCACGCTAGGTGGAATCGTCCCTCAATGATGCCCCAGAATTCGTAGGAATCGCCCAAGCAAAAAAAGCGGATCGGCAGCGGGCGGGACGTGTCCTCGCGATACTCCCATTTGAGAACTTCCAGATTTCGCCGCGTTTCCAACGCATACACGAACGGCCCGACCAAACCGCCGTCGTGGAAGAAATGCACCGCTTGCGGCGGCGCGTACAGGTAATCCGTGGATCGGGTATGGAGATTGTAAGGCGCCAAGGCTTCGCTCACAAAAATCGTCGCGTACATCGCGAGCAGGAGGGCGCCGGAGATGACGGCGATCCGATGGCGGCGGAATTTCCACCACATAAGCCGCCATTGCGATGCCAGGTAATAGCGTTCTTGCCCTGCCGTCAGCGCGTCCGCCTCGTACGGATCGAACGCACCCCTGGCAACGTAGTGCGGCAATGGCTGCTCGGCGCTCATCTGACCGCTCCGCCGCCTAGGCGAATGCGCGGGTCAAGCATCGCCAGCAAGAGGTCCGAGACGAGAACGCCGATCACCGTAAGGGTCGCCATGAACATGAGGAACGATCCAGCCAGGTACATGTCCTGGCTGCGCAAAGCCTCGAGCAACATCGGCCCCGTGGTCGGAAGCGAGAGCACGACCGAGACGATGGCCGCGCCCGAAATAATCTCGGGCAGCAAGCTGCCAATATCGGCGATGAATGGGTTGAGCGACATCCGCAAGGGATATTTGACCAACAACCGGAAGGGCGGCAGACCCTTGGCGCGGCCGGTGACGACGTATTGCTTCTGCAATTCGTCGAGCAGATTGGCGCGCAGGCGGCGGATCATCCCCGCAGTGCCCGAGGTGCCGATGACGATCACCGGAATCCACAAATGCGCCAAAACCGAAGTCAATTTTGCCCAGGTCCAGGGCTGGCCGATAAATTTCTCATCCATCAGACCGCCGATGGATGTGCCAAACCAGACATTGGCAAAATACAGCAGGACAAGAGCCAGCAGGAAATTGGGCGTCGCCAAGCCGAGAAATCCAACGAAAGTCAGGCTGTGATCAGCCCAGCTATATTGATGCGTCGCCGAATAGACGCCTATGGGAAAGGCCACGATCCAGGTAAACAAAATCGTTGCGACCGAGACCAGGGCCGTGAGCCACAACCGGTCGCCGACGACTTGCGAAACGGGCAGGTTGAATTCGAAGGAATAGCCGAAATCGCCCTGTATCATGCCGAAAACCCAATAGGCGTATTGCACCAGAAATGGCTTATCGAGACCGTACGCCTCGCGCAGGAACTGAATCTTCTCGATGTCCACGCCCTCGCCACGCGACTGCAGTTCCGCGATGTAGGTTTCCAGATAATCGCCCGGCGGCAATTGAATGATCACAAAGACGATGAAGCTGATCGCCAACAGCGTGGGCACCATGATCAGAAAGCGATGGGCGATATAACGCAGCATGTCCGGTATCCGTGCCCTTAATTGGTCACTTGCGGGCGCGGCTTACGTGACTCGCCGAGCCAAAAAGTTTCCGGCCGGTAGATGCCAAAATGCGCACCCGGCTCCCAGTTGAATACGCCCTCGACCGGAACGTTGCGCAATTTGTTCGACACGACCACCGGCTGCAGGGTTCCGGCCACCACGCCAATGGAGAATACCTGGTCGGCGTGAATTTCCAGCATCCGTTTCCAGATGGCCGCGCGACGCTCCGCCGACGCTTCGCGCCGCCAGGCCTGGTTGAGGCGTGCGAGTTCCTGGGCGGCTGGCATGTCCGGGGCCTCGCCGGTCTTGCCGCCGGTTTCGAAAAACTGGCCCCATTTTGACCATTGGAGTTGCTGCTGGTTGGTGGGGGCGAGTTCCTCGGGGCTTTGATCGGCCGTCGCAAGCCCGTTCTCCAGCCCGCTCCATACCGCCATGATCGCGTCGCCGGCGAACACCCGGTTGCGGAACACTTCGCGCTGCGACGGCTTGATGAAAAGCTTGATGCCAGCCTTGATCCAAGTGTCGCGGATCAATTCCAGAACATCGGCTTGCTCGGTGCTCTCGCCCGCCGTCTCGACGATGATCTCGAGTGGCCGACCATCGGGCAAGAGGCGCACGCCCTTATTGTTGCGCTTGGTCAAGCCGATATCGTCGAGCAGCGCATTGGCACGGATCAAATCGAAATCCGCCCACGCGGTCTGGTAGGCCGTCTCGAAAAGCGGACTTTGCGGCAGGATCGTGTTCGCCGCCTTGAGCGCCAGACCAAAATAAACCACTTGGTTTACCTCGTGCCGGTTGATCGCTAGCGAAAGCGCGCGGCGAAAGCGCGCATCACGCAACATCTGGCGCCAGACCGGATCGTTGGCGTTCAAGTTCGGGAACAGCGCGAAATGTGATCCCTTGGCGGTGCGCCAGAGAAGTACCGATTGATCGGTCCGCCTCTCGCTTTCCCGGAGGAACGTATAGTTGTCGAAACGGATATAGCGCGCCTGCAAATCGGATTCGCCCGCGCCGGCCTTGGCTGGAATGATCTTCGAATCGGCCACGTTCAATATCACGTCATCAATATAGGGTAATTGCTGTCCCATCTCGTCGACGCGATGAAAATACGGATTGCGCACGAATTGGAAACGCTCGGCCGGCGGATTGGTTCTCAGCACCCAGGGATCGAGGGTCGGCAACTCGGCATTGTCGTTGCGGTACATGTGATCCATGCGGTGATGCAGCGCGGCCCAGTTCTGCTGGCCGTATTCCTTGACCAAACGCGCAATGTCCTCGGGCTTGCCGAACTTGCGATGGAACCGCTTGAGATATTGCGCCGGGCGATAGATGTAGAGCGGCGTGGCGCTCGCAAGGGCGGGCAGGAAGAATGGATTGGGCTTCGACCAGGAATAGCGCACCGTCGTTTCGTTCACGACCTGGAAGACGGGCTTCTCGCCTTCCACCAGCAATTGCGTCGGCGGCCCAAAGGGCGACAATTCCGCATTGCCGGCCACATCCTCCCAGAAATACCGGAAATCCTCGGCGGTGAAGGGATGGCCGTCCGACCATCTATGGCCTTTGCGCAAGCGCAGGGTGAAGATCCGTCCGCCTTCTTGCTCGACCGATTCAAGAATATCGGGCTCCAATCGGTACTCCGGCGACCACACCACGAGGCGCGCATAGCCGTAAACCGTCATCTGCCGCGTGTCCTTGGCCGAGGCCATGAGCATGCGCAGCGTACCTCCGGATTTTCCGAGCTCGCGCTGGCCGCGCCCGACTTGGACGACGAGCGGTTTTTCGGGAAGGCGCTTGGTGATTGGGGGCAATTGCCCCGCGTTCACGCGCGCGACGAGCGTAGGCGGCTCGACCCAGGCCGCCTCGGCCGCGCCCACGAGGGCCGCGAGGAGAGCAATTGCTCCGAGCATTGCGCGCGCCGCGATCATGCCACGAGCTCGCGCGAATCGGCGCGCATGTCCGCGCGCACGAAATGACCGCCACCTAAATCAATGAGGGCGGGCTTGGCATCGGCGTCGATCGTGAACGGTCGCGGCCAGGATTCGGGGTCGGACGCCGTGCCTTCCATGAGCGCAGACAGATCGAGCCTGCGCTCCAAATCTGGATAAGGCACGGCCGAGACGAGCGCCCTGGTGTAGGGATGAACGGGATTGCTGAACAAAAGTTCTCGTGGCGCCAGTTCGACCAGCCGCCCTTTGCACATCACCGCGATGCGCGCAGCCAGATAGTCGACGACCGCGAGATTGTGGGAGATGAACAGATATGTGAGACCCAGTTCGCGCTGGAGATCCTTGAGCAGATTCAAGATCTGCGCTTGAATCGAGACATCGAGCGCCGAAACGGGCTCGTCACAGATCAGGACGTCGGGGCGCAGCGCAAGCGCGCGCGCGATGCCGATGCGCTGACGCTGACCGCCCGAAAAGCTGTGCGGGTAGCGGTTCATATGGCGCACGTCGAGGCCGACGAGGCGCAGCAACTCCTTCACCATCTCGGAGCGGAAATCCGCGTCGCCTACCCGGTGGATGACCAAGGGCTCGCCAATGATATCGAACACCGTCATGCGCGGATTGAGCGAACTGAACGGGTCCTGGAAAATGAATTGCAGGCGTTTGCGAAAATCGATGAGCGCGCGGCCCTCAAGGGCCAGCACGTCGATGGGGCGATCGCGGTCGAAGAATGTGACCCTGCCTGCCTCGGGCCGGAGCGCGCGCATCACGATCTTGGACACGGTCGTTTTGCCGCAGCCGCTTTCGCCGACGAGACCCAGACATTCCCCGCGCGCGAGCGTGAAGCTCACGTCGTCGACCGCCAGCACGTCCCGCGCGCTCGCAGTGCCGAACCAGCCGCTATTGCGGATGCGAAAACGCTTGGTCAGGCTCTCGACCGCGAGCAGAGGCGTGCCTGCCGCCGCTTGTTCACCTGTCTTCCTGCGCAGCAGATGGCCCGTCTCGCCGCGTATCTCGCGCAAGGGCACCAGACGCTCGTTGCGGGCCATGTCGAAATGCGGCACCGCGCGGAACAGGGCGTTCAGATACGGGTGTTGAGGCCTGGCAAAAAGCTCGGGCGCCGTGCCCGACTCCATGATCTCGCCGCGATACATGACCACGACTTCTTCGGCGATATTGGCCACGACGCCGAGATCATGTGTGATCATCAAGACGGCCATGCCCAGTTCGCGCTGCAAATCGCCGACAAGCTTCAGAATTTGTGCCTGTATGGTGACGTCGAGCGCGGTCGTCGGCTCGTCCGCGATCAATAGGCCAGGCCGGCAAATCAGCGCCATGGCAATCATCGCGCGCTGGCGCAGGCCGCCGGACAGCTCGAAGGCATAGCTGCGATAGGCACGGGCCGGATCGGGAAAACCGACGAGGCGCAACATGTCGATGCACAATGCGCGACCCTCGGCCTTGCCGACGGCGCGATGAAGGTGCAGCGCCTCGCCGATTTGATCGCCGACCGTGTGCAGCGGCGATAACGAGGTCATCGGCTCTTGGAAGATGATCGATATCCTGCCCCCGCGAATCCGACGCATGGCTGGCCCGTCGCGCTCGAGCGCGGCGATATCGGTAACGGCACCGCCCTGGACGGGGTCGGAGATCAATATCTGTCCGCCGGCGATACGGCCGACGCTCGGCAGGATTCCCATGATCGCTTGCGCGATGACCGACTTTCCAGAGCCCGATTCACCGACGATGGCGACGGTCGAGGCTGGGCGCACGCGAAACGAAACGCCCTTGACCGCTTGCAGCACTCCGCCCGGGACATCGAATTCGATGCGCAGATCACGAACCGACAGCAAATCTTCGGTCATGTTCGGGCAACTCCCGAGCCGATCCTCAGCGAGCCGAGATTGGCCAGGGTGGTATCGTCGAGCGCGACGCCTCCCTGTTCGGCGGCAAGAGCCGCGCGCGCGACGACGGTCTCGAAGCCCTCGATCGTCGAATCGATAGTCAGCCGGTCTTTGCCATCCGCAAGGCGCAACTCCACCCAGCCCTCCGAACGGTCGCGCTTGGTCGAAAAGAACCTCAACCGCATCGTCTGGACGTCCCGCCATGCAAGACTTATGCGGCGAAAGCCTGGAATTTGCGGACTTCCCTCGCCAAGCGGACAGGAGACTACCCCGTCCTCCGTGACTAGAACCAGCGCAAATCGCCGGATATAGCTGCGCACGCCGAAGGCAAAAAACAGCGATGCCAGCAAGCCGAATATCCCCGTGGCTATGGGACTTTCGCTCGTGACCGCGCAAGGTACCGCCGTCAGCACGAAGCCGACGACCGCGCGCAGCAGATCGCCCCGAATGGCCCTTGCCGCATAGCGGTGAACGCTCACTTGGGTGCTCCCGTTCTCGCCCCGACGCCAGATCGAAACGCCTCATCGGCGTCGAGCCAGCGGGCCGAGGGATGGTCGCGCATCTTTTCGCACAAGCGCGCCAGAAACGCCCAGGCCGCTTCGTCGTGAATGAGATGGTGAGTGAGAAGGCCGGTCGGCTCGTCATCTGTCGTCGCCGTCCGGCGCGCCGCTAGATGGCCGACAAGCGCGCCCAAGGCCTGCTCCTCGCCGACAAAGCCGCGCGCACCTCGCCAATCCATGATATCGACATGGGTATTGGTCTGCACGAAGCCGCGAATGGGTTCCGCTCGCCGCCTCGCGCCAAAAGTGGAAAGGCCGCGATATCCGATCTCGGGCAGGAATGGCACCATGGCGGGCGCGATCCTATTCCATGGCGGAACCAATATTGGCCGCGCGCGCGCGCCGAAGACAGACTCGAGGCGCGCCCACCCCGTAGCCAAATCCCCAAGGGTATGGGAGTAAGGCCGGTGCGCGCCCAATTCCATCTTGGCCGATTCGGGTGGCGCGTGATTGGCATGGCTATAGCCGTGCTGCACGACAAGCACGTTCGCTCCGTCAAGCGCCAGCGCCAAGCCGGCGTCGAGCCTTGCCGGAATCACGGCGAGTGCGATCGGCGTTCCGGACGCGCACGACAAAAGCTTGCGCAATTCGGGTCCGGCGGCAATCGCATCGTCGTCGCGCCACCATAGCGTGACGCCATCGGGCGCCCAAAGGTCCAGCTCCGCGTGCAATTGAGCCCAGGACGTCACGATTGGGACCCGAGCGAATTCGCCAGATCCTCGATCATGCGCGCACTTTGCGCCGCGCCGTTCAAGTTGAAGCCCGCGCTAGGCCATCGCGCACTGCGGGATGCCCGGTCAATGGCTTGTGCGAGGGCCGGCGCTGAAAGCTCGGCTTCGCGCACGATCTCGGCGCGGCCGAGCGCCGCGAGCCGCGTCGCGCGCAAGGTCTGCTCGGTCTGACCTTCGCCCGCATAGGGCACGAGAACGGCGGGCGCACCGGCAAGAAGAATATCCATGACCGTATTATAGCCGGCCTGCGACACCGATAACCGGCACCGGGCAAGCAAGCTCCGAAAATCCGCCCGCGCCCGCTCGATGCTCACGCCTTCGGGCGCATGCGCACGCAGAGCCGCCCATTCTCTTTCCGGCAGATCGCGGCCTGCGAGCAGACGCCACGGTGCATTGCCGAGCGTGCTTAGTGGACGCGCCTCCAGCGCCGTCCGTAGCAGCCGCGCGCCGACCGCCCCGCCGCCCGTCGAAACGACGATCTCGGAGCCTTGACCCAAAATCTCGGACGGCGGCGCGGATTCGGCAATGAAGCCGGTATAGGAAACCAGATCCGCGATGGCCGAGGCTTCGGGCAAGGAATCTTCGAGCCGAATCAAGGCTGGATCGGCGTGCACCATTACGTGGGTGAAATGCGCGCGTGCTGCGGCAACCATGCGCCCGGCCGATTCCGGTGATCGGGCCTGCAAGATATCGCGAATGGAGGAGATGAGTACGGGTCTCGGTCGCATGGCGAGCGCCGCCGCGAGCAGCGGCTTCAGCTCGAATTCGAGTTTCCGGCGGCCGAAGGGATAGGTCTCGAAAACCACGATCTGCGGCGCTTGCTCGCGGAGGCAATCCACAAGCTGCCTGGCGCGGCCCTCGCAAAACACGGCGTCGAGCGGCGCGCCCGAAACATCGACCAGCGAGCGAAATCCTTCGTCCGCGCTCGCAACCGGCGGCAATTGCACGAATTCAACTCCGTCGAGAGCCAAATGGTCAATCGCTCGGCCGCCAGAGACCAGTCGGACCTCGAAGCCGTGCGCGGCCATGGCGCGCGCCAGCGCCGCTGCGCGCCGTAAATGGCCGGACCCGAGAAGGTGGGTGACCCAGATAAATGCGCGGCGCGTCATGATCGCGTCGGGGGAGGGCCGGTCACGGCGCGCCCGCGCGCGGCACGAGTGCGATATTGAGCCTGCCGATGGTGGGGCGGCCGATGCGGTCGAGCTCGAATAAATGGGCGCAATCCCATTCCATTTCGACGGGTGCGGGCCCGGTCATGTCCCAGCCGGTGGCGGCGGCAAGAACTACCCGAAGCACGCCCTTGTGCGCCACGGCCACGCTTGACTGATGCTCCGCCGCGCGCTCGGCGCACCACGACAACATGCGACGCTGAACGTCGCGCGGCGATTCCGCCGCCGGCGCGCGAAAATCGAGGCCGCGTGACTCGTTGCGGATCATTTCCTCGCCGTAGCGTACGCGCAGCGCGTCGAGCGTTTCGCCCTCCCATTCGCCCCAGTGCATTTCCTTGAGCCGTGCATCGAGAGTCACGTCCCTAAACCCGAGGATCGTCGCTGTCTCCCGCGCGCGCGCGAGCGGGCTGGCGTGGGCGCGAAAGTCGGCGAACTCCTCGGGCAAGCGCCAAGTTCGCACGCGCGCTCGACCCGAATCCGACAGGGGGATGTCCGAATGGCCCTGCACGCGGCCGGTCTCGTTCCAGGACGTCGGTCCGTGGCGAATGAGAAGGAGCTTGATCATGGCGGTGATTGAAGCGCTTCTTGCAGTATGGCGTCGAGGGTCCTCGCGGCCGCTCCAAGACCGTGCAACTCGGCCACTCGCGCCAGGGCCGCCTGGCCCATCGCGCTCCGTCGAGCTCGGTTGGCGAGCATGTCGCGGATCGCTCGCGCGAAGGCCGCATCGTCGCGCGGCGGCACCAGTGTGCCGGTCGCGCCGTCCTCGATGATCGCCGACACGCCGCCTTCATCCCCGGCGATGACGGGCAGGCCCGCGGCCTGGGCCTCGAGCAGCGCCATGCCGTAAGCCTCGCGCCATGCCGGCCAGGCGAACAGATCGCAGGCGGCAAGGAATCTCGGCATGTCTTCGGCGCCGATCTGGCCCAGATAGCGCGCGCGCTCAAGGTCGAGCGTGGTTAAGGCGGCACGCGTCTCCAGAAGCGCTTCGCCGTCGCCGGCAATCAGCAAATGCCAAGGCCGGTCGAGGACAGTCTCAAGCGCGCGCGCCAGCGCCCGGTACGAGTCGAGTTTGTCGCCATGGCGCATCATGGCGGCAACCGCAATCCACGGGACATTCGAATCGAGTGCGTACTTGTGCGCGAGCGCCTCTCGATGACCGGCGCGCGCGATATGCGCCGCGCGAAAGGGCGATGGATCGAGGAAAGGGCGCATGTCAACCAGGCGCGCGGGATCCTGTACGGTCGTCAGCAGGCCCGCACGATCGGCAGGATTTAATGTGACGATGCGCGTGGCCGCCATGATCGCGGCGCGCGCCGCTTCATGGCCGACGGCCCAAGGCCCGCGTGCTTGCTTTGCGGCAATGGAGGCCTCGATCACGACATAAGGGACACCGAGGCTGCGGGCCACGGTCGGGCCGAGATAATCGGGCGCCTTGTGATGGAGATGATAGGTCAGCCAAATCTCCGGCCGTGCCGCCGCGTGCATGCGCCCGTACCGCCGCAGAATCCGCGCAGCCAAGCGTTCGCCGAGCGCAGCCAGGCGGGCTTGGCGCGTGGCGCTGCCCGAATCATAGGTGCGCAGGCGCGAGGCTAACTCCACTCGATGTCCAGCTTGTTGCAGCGCCGCGAGAACGAGCCGCGCAACCGTGCGGTCGCCGGACGGCACCGAATGGTCCGGCGGCTTCAACGGCGCGTGGAAGGCGACGCGCATGGACGCGGCTCCATGTCAAACAGCGCGCGGATGATCTCGATGCCCGGATCGAGTGAAAATCGCGCGCGGATTCGCGCCTGCCCGGCCCGGGCGAGGTCGCCGGCAAGCGCGTGGTCGGACAATAAGCGGACGATGGCGGCGCACAGTGCTTGGATGTCGCCTGGCTCGGCCAACAGACCGGTCACGCCGTCCTCGATCAGTTCAGGAATACCCGAAAGCCGGGTGGAGATGCAGGGCAGACCCTGGCTTTGCGCCTCCATCAGCACATTCGGCAATCCGTCCCTATCTCCGTCCGGCGCCATGCGGCTGGCGAGAACAAAGATATCTGCCGAACGGTAAAGCGCGAGAAGCTCGCCTTGATCGAGCGCGCCACGCCATTGAACGCGGTCACCGAGGCCCAATCGCGCGGCGCGCCGTTTTAGTCCGGCAAGGAGTGGCCCGCCGCCGACATGAACGAAGCGCCATGCGTGATCTGGCGGGATGCGTGCAAGCGCGTCGAGTACGTCATGCAGGCCTTTTTTCCGCACCGCGCGACCGACCGAAAGAATAACCGCTGGCGCGCCGCGCGGCACGACCCTGGTTTCGGGAGCTGGAAAGCGCGCCAGATCAAGGCCGTGATAGGCCAGAGAGATTTTGGTCGGGCTTGGCGCAAGCGCCGCCAAATGCGCCCGCCCAGCCTCGGTGCAGGTCGTGAGCCAATCGAGGGAGGCAAGCTTTTCGCGTTTTTCCCACTCGGGCGTGGTCCATATATCCTTGGCGTGGGCCGAACAGCTCCACGGCAGGCCGCGCAGCAACGCCGCATAGCGCGCGACCGAGGCGGGTGTGTGAAGAAAATGCGCGTGAATGCGCGTGATATCGGAGCTGAGCTCGCGCGCCAGCACCAAAGCCTGGCCAAAGCGGCGAATGCGATTGGGCGAGGGGTCGCGCCGCAGATCGGCAAGAAACGCGGCGCGTGCGCGTGGATATTCGGCTTGTCCGCGCCAGTGCCGCCATGCGCGAATGGTGCGCCGGGGTTCGTCAGCTAGATACTCAGGCAGATACCAGACACGCGCGGCGATTTCGCCGTGGATGGCGTGTCGCTTGGCCTCGGTCGGGCGGCGCAGCGAGACGATTTCGATTTCGAGCCCGCGCCGTTCCAACGCCAGGATTTCCTGGGCGATGAAGGTTTCCGATAGCCGGGGATAGCCCTTGAGGATGAATGCGACGCGACCGATCACGCCAATCCCGCGCCGCTTAGAACGTCATCTTGGCCTTCACGATGCGCGGCTGGCTCGCCTGCTGCAGCGCGCGGCCTACAAGGCGATTCACACTCGTCAATCCGTCCAAAAGACCCGGAACGACGACATCCGACGGCTTTGCCTGTTGCGGCAAATGCCGAAGCGCGGTCGCCATCATCCAGGCATCGCGGTCGCCGTCATCGACCAGCATTTTGATCAAGCCCATGTCCTGCGCGCGCGACGTGCGAATCATCTGCTCTAGACGCGGCATCGAGCGGGGCACGATGAGCGCACGCTTGTCGAAGGACAATCTCTCGCAGAACGTATTATAGCCGCCCATCGCGACCACGCCCTGGGCGCGCGCGACTAGGTCTTCCATGTGCGCGTCGAAGGTGATTGCGCGCACCCGTGCAACTCTGTCGATCCGCGCCTGAAGCGCGGCCTTCTGTTCGGGTTGCAAGAAGGGCCCGTACACCACGAGCGCCGGCAGCGGCAGACGCGCATCGGTCTCGTAGGCGCGCAATACCCAGTCGATGAGATCGCTACCGTCCCCGCCACCGCCTGGCGTCACCAGCAAGAACGGCTCGTTGAACAGCGTCGCGTTGCTGGAGGTTGACCGTTCCAGACTCGGATCCTGCCCCAGATATCCCGTATATGTGATCTTGCGATGGACGGCTGCCGAAACCTCCAGACCCTCCAGCGGGTCGCAGATTTGCGGTAGGCCATAGACCCAAATCTCGTCGTAGAGGTCGCGCAGCGCCGGGAGCACGCCCTTGCGTTCCCATTCGGGTGCAAGAAGGGTTGGTTCGTCCATCACGTCGCGCAAACCGAGCACGAGGGGTATGCCGCGCTCCTTGAGCAAGGTTAAGGTGTCGCGCACCTCGCCGCGCAGGCCCAAAGGCTCCTTGTCGACGATAAACAAATCGGGCTCGAACACCTCGGCGGTGTGCCGAATGATCGAGCTGCGCAACGCGAGCGTGTCCTGCACGTCCATGTTCAGGCTAAGCGACGTATACTCGCCGTTGCGCAATTTGATGACGCCGGGAACACGAACGAAATCGACGCGTGTGCGGAAATCGAAGCTGCCAATGATCGGCGAGCCCGAGAGGATGAGAACCGAAAGATTGCGATAGGTCCGGACCAGCGAATGGGCGATTGCGCGACATCGGCGCAAATGCCCGAGGCCGAAGCTGTCGTGGCTGTATATTAGAATGCGCGTTCCGCGCGCGCGGCCAACCATTGCTTTCCCCCCAAAATGCAAGCCGGCGCACCCTGGCAATCGCGCGAGCCGATGTTTTCTCAGCCACGGGATTCGTGCCGCAAAACTATGGCACACGGGCCGTTCCCGGCGAAGTATTGTTTTCCCGGCGCCGCGCCCGTAGCGTACCGGCAGCACGCCCCTAAGCCTGATCGCCGCCTACCCGTGGTCGATCGGTGCGGGTTGTCCGCGGAGCATTTGCCATGCCGCACGGTTTGTACGGATTCATTTTGCGATACAGCAAGAAGGAGCAATTGGGGCTCCTGCTGCTGGCGCTTATTTCCTATCCATTCCTCTATTATTCGTATGACCAGCCCAAGCAGATCGTAAATCACATCAAGAACGCGACCGTCCATCGCATGGAGAAAGGCAATCTCGACGCCTATCCTGCGGAATCGATTTTCGGCATACCCTTGGACGCGGTCCAGTATCTGGCCTATCTGTGTTTCATATTTTTGATACTGACGTTTGTCAACGGCGGCTTCAAATATTACATCAACGTGTACAAGGGCCGTCTGGGCGAACGCATGTTGCGCCGCATGCGTTACGAGCTTTACTGCCGGGTCCTGCGCTTCTCGTTGCCCCATTTCAAGAGAGTCTCGTCGGGCGAGATCATTCCCATGATCACGTCCGAGGTCGAACCCTTGGGCGGATTCATCGGCGACGCGTTCGTGCAGCCCCTATTCCAAGGCGGTTTGTTGATCGTGCCGCTGTTTTTTATCCTGGTGCAGGATCCTATCCTCGGCGCCGCCGCGCTCGCGTTCTATCCGTTACAGATCTACGTCATTCCACGGATCCAGAGGCGCGTGAACCAATTGGCCAAGCGGCGCGTGCAGACCGTGCGCTCGCTTGCCGAACGAATCGGCGAATCGATTTCCGGAACCCAGGAGATTCACGCCAATGACGCGTCGGCGCGCGAACGCGCGGATTTTTCCAATCGCCTGGGCACGATCTACCAAATTCGCTACGACATCTACCGCCTCAAGTTTTTGGCGAAATTTCTCAACAACTCGATCGACAAGCTGACGCCCTTCCTTTTTTACTCGATCGGCGGCTATCTCGCGTTCCAGGGGCGTGTTGATCTTGGTGCCCTGGTCGCGGTGATCGCTGCGCAGAAGGACCTGGCGGCGCCGTGGAAGGAATTGCTCGACTATTACCAGCAGAAGGAGGACGTCCGAATCAAGTACGAGCAGGTCGTGACTCAATTCGAACCGCCCGATCTGCTCGATCCATCGCTCGTCAATGGCGATCCGCCGCCTGCTCTGCGGTTTTCCGGAGATATCGCCGCATCCAACATCACGCTGGCGGAAAGCGGGGCAGTCAAATTCCTGGACGGCGTGTCGTTCACCTTACCTATGACCGAGCGCATAGCGATTGTCGGCGACGGCACGAGCGGCAAGGACGAACTGCCCCTGGTGCTGGCGCGGCTGCTATGGCCAAACGCGGGCAGCGTCTCGATCGGCGGCCAAAAGGCGTCGGCCCTGCCCGAATCCGTAACCGGACGGCGCATGGCCTATGTCGGTCCGCAGACGTACCTGATTTCCGCGACCGTGCGCGAAAACCTCTATTACGGCCTGAAGCATCGCCCGCTGATCGCGCCCGAGCGCGACCAGCATGAAGCGCGCTCCCACGCTCGCGCGATGGCCGAGGCCGAACAATCGGGCAATTCGACACACGATACGCACGCCGACTGGATCGATTACGCGGCCGCCGGCGTGGACGGCCCCGATGCTCTGACCGCCAAGGCCGTCGATGCCCTGCGTTTGGTCGGCTTGGACGACGATATCTATCAATTTGGCTTGCGCGGCCGAATCGATCCGGCAAGGCGGCCCGAACTGGCGTCGCTCATCCTGAAGGCCCGGCAAAACTTCAAGTCGCGTCTCGGCGATGGCGCAGCCGCCGCCCTAATCGAGCCGCTCGACGCGGCGCGCTACAACACGAACGCGACACTTGGCGAGAATCTTCTATTCGGCACGCCGGTTGACGGCGAGTTCGCCGAGGAAAATCTCGCGAATAACCGTTATCTGCTCGAAGTCCTGCGAGAAATGGGATTGACCGCAGAGTTGTTTGAAGTCGGACGCAAGCTCGCCGAGACGATGGTCGAGTTGTTTTCGGGCTTGCCGCCAGGGCACGAATTTTTCGCGCAATACAGTTTCATCGGCTCCGACGATCTTCCGGGATTTCAAGCGATACTCACGCGCCTCGGCAAGGACGAGTCGTCGCTGTCGGACGAAGAGCGCGCGCGCATCCTCGCCTTGTCGTTCAAGTTCATCCCCGCGCGGCATCGCCTTGATCTTCTCGACGACTCGCTGCAGGAGCGAATCGTCGCGACGCGGCGGCGTCTAGCCGAAGGCTTGCCCCCGAAATTGCGCGGTGCCATCGAGGCCTTCGACGGGTCCGCGTACAATGCGGCATCGTCCATTCAGGACAATATCCTGTTCGGCCGCCTCGCTTACGGCCAGGCACAGGGCGGCGATCGCATCGGCGCTCTCGTCGGCGAAGTTGTGGACGCGCTCGAGATGCGCGCGCAAATCCTCGAAGTAGGCCTCGATTTCCAGGTCGGTATTGCGGGTGCCCGCTTGTCGAGCGCGCAGAGGCAAAAACTGGCGATCGCACGCGCCGTTCTCAAGCGCCCAGAAGTCATGATTCTCAACCAATCAACCGCCGGTCTCGACGCGCCCGCGCAGGCTCATATCCAGAGCGGCCTCATCCAGCGGTTCTCCGGCGGTGGGTTGATTTGGGCGCTGCACCGCTCCTCGCAGGCCAAAGACTTCGACCGAGTAATCGTCTTACGTGGCGGCCAGGTGGTCGAACAAGGCCGATTCGACGACTTGAACCAGCCGGGACACGTGCTTCACGAGCTCGTGGCCTCGGAATGAACACCGGCGGGAGAGACCGATGAGTCTGATGGAAGAGGTTCATGCGCTGCGGCGGATTCCGCTGTTCGCGAGTATCGATCCGTCGAAACTTAAGCTTCTTGCCTTTACCAGCGAGCGCTTGACCTACGCGGCGGGTCAAACCCTGTTCCGTCAGGGAGAATTGGGCGACGCGGCCTATGTCATTCTCGACGGCAGCGCGGATGTCGTGGTCGAAACGCCCACGGGCGCGCGCAAGGTGGCTACGATCGGCAAGCATCAGATCGTTGGCGAGATCGCGGTCCTGTGCGATGTGCCGCGCACGGCCACCATCGTGGCCGCGGGCACGCTCGTGACGCTCAAGGTTTCGAAGGAAAATTTCCTGCGCATGATCGTGGAGTTTCCCCAGATGTCCATAGAAATCCTGCGTGAACTCGCGCGACGCCTCGAAAGCACAACGCTGCAACTTCAAGCCGCTCTCAGCAAATAGGACATGAGCCGGCTCGATAGCTTCATCCGCCGGCTCGAGGCGCAACGCGCCTGTCTCGGTCTTGCCGCAATTCTGGTGGCGGCCACGCCTGGCCCCGTGCTCGAACTCGGCCTCGGCAATGGCCGGACCTACGATCATTTGCGCTCGCTATTTCCGGGGCGCGATATCTTTGCGTTCGATCGCGCGCTCGCGGCCCATCCCGATTGCGTGCCCGACGCCGACCGCCTGTTCCTCGGCGACATGCGCGAGACGCTCCAGCGGCTGGCATTACCGGCGCGCGCGGCCCTGGTGCACGTAGATATCGGCGGCGGCAGCGAAGCGGCCAGCCGGGCGATGGCGCAACAACTCGCACCGCTCGTCGCGCGCCATCTTGCTCCGGGTGGCGTCGTGGTCGCCGATCAGCCGATGGCGGAGCCAGGATGGACCGCACAATCCCCGCCCGACGGAGTGGCTGTGGGGAGGTATTTCGTCTATCGCGCGCGCGTCTAGAGCTTGAGGTCGATGACGACGGGAACGTGATCGGAGGCATCCGGCCAGCCGCGCGCTTCGCGAATCACTTTGGCCGATTTGAGCGCACCCGCGAGCGCCGGCGTTGCCCAGATGTGATCGAGCCTGCGCCCGCGATCCGAGGCCGCCCAGTCGCGATTGCGGAAGCTCCACCAACTGAACAGTTTTTTCTCCGGCGGCACGAAGTGGCGGACCGCATCGATCCAATCGTGCGCCTGCTGCCAGCGCCGCAGGCGATCGACCTCGGCGGACGTGTGGGATACGACTTTGAGCAATTGCTTGTGCGACCAGACGTCGTTTTCAAGCGGCGCCACGTTCAGATCGCCGACCAGGATCGCCTTGGTGTTTCGTCGCCGACGCCCGCTCCACCACTCCGCCATCTCGTCGAGAAAGGCGAGTTTGTGCGCGAACTTGTCGTTCGTTTTCGGATCGGGCACGTCGCCGCCGGCAGGAACGTAGCAATTGTGGATTTCTATGCCCTCGATGGTCGCGTGCGCGTAACGGCAATCGGCGCGGCCGACGCAGTCGCGGCTTGCCGCATTCTTGATCGGCCAGCGCGAAAGAATCGCCAAACCGTTATAGCCCTTCATGCCGTGGATGAAGGTGTGCTCGAAGCCGAGCGCCGCGATGGCTGCGTGTGGAAAGACGTCGTTCGCGGCCTTGGTCTCCTGCAGACACAAGACATCGGGCTTGGCCTCGCGCACGAGCCGTGCGAGCGGCTCTGGCCGCCGCCGCACGCCGCAAATATTCCAGGTGGCGATTCGTAGGGACATCGAGGCTGGGCTTATAGCCGGACTGGGCGGCGTCCGCGATATCTCGAAATCGCGCTTGGGCAGAACGTGGACGCCCGGCTGGGGGGTGGCCGGGCGTCCAAGCTCCTGTAGGAACCCGGGTGCGCCGGGGGGGCCGCTCCCGGGCGACCCGGCGCCTTGGCGGCGCGGGTCGCTCTAAAACTCCAAATAGGGCGCGCGGCGTGCTTTATCCATGCGTCAAAGGCGGATCTGATATGCGTATGAAGCATGTTAATGCGAATCATATTGCATGGCTTCGCTTACCCAACAGCCCTGCGCGCTTTTCGCCGCGCCTCAGCTTTGACCTGGCAGGCCTCGCCAAAGGCCCGAAACAACGCGACCGAGAGCGAGTTCTCCCAGAAACGCCATTCCGGGTGCCATTGAACTCCGACGACGAAATGGGGCGATTCCTTGATACGCACGGCTTCAACCAGGCCGTCAGGCGCAACGGCTTCAATTGCGAGGCAATCGGCCAATTTGTCGATGCCCTGGGCGTGGAGGGAATTGACGGTGATGTCTTCGCGGCCAGCCAAATGGGCAAAAAATCCGCCTGGGGTGAGCGCCAGCGGGTGAGCCGGTTCATATTGAGTTCCCAGATCCGCATTCGCCGGCTCGCGATGATCGAGCATGCCCGGCAATTCCTGGATTCGCTGATGGAGCGAGCCGCCGAGCGCCACGTTCAGTTCCTGAATACCGCGACAGATGGCGAGCACCGGCACGCCTGCGCCAATCGCCGCGCGGGCAAGGGCTAACATCGCACCGTCGCGCGCGTCGTCGTGCACGGTGCCGGGCACGCTGGGCGGGCCGCCATAGAGCGCCGGGGCCACGTTCGAGGGGCTACCCGTCAGCATCAATCCGTCAATCCTGTCCGCGAGATCCTCGGGATCGATCCAAGGGCCAAGCGCCGGCACGACCAATGGCAGGGCGCGCGCGCCATGGGCAACCGCGTGCACGTATTTATCGCCCGCGGCGTGAAAGGGGTGGGGGCCGAATTGCTTGGCGCAACCCGACACGCCGACCAACGGCGCGTTGCGCGAATTCCGTTCGGCCATGGCTCACCTAAACATTCTTTGTCGAAACATCCGTTGCGGACGCATCCGCTGTGTGAAGCCGGCGCTTCGGCCTTGTGCGTGCATCGAACTCCACCATTTAATCATAAACCGACTCGCACCGCAGATGGATGGCCCACGTGCCCGAACAGATCGATCAGCTCCTCGCCTACAAGGGCGCGGCCATCGCGGTCTGGCTGGTGTTGTTCCTTGTTCTCGAACGGCTCCGGCCGGCCGCCGCCAGGCCGAGCGCGCCCCTGAGCAAGATATCCGGAGGCGCGCTGGCCCGCCTTGCCGCCAAGCACGATTTGAAGCGTATCTCCAAGAACGGCGCATTATGGGCGCTCAATGCCCTGCTTGGCCCCGCCATCGTCTTGCCAGTTACTCTGCTCGCTGTCGAATGGGGCCCGGCTTGGCGGCCCTTAGGGTGGTCGGGCTGGCCGGCGCTGCTCCTCGATCTCGCCCTGCTCGATCTTTGGATATATTGGTGGCACCGTGCCAACCACGAGTCGTCCTGGTTGTGGCGTTTTCACCGCATCCACCATCTCGACAATTTTCTCGATGCGAGCTCGGCTGGAAGGTTCCACGCCGGCGAGGTCGCGCTGTCCGCGATGGTTCGCGGCGTATTCGTTCTCGCCCTCGACATTCCGCTCGGCCATGTGCTGGCGTTCGAGGCGCTGGTTCTGGCCGCCGCGATATTTCAGCATTCCAATCTGGCGCTGCCTGTTGGCATCGAGCGCGCGCTCTCACACCTCATCGTGACACCGTCCATCCATTGGCTGCATCATCACGCGGTACGCGCCGATACAGATTCGAATTACTCGACCGCCCTGAGCCTGTGGGACCGCGTTTTTGGGACGCGAAGCGCGAATGTGCGCTCGCCAACCATGGCGATCGGCTTGGCAGGCGAGCCCGATACCGGCCTTGGCGAGCTTCTTGCGGCGCCGCTTCGGCGCGCGTGGCCGGTCGGATGACCGCCGGGCTAATTGCGCGGTCTGATGCGATCCGGCGTTGGGTCGACGAACTGGAACAATTGCGGCGCGAGCGGCAGGCCGAACGCGGTATCGGATAAGGCAATATTCGTCATGAGGCCCTGCGCGTCGACTACGGTCCATTTCAACAGCGTGAGCGGCGAGTCGCTGAACACCAGCGTGATGCGTCCGCCACCTGGATCGCTCTTGTCCGCGATGGTCAGGCGCAAGGACCCGGGACCCTTCTCGAACCCCAGAATGACCGAATCGCGCGTGAATTGAAGGGAATCGCGAACTAGGAACGCGGCCGGGCTGGCATTGAGAGGCAAATGGCTCACCTGGCCAATCTGCTTGTCAAAATAGATAAGCCAAATCCCGGTGGCGACGATCAAAACCGGCGTTGGCGGATCGTACTCTACGCGCATGCGCCCGGGCCGGGAGACGTAAATCGATCCAGTGGCGCCGCTGCCGTCATTGTTGAACTGGCTGAAACGTGCGCGCATCGTGCGTACGCCGTTGAGATAGGCCTCAATTCGCGCCACATCAGCCCGCTCGGACTCGTTGAGGGATTTGACCGCCGGCGCCGCTTCCGCCACGGCAGCCGCCAAGCACATTACCAAAGCAGCGCACAGTCGCGCGGCGCGCGAAATCAGAGAAACGACCATGGAGATTAAATAGGCTTTCGCCCGGCCGTGCGCCAGCCCCCAACCGATGAATTGATGCTGCGGTCAGCGCATGGCGGCGCGTTCGCCGCCGCTCAGGATCTCGCGCTTGCCCACGTGATTGGCCGCGCCGATAACGCCCTCGCTCTCCATGCGCTCGATCAGGCGCGCGGCACGGTTGTATCCGATCTGCAGATGGCGCTGCACGAAGCTCGTCGAAGCCTTGCGCTCGCGCAAAACGATGGCGACCGCTTGATCGTACAATTCGTCCTCGGCATCGCCATTGCTGCCACCGCCCTCTGACTCCGGCGAATCGTCGTCGGTCACGCCCTCGAGATATTCGGGCTCGCCCTGGTCCTTGAGAAAACGGACGACGCGCTCGACTTCCTCGTCGCTCACGAAGGGGCCGTGCACGCGCGCAATTCGGCCGCCGCCGACCATGTAAAGCATGTCGCCCTGGCCCAGCAGCTGTTCGGCGCCTTGTTCACCGAGAATCGTGCGGCTGTCGATCTTGGATGTGACCTGGAAGCTGATGCGCGTAGGAAAGTTCGCCTTGATCGTTCCGGTGATGACATCGACCGAGGGGCGCTGGGTCGCCATCAACAAGTGGATGCCGCCCGCGCGCGCCATTTGCGCCAAGCGTTGCACCACGACCTCGATGTCCTTGCCCGCAACGAGCATCAGATCGGCCATTTCGTCGACCACAATGACCACGAACGGCAGGGGGCGCAGATCGAGCGGCTGATCTTCGACCACGGGTTTGCCGGTCTCGCTGTCGAAACCGGTCTGCACCTTGCGCATGAGAACTTCGCCCTTGCGCCGAGCTTCGGCCAGGCGCGCGTTGTAGCTGGCGATATTGCGCACGCCCAATTGCGACATTGCGCGGTAACGTTCCTCCATCTCGCGCACGGCCCACTTGAGCGCAACCACCGCCTTGCGCGGGTCCGTCACCACCGGCGTCAAGAGATGTGGAATGCCGTCGTACACCGACAATTCAAGCATCTTGGGATCGATCAGGATTAACCGACACTCCTCGGGCGTCAGGCGGTACAGAAGCGAGAGGATCATCGTATTGATCGCCACCGACTTGCCCGACCCGGTCGTTCCGGCGATCAGAAGGTGGGGCATCCGCGACAGATCGGCGACTATCGGACTGCCGCCGATATCCTTGCCAAGAGCGAGCGAAAGGCCGCCGGGGTTCACGAAGCCATCGGCGGAGATGAGTTCGGACAGATAAACCCGTTCGCGATGCGCGTTCGGCAACTCGATGCCGATGACGTTGCGTCCCGGAACCACGGCCACGCGCGCGGATACGGCGCTCATCGAGCGTGCGATGTCGTCCGATAGGCTGATCACGCGCGAGGTCTTGGTGCCGGGCGCGGGTTCGAGCTCATACAGCGTCACCACGGGGCCGGGACATACCCTGGTCACCTCGCCGTTGATGCCGAAATCCCGCAGCACGCTTTCGAGCAATTTGGCGTTCTGGGCGAGCGCATCGCGATCGACCGAGGTGCTTTTGTGCGCTTCGGGTTGAGCTTGCAGCAATTCAGCGCCCGGCAATTCGCGCTCGGCTTGCGACAGGTCAAGCTCGATCTGTTTGGGCGTGCGCTTCTTGGGCGCGGTGGTGCGCCGTTCGACCACGGGTCCGGCGCGACTCATCGGCACGGACGCGGCCTCGTCGTCCTCGCCATCAGCCGCCATCTCGCTAGGCTCGACCAGCGGGGCGCCGCCGTCCATGCGTTGTTCGGCTCGCTTGATGGCGAGCAACAAATCGGACGCACTCTCGGCCGCGCGTGTGCTGCCGCGAAACAATACGCCTGGCAAGCGCGCCAGAGCCTTGGCGGCGGCGAGCAAGCCCAGGCCCGCTGCGCGCACATGTTCGCGGCGGACGGAGAACGGCTGCGCGAGGACAAGCCCGGCAAGGGATGTGAGTGCGAGCGCGATAGGTAACGAACCCCAGGAGGTGTCGGCAAGGGTCGCCAAGCGAACCAGATAGTCGAGCGCCAGGCGGCCGATCGCACCGCCAAAGCCGCCCGCGATCGGCCAGATCTCCGGAAAGGGCAAAACGGCGAATGCCGCGGCCGATAGCACGATGCCGATCGGCAGCAATGTAAGCCGCAGCCATAAAGTTGCGGGCTCGCGGTGAAGCGCGACCCTCAGACCCCAAAGAGCGAAGGCGCCGACCGCGAGCAGGCTCGCCAAACCGAAGCTCTGAAGTGCCAGATCGGCGAGATGAGCGCCTGGTCGGCCCAAAAGATTATGGACGGGTTCGCCGGTGGCGCGATTGAACGATGGATCGGTCCGTTGATAGCTCACCAGGGACAAGGCGAGCGCCAACGCCGCCGCGATCCAAGCGAGACCGCGCAGCTCCACCATCCTCCGGCGCAGGAATCCATAGAAGCCCTGCAACGCTGCCGGGCGCCGGCCGGCAGTACGCGCCACGTTCACCATCAGGTGCCCTTTCGTGGACCAAGCCAAACGTCCACCCCCGCACGCAAAGCGCGTTCGAGTCGGCCACCTCCCATCTGAATAATAGACTGTAACATCTTGAATGGCAATGAAATTGCCTCAAGCCCTGACGGGGTATGGCGAAGTTTCGCCGGGGCTCTATGCTCGCGTGCGCTTGGCTTGAGGTTCTGGCCTTGAAACGGAGCGAAATACATGACGCCCGAAAGGCCCGAACACGAAAGGCCCAAACACGACCAACCAGACGCGGCCGAGCAATCGAAAGCTCCCGAACATTTGAAGACCCCCGAACATTTGAAGACCGATGTGGTGATCGTCGGCGGCGGCATGGCGGGACTTACCCTCGCTGCGGCCCTTGGCGGTGTCGGCCTCGGCGTCGTCGTAGTCGATACCCAGGCCCAGGGGGACAAGATTGCTACGCCCTATGACGGGCGCACATCGGCCATCGCGCACGGTTCGATGCGGGTTCTCAAGGGCATCGGGCTATGGCCGCGCTTGGTTGGCGAGGCCGAGCCAATTCTCGATATCCGAGTATCTGACGGCGATTCGCGTTTGTTCCTGCACTACGACCATCGCGGCATCGGCGATGATCCGCTCGGCTACATCGTTGAAAACACAGTGATCCAGAGAGCGCTGCACGCCCATCTTGCGGATTTGCCTTCGGTGCGCGTACTCGCGCCCGCGCGTGTGGCGGCGCTCGATCGATCGGGAAATTTTGCCCGCGCGCTGCTCGCGGACGGCCGCATTGTTTTCGCCGCCCTTGCCGTTGCAGCCGATGGGCGAAGCTCGCCCATGCGTCGCGCCGCGGGCATCGCGGTCACTCAATGGCGCTATGGGCAAACCAGCCTGGTGTGCACGGTTGCGCACGAAATTCCCCATCGCGGCATCGCGCATGAACGTTTTCTGCCTGCGGGTCCATTGGCCGTCTTGCCGATGCGCGGCCAACGCTCGTCCATCGTGTGGTCCGAGCGTGACGACGTGGCTGCGGCGGCTTTCGCGCTCGACGACAGAGCCTTTACAACGGAAATCGAACGACGTTTTGGACCATGGCTCGGCTCCATGACTCTCGTCGGCGGCCGCTGGCGCTACCCTTTGGGTCTTGCCCACGCCGAGTGTTACGTGGCGGATCGCTTGGTACTGCTTGGCGATGCCGCGCACGCGATCCATCCGATCGCCGGTCAGGGATTCAATCTCGGACTGCGTGACATTGCGGTTCTCGCCGAGGTCGTTGTGGACGCGGTCCGGCTCGGCCTCGATCCGGGCGATGCGCAGGCGCTGGCGCGTTACGAGCGCTGGCGGCGCTTCGATTCGATGGCGCTCGTCGTCGCGACCGATGCGCTAAACCGTTTGTTTTCGACGGCGTTTCCACCGCTGCGCCTGGCGCGCACGCTAGGCTTGGCAGCGGTCGATCGACTGCCACCCCTCAAGCGGCTATTCATGCGCCACGCCATGGGCGTGGTTGGGGACTTGCCGCGCCTTGCGCGCGGCGAGGCGTTATGATTCGAAAACTCTAGGGTTCGCGTGAGAGCGCGCGTTCGGCGAGCGCCGAGAGATAGGCGCGCCACACCGCGTCCCGGGTTTCGCCCAATTCGTGCAAATAGGACCAGGAGAAAATGCCGGTATCGTGTCCGTCGTCGAAATGGATGCGCACCGCGTAATTGCCGACCGGCTCGAGCCGCTTGATCCCGACCAGGCGCTTGCCCCCGAGAACGGTCTTCTGGCCTGCGCCGTGGCCGCGCACCTCGGCCGAGGGGCTTTCCACGCGCAGCAACTCCGCTGGCAGGCGAATGGATTTGCCGTCGTCGAAATCGATTTCGAGCGCGCGCTCGGCGGATTTCACCCGAATCTCCACCGGCCAATGCCGGGTGCCGTATTCTTCGCCCATTTCCGCCGTCTCGCGCTCGCGCCGTTTTTGTTCAACGCGCTCGGTCGTCGAGCTTGCGTGCCTCGTCCACCAGCATGATCGGAATTCCGTCCCGGATCGGATAGGCGAGGCCCGCCCCCTCGCTGACCAGCTCCTGCGCCGCCGCGTCATAGCGCAGCGGGCCTTTGGTCAGCGGACAGACCAGGATTTCGAGTAATTTCGGATCGACGCCGGTCGTGCCGTTTGCCATGAGAATGGCTCCTTTTTTCCCATTCGCCCGCCGGCCGGTTTGGCCAAGGAGCGTGCCGAAACGATCGCGCTGTCAGTGCTTGACGGGGCGGCTTTCGCCGCTCTCAAGCAAGGCCATTTCCAGCAGCGCAATCACCACCCGGCTGCGCTCCGTCAAGTTGGCGGCTTCGAGCAGCGCCTGCTTCTCGCTCGCCTCGAACGGGCACAGCATCGCAAGGCTCGATATCAGCCGTTCATCCGAGATCTGCTTGATCGCGTCCCAATTGGCCGTGAAATTTCGCTTGGCGCAATAGGCCGCCAGCGCACCCGAAAGCCGGTCGCGATCGACGCGTCCGTCGCGACCCTGCGCCAGATCGTCCATGAAGGGGGCATAATTCGGCGATACTCGGCGATAGCCGTTGAGGAGGGGTAATTCCTCGTGGATGCGGAAGCGGCAGATGCCGATGAGCGTCATGTGATAGCGCCCGTCCTCGGTCTGGCGGCATTCCGTTATCCGTCCCATGCAACCGGTAGGGTAGATTTCGGGCCGTGGGTTGTCAGGCGTGGCATCTGAGTTCGCGCGCGGCTGGATCAATCCGATCAATCCCGGCCCCTCCAGCGCGTCGCGTGTCATCGCGCGGTAGCGCGGCTCGAAAATGTGCAGAGGAAGCTCCGCGCCCGGCAGCAGCAGAACGCCGCTCAGGGGAAAGACCGGCAATATTTCCGGAAGAACCTCACCGCTGCGCGCGTTCTCACCCATGGTATCGGCGCCTTCGCGCCTCACTTGAACAGAATCGCGGATAATTTGCGACGGCCAGCGGACACAAGCGGGTGACCGAAGCCGAGCGCGTCGAAAATCTGCACCAATTGCTTGCGCGCGGCGTCTTCGTTCCAATCGCGCTTGCGGCGGATAACTTCGAGCAACGCATCGATCGAACCTTCGGTGTTTTGCGCCGCGTACTGCGCCAGCGCCCAATCGAACCGCGCCTGATGGTCGTTCGGATCTTGTGCCAGGCGGGTTTCATACTCACCGAGTTTGCCCGACGACAGGTGCGCCTTCTCGGCCAACTCGATGGCCGAGCGCGCCGCCGCGACTTCGGCGTCGCCGGCGCTTTCCTTCGGCACGGCGTCGAGATATTGCCGCGCCTGGGCAAGGTCGCCCGCGAGCACGCGCGCGCGCGCTAGACCCGCGATCGCTTTCACGTTTTTGGGATCGTGGGCCAGTATCTGGCCGTAGATGGCCGTGGCGGTGCCCGCGTCCTTGGCTTCGAGCGCGGCCTTGGCCTCGGCCAGCGCCGCGTCGATGGGATCGGGGCCGACATGTTCGCCGCCGCCGATCAGGCGCTCGACGAACTGGCGGATCTGGGTTTCGGTTTGCAGACCGACGAAGCCGTCTACCGGACGGCCGTCCTTGAAGCCATAGACGACCGGAATCGATTGGATGCGCAATTGCTGCGCCAGTTCCTGGTTTTCGTCGACATTGATCTTGACCAGCTTGACCTTGCCCGCAGCCGCCTTGACGACTTTTTCGAGCGCGGGCGTCAGCTGTTTGCACGGCCCGCACCACGGCGCCCAGAAATCGACGAGCACGGGCGTCGTCTTCGACACCTCGATGACATCGGCCATGAAGCGCTGATTATCGCTGTCTTTGATCAGGTCTTGGGGTGCCGCGGCGGCGCCGATAAGGGCTTCCATGGGTCTCGCTTTCCGAGGGTTGTCCGTCCACCCATATTTGGCCGCGCGCATCGCCGCTTGCAACCCCGGAGAGCCCGACGCGGTCATGTCTGATTCAGCCGGGCTTATCCGGCCGGCTCGGGCGCGGCCTCGTCCGGAGCGTCGAAATCGAGAACGCGCGGGACATGGCCGCACGCGGCGATGAAGGCGAGCAATCCCTGGGCTGGCACCGCCGTCGTCATGTCGTTGGTCAGGGGGTGATAGTTGAGTGGGTCGCGCGCGAGCATCGCCGAATCCAGCACGACCGCGACCTTGTGTTCGGTGTCGTTGACGAGGCCGAACGGGGTCACGGCACCTGGGCGCACACCCAGGATTTCAAGCAAGAGCTCCGGGCTGCCGAAGGACAGGCTGCCGGTTCCGAGCGTCTTGCGCAGGCGTTTCAGGTCTATCGTCCGGTCCTCGAGTGCGACCACGAGGTAGAGCTCGCCGCGCTTCCCCTTGAGGAATAGGCTTTTGCAATGCCCGCCCGGCAGCGTGCCGCGCAGGGCCTTGCTATCGGCCACGGTGAACAGCGGCGGGTGCTGGTGATTGGTGTAGCGGATGCCAAGCTCGGCCAAGCGCGCGAGCAATTGATCGGGTGAGTATGCCATGGGGGCACGATAAAACGGATTGGGCTTGGTCTGGAAGGTGGGTGTGGGGCGCGTTGATGCCGTCGGCCGGGACGGCGTCCCGAACGCGCCCGCAAGGCTTCCCCGTGCCTCGCCCCCGTGGCGTACCCCCTGTTTGCGCCATGGCTTGCGCCATGACTTGCAATGACGCTCCGAGGACGTAATATCCCGCCCGAAAGCGGGAGTAGCTCAGGGGTAGAGCATCACGTTGCCAACGTGAGGGTCGAGGGTTCGAATCCCTTCTCCCGCTCCAGTTTCCGGAACCCCGTCGCTCCGCCGCCGCGCGTCAGGTCCGCTTGGCGTGTTCCTCGGCGATGGTGTAGCGGATCTGGCAACTGGGGCGTGTGGCCTGCGCCATGTCGCGCCAAGCGGCTTCAGCCAATTCCTTGCGCTCGAACGGTCCGACCAATTTCTCCGTGCCAGGCACCAGGCGCTCGAAGGCGACGGAGTCGTATTCGCCGCCGACGATCCAATAGCGCGGTTCGGGTGCGTTCATTCGAAGTCGCTCCATCTCTTATCCTTGTCCTCGCTGTTGCCGCGCGTTCGCGGTTACTCCGCCGCGCGTGAGGGCGCCGTGAACTGCTGGGTCTCGGTCGATTCGGCGAGCGCCGCGGTCGAGGACGTGCCGCCGCTGATCGCCGCGGCGACGGCATCGAAATATCCCGTGCCGACCTCGCGCTGGTGGCGCGTCGCGGTATAGCCATCGGCCTCGCTACCGAATTCGGCTTTCTGTAATTCGGCATAGGCCGCCATGCCGCGATCGCGATAGCCGCGTGCGAGCTCGAACATGCCGTGATTGAGGCTGTGGAAACCCGCGAGCGTGACGAACTGAAACCTGTAGCCCATGGCGCCGAGTTCGCGCTGGAAGCGCGCGATCGTCGCGGGGTCGAGCTTGGCAGTCCAGTTGAATGAGGGCGAGCAGTTATAGGCGAGCATCTTACCTGGATGCGCCGCATGAATTGCCTCGGCGAACACCCGCGCTTCCTCAAGGTCCGGATGCGAGGTTTCCCACCACAGCAGATCCGCATAGGGCGCAAAGGCCAAGCCACGCGCGATGCAATGGCGCAAGCCCGTGCCTTCCTTCAAGCGGTAAAAGCCCTCGGCCGTGCGTTCGCCCGACAGAAATGCGCGGTCGCGCGCATCGACATCACTGGTGATGAGGCGCGCGCTTTCCGCATCGGTGCGCGCGATGATCACCGAGGCGACGCCCATGATATCGGCGGCGAGGCGCGCGGCGTTGAGATTGCGGATATGGGCCTGGGTCGGAATCAGGACCTTGCCGCCCAGATGGCCGCATTTCTTCTCGGAGGCGAGCTGGTCTTCGAAGTGCACGCCCGCCGCGCCCGCTTCGATATAGGCCTTCATGATCTCGAATGCGTTCAACGGCCCACCGAAGCCGGCCTCGGCATCCGCGACGATGGGCGCGAACCATTGGGTATCGGCGCGGCCTTCCAGGCGGTCGATCTGATCGGCGCGTTGCAGGGCCGCATTGATGCGGCGGCACAGCCGCGGACCGCTATCGGCGGGATACAGGCTCTGATCGGGATAGGTCGAGGGCGAGGTATTGGCATCCGCCGCGACCTGCCAGCCCGAGAGATAAATCGCCCGCAGCCCGGCGCGCACCATCTGCACCGCCTGATTTCCAGTGACCGCGCCGAGCGCATGAATGTGATCCTTGCCTTGCAGGAGCGACCACAGACGCGCGGCGCCATGCTCGGCGAGGGTGTGGCGGACCTGAAGCGTGCCACGCAGGCGCACGACATCGGTGGCGGTGTAATCGCGTTTGAGGCCGGCGAAGCGGCTGCGTTCGGCAGGAATCAGGGTTTCGAAACCGGTCTCGATCATGGGCAACCTCATGGCCGTTTTGCAACGCACTTGCTGCGTTGCACTATAACAAGACCAGTCTTTTCCATTTGTCATGTTTTGTATATAATAGTATGAATTATAATAGTTTATATGTATGTGATTTTTACAATCACCAAAGAAATTATGTAAATCGTGTAAATATATGCGAGTCGGATCCGAGCGAAAACTGTTCCAGGGCGCACGCTTGCGCCGCCTCCGGCGCACGCGTGGCCTGACACAGGCGCGCATGGCCGAGGAGCTCGGCCTGTCAGCGGCTTATCTCAATCTGCTCGAACGCAATCAGCGACCTGTCACGGCGCGGGTTCTGATGCGCCTAGCCGAGGTGTTCGACGTCGATTTGCGCTCGTTTGGCGAGGATGGCGAGGGACAATTGGTCGCCGGCCTGCGCGAGGTCTTCGCCGACCCGTTGTTTTCCTCCGCGCCGCCTTCGCTGCAGGACCTGAAGGAATTCGCCACGACCAGCCCCGAGACCGCGAACGGCCTTCTCGTGCTCTATCGCGCCTATCGGGAATCGGCCGCAACCGCGACGGAACTGGCCGAGCGCGTTAGCCGCGAGGAGGGCGTCGGTTTCGTCGATGCGGGGCGCTTTCCGGCGGAAGACGTGCGCGAGGTGCTTCGTGCGCGCACCAATCACTTCCCCGAGCTCGAAGCCGCGGCGGAGGATTTTCTGGCGCGGGCCGATATCGCGCGCGACGAGACGTTTTCCGGACTCAAATCCTATGTGCGGCGTACGGCGGGGATCGGCGTGATCGTGGTGCCGGCGGACGTCATGCCTACGACCTTGCGGCGCTTCGACCACCATCGGAATCGCTTGCTGCTGTCGGAAATGTTGCCCGAATCGGGGCGCGTCTTTCAGCTTAGCTTTCAGATCGCGCTCATAGAATACGGCGCGCTGCTCGATTCCGTCGTCGCGCAATCAAATCTAGCCGGCGAGGAATCGCGCCGCATGCTGCGGATCACGCTCGCGAACTACTTCGCCGGTGCGGTGATGATGCCCTACGGGCGCTTCCTCTCCGCCGCCGAGAATGCTCGCCACGATCTCGATATCCTGTCTCATCGCTTCGGCGCCAGCATCGAACAGGTCTGCCATCGTCTGGCAACGCTCCAGCGCCCCGGCGCACGCGGCGTGCCGTTCTTCCTCATTCGCGTAGACAATGCGGGAAATGTTTCGAAACGCTTCAGCGCGACGACGTTTCAATTCGCGCGCCTGGGCGGGGCATGTCCGCGTTGGAATGTGCACGATGCCTTTCGCGTGCCGGGCCGCGTATTGCCTCAGATCGTTGAAATGCCAGACGGCGCCGCCTATTTCGGCATCGCGCGCACGGTGGGTCGGCCGGGCTTGCTGGGTCAGGACGGCGAACAGCATCATGCCATCGCGCTCGGGTGTGAAATCCAGCACGCGGCGCGCATCGTCTATGCCGACGGTCTCGACATCGACAATTCCGCCAAGCGCACACCCATCGGGATCAATTGTCGGCTATGTCCGCGCGAGGATTGCGGCCAGCGCGCCTTTGCGCCACTTGATCGCCGTCTCGTCGTCACCGAGCACCGGCGCGATCTCTCGCCATTCCGCTTCGCCACGGATTGAGCGGCGCGCCGAAAAGGCTCAATGGCGCGAGGGAATGGGGTCGTATTCCGCACCGCTGCGCGAGGCTTGTCCGGCGGCCCAATTCATCGCCGCCTCCAAACGCTTGTGGCCGAGCTCGCCGGCGACGATCTCGGTGAGCTCCGACAGCGCCGCCTCAAAGGCGTCTGCCTGCCAATTGCGCCCCTTGGAGCGCAATAATTTCGCGCAGGCGGCGCTATGTAGAATCCACAACGCCGTGACGCGGGCTTGCTCTTCACGATCGCTCATGTCGTTCCCTCGACATCCTTAACTGCTAGATATTGGCATACAATGATTTCAAACCACAATAGCTAGGGCAGCACGAAAATATCACTGCAAGACGCTATAGGCTGGCGGCGAGGCGGCGTGGTTAACGAGGGCGCCGCAAGTTAGCCTCGCGCTAATCCGTGCGCGCTAGCATCGCCGACAGTTTCGCAACGACAGAAAATTCGGGAGCAAGACATGCCGGGGCAAGCCGAGCCGCTCAAGGCAGAGTTGATCGACGAGATCGTGCGCCGCGTGCATGCGACGGCGAAGGGCGGGGGCGCGGCCATCGAGCGTTTCGTGCGCCGCTATTACGAAGGCGTCGCGCCGGAACTCTTGCTCGAGGACGATGCCGAAAAGCTCTTTGGCGCCGCCCTCGCGCTCTGGCGCTTCGCGGCCAAGCGCACGCCCGGCGCGCCCAAGATCCGCGTCTACAACCCATGCCAGGAAGAGCACGGCTGGCTTTCGACCCATACGGTCATCGAGATCGTCAACGACGACATGCCGTTCATCGTCGATTCGGTCGTCTCGGCACTCAATCGGCAAAACCTGATCGTCCACCTTCTCATCCATCCGGTCGTCAGAGTCGAACGCGACAAGGACGGGAAGTTGACCGATGTCCTGGCAACCGGCGCCAGGAACGGCGTCGATGAATCGGTGTTGCACGTCGAAATCAGCCAACGCTCCGCGCCCGCCGCGCTCGAGACCATCGGCGCGACTCTGGCCCAGGCCTTGGCCGAGGTGCGCCTTGCGGTCGAAGACTGGCGCGCTATGCGGGGAACGCTCGAGGCGCTCATCGCCGATATCGAGACGGCTCCGCCGAAGCTCGCCACCGCCGAGATTTCGGAAGGCAAGGCTTTCCTCGAGTGGATGCGCGACGACAACTTCACTTTCCTCGGCGTGCGCGACTACGAGCTTGAAACCAAGGACGGCCAGAACTATCTCCGGATCGTGCCGGACTCAGGCAAGGGCGTGTTGCGCGAGATCGCGGCCGAATCGGCCGTTCGGCACGCGGCCCCGCTGCCCGAGAATATCGCCAAGGTCGCGCGCGACAAGCATCTGCTCATCATCACCAAGGCCAATAGCCGGTCGCGCGTCCATCGTTCGGTATATATGGATTACATCGGCGTGCGCCGCTTTAACGCGGACGGCGCGGTGATCGGCGAGCGGCGCTTCGTTGGCTTGTTCACCTCGACCGCCTACAACCGCAACCCGCGCGACATCCCCCTTCTGCGCCAAAAAGTCGAGCAAGTTGTCGCGCGCTCGGGATTCAAGCCCGGAAGCCATAATTCTAAAGCCATCCTAAACATTCTCGAAACCTACCCGCGCGATGAATTATTCCAAGTCAGTGCCGAGGGATTGTACGAGACCGCGCGCGGCATCCTCCATCTTGAGGAGCGTCAGCGTGTCCGGCTGTTCGTCCGCCAGGACAGCTACGCCCGATTTTTCTCCTGCCTCGTGTATGTGCCGCGCGAGCGCTACACCACCGATCTTCGCCATCGGCACGAGGCGATCTTGCTCTCCGCGTTCAAGGGCGAAACCGTCGATTTCAACACCTACATTTCGGACGCGCCCATGGCGCGCGTGCATTTCATCGTTCGCGCGCCAGCGGTCGAGGCGCGCGAAGTCGACGCCGCGGCCATTGAACGCGCCCTCTCGGACGCCAGCCGCAGTTGGACGGACGATTTGCAGGACGCCCTCATCGAAAAATTGGGCGAAGCGCGCGGGCACGATCTATTCGACCGCTACCGCGATGCCTTTCCTGCTGGCTACCGCGAGATATTCCGCGCGCGCGACGCGTGCGGCGATGTCGAGCGCGTCGAAGCCGTGCGCGCCGGCGCGCCCATCGCCATGAATCTCTACCGCCGCATCGACGCGGCGGACGGCGTGCTGCATTTCAAGTTGTTCCACGGCGGCACGCCGGTTCCCTTGTCCGACATTCTACCCATGCTTGAACACATGGGTCTTCGCGTCGTGGCCGAAATACCCTTCGCGGTCGTAACGGGCGGCGACAAGAATCCAGTCTATATCCACGATTTTGAAATGCACGCAGGCGCGCTCGAACTCGATCTCGGCGCCGTTGGGCCCAAATTCCAGGAGGCGTTCAGGCACGTCTGGGCGGGTGAAATGGGCAGCGATCGGCTCAACAGCTTGGTTGTGACCGCCGGATTCTCGTGGCGCGATGTCGTCGTTCTGCGGGCCTATACGCGCTATCTCCGCCAGGCTCGCGCGCCGTTCAGCCTCACCTATGTCGAGGACACGCTCGCCCGCCACGGGGCCATCGCGCGCTTGATGGTCGCCGCATTCCACGCCCGCTTCGACCCCGCCGCCACGGATGGCGCCGCGCGCATGGCGGCGATTTTCGCCGAGGCCGAGCGCGCGTTGGACGCCGTCATCAATCTCGATGAAGACCGAATCCTGCGGCGCATGCTCAATCTCGTGCACGCGACCTTGCGCACGAACTTCTTCCAGACCGACGCACGCGGCGCACCCAAACCCTATCTGTCGTTCAAGCTCGACAGCCGGAAGGTCACGGACCTGCCGCTGCCACGGCCGATGGTCGAAATCTTCGTTTACTCGACGCGCATGGAGGGCATTCATCTCCGCGGCGGAAAGGTCGCGCGCGGCGGCATCCGCTGGTCCGACCGGCGCGAGGACTTCCGCACGGAGGTTCTCGGCCTGATGAAGGCACAAATGGTCAAGAACACCGTCATCGTTCCGGTCGGCTCGAAGGGCGGCTTCGTCGTCAAGCGGCCGCCCAAGACCGGCGGGCGCGAGGCGATGCAGGCCGAGGTCGTCGCCTGCTATCAAACCCTCATCCGCGGCCTGCTCGACATCACCGACAACTTGAAGGGCGCGGCGGTGGTGCCGCCGCCATCGGTCGCGCGCCTTGACGACGACGATCCCTATCTGGTGGTCGCTGCCGACAAGGGCACGGCCACCTTCTCCGATATCGCGAACGCCGTATCGCGCGAGTACACCTTTTGGCTCGATGACGCTTTTGCCTCTGGTGGCTCGGCGGGCTACGATCACAAGAAGATGGGCATCACGGCGCGTGGCGGTTGGGTCTCGGTCGAGCGGCATTTTCGCGAACTTAACCGCGATATTGTGGCACACCCGTTCAGCTGCGTCGGTGTCGGCGATATGGCGGGCGATGTATTCGGTAACGCCATGTTGCGCAGCGACCGGACCAAACTAATCGGCGCCTTCAACCACATGCACATCTTCCTCGACCCCGACCCCGACGCGGCGAAAGGTTTCGCCGAACGCCAGCGCCTATTCGCTCTGCCGCGCTCGACCTGGGCCGATTATGACGCCTCGCTCATCTCCAAGGGCGGTGGAGTGTTCGCGCGCGATCTCAAATCGATAAAACTCTCGCCGGAGACGCGCGCCCTGCTGAAAATCGACCGCGACAGCGCGACGCCGATCGAGATCATGCGCGCGCTCCTGATGCTCGAGGTCGACTTGCTGTGGTTCGGCGGCATCGGTGCCTTCGTCAAGGCGACTGACGAATCCCATGCCGATGCCGGCGACCGGGCGAACGACGCCATCCGTATCGATGGCCGCGAGGTCGGAGCGCGTATCGTGGGCGAGGGCGCCAATCTCGGCTTCACCCAGCGCGGGCGCATCGAGTACGCGCTCAAGGGCGGTCGGATCAACACCGACGCCATCGACAATTCGGGCGGCGTCGATTGCTCTGACCACGAGGTCAATATCAAAATTCTGCTTGGCGATGTCGTCGAGGGCGGCGATATGACCTTGAAGCAGCGCGACAAGCTGCTTGAGGCCATGTCCGACGAGGTGGCCGAGCTGGTGCTGAAGAACAATTATCAGCAAACCCAGGCGCTCTCCGTCATGTCCGCGCGCGCGCCGGAACTCCTGGAACAGCAGGCGCGCATGATGCGCTCGATGGAGCGCGCGGGCCGGCTTGACCGGACGATCGAATTTTTGCCCGATGACGAAGCCATCACCGAGCGTCGAACAGCCGGAATTGGCCTCACGCGTCCCGAGCTCGCAATTCTGCTCGCCTACGGCAAGATCGCGCTCTACGACGATTTGCTCGCCTCGGACTTGCCGGACGATCCGCTCCTGGTCGAGGATCTTGGGCGCTATTTCCCCAAGGCGCTCCAGTCCGGACACAAGGACGCGCTCCTGCGCCATCGTCTGCGGCGCGAGATCATCGCCAAAGTCGTAACCAACTCGATGGTCAATCGGGTCGGCGCGTCCTTCGTGCACGACGTGCGCGAGAAAACCGGCTATGGCGCCGCCGATGTGGCACGCGCCTATGCGATCTCTCGCGATGCGTTCGATTTGCGCGGCGTGTGGCGGGCAATCGAGTCGCTGGATGGCAAGGTTTCGGCCGAGTTGCAGACCGCGATGATGCTGGAGGCGGGTCGGTTGGTGGAGCGTGCCGTGTTCTGGTTTCTGCGCAATGGCGGGCAGCCGCTCGACATTGCTGGAACCGCCGCTCAATTCCGCCCGGGTATCGCGGCGCTTGCCGCCGGGCTCGACGGCCTGTTATCGGCCGAGCGTGATGCGCGTTTCCGGGGCCATGCAGCGGCGCTCGAGCGCAAGGGTGCGCCCGAGGGGCTCGCCCGCCGAATCGCCAGCTTCGAGGATTTGGGTTCGGCGTGCGACATCGTGCGGATTGCGCGGTTGCGAAATGTCCCGGTCGAGCGCGTTGCCCAGGTTTACTTTGCCCTAGGCGCGCGCTTGGGGCTCGACTGGCTGCACGCCTCGGCGGCGGCGATCAAAACCGATACGTTGTGGCAGCGTACCGCGGTCGAAGCCGTGATCGAGGATCTGTTCGGCCATCAATCGGATTTGACCGCGCGTGTGCTCGATGGCCGCAACGGCGCCGGCGCAGAGGGTGCGCTCGATATTTGGGTCGGTGCGCGCGCGGCGGCGATCGGTCGGACGGATGCCTTGCTGGCCGATCTCAAGGCGAGCGCCGGAGTGGATATTGCGATGCTGGCGGTTGCCAATCGACAGCTTAGGACCTTGATCGCCTGATGACCCAGATGGCGCCCGTGGTGGGTGCGTCCCGCCGTGGCCTGGCTTCGTGGTGTCTTTACGATTGGGCGAACTCCGCGTTCCCGACCGTCATCGAGACATTCGTGTTCGCGGCGTTCTTCACGCGCGCGGTTGCCGCCGACGTCGAATCCGGGACCGCGCAATGGGGCTTGGCGGTCGGCGCGGCGGGGGCGGCGGTGGCGGTGCTCTCGCCGGTACTGGGCGCTGTCGCCGACCGGGCGGGTGCGCGCAAGCCTTGGCTCGGGGTCTTCACCTGCCTCTGCGCCGTGTCGGCGGCAATGCTCTGGTTCACCGAACCCAAGCCTTCGGATACCGCCTGGGCGCTCGTCTGGTTCGCGCTCGGTACGCTCGCGTTCGAGCTTGGCCAGGTGTTTTACAACGCGATGCTTGTTGATTTGGCTCCACCCGGAAGGCTCGGTCGGCTCTCGGGCTGGGCTTGGGGTCTCGGATATGCAGGCGGCTTGTGCTGTCTCGCGATCTCGCTTTGGGGTTTCATCCAGGCATCGCCGCCGCCTTTCGGACTCGATCCGGCGGCGCAGGAGCCGGTGCGTGCGACAACCCTTTTGGTGGCGCTGTGGTTGGCGGTGTTTTCGCTGCCGATTTTCTTGTGGACGCCCGACCGCGGGCCGACGGGTATCGGCCTCCGGCGCGCGGTTCGCGAGGGTTTGGCCGATCTCTGGCGCACACTGAAACGCTTGCCGCACGAGGCGCGCATCGGCCGATTTCTTCTGGCTCGGATGATCTATACCGATGGTCTCAACACCATCTTTGCCTTCGGCGGAATTTACGCGGCCGGCTCCTTCGGAATGGACTTCGACGAAATCATCCTGTTCGGGATCGCGCTCAATGTCACGGCCGGCCTGGGTGCCGCGGGCTGTGCGTGGATTGACGACTGGCTCGGGCCGAAGCCGACGATCCTTATGGCGCTTGCGGCGCTCACGGCCATCGGCGTGGGGCTCCTAGCCGTCGAAACGAAAGCCATGTTCTGGATACTCGGTCTTGGTCTCGGAGCGTTCTTCGGCCCGGCCCAGGCTGCCAGCCGGTCCCTCATGGCGCGCCTGGTGCCACGCGAACAAGTCGGCGAGTATTTCGGCCTCTATGCCTTCACCGGCAAGGCCACCGCCTTTCTCGGCCCCCTGATTCTCGCCTGGGTCACGCTCGAAACCGGCAGCCAGCGCGCAGGCATGGCGACGACACTCGTCTTTCTCGTCGTAGGATTTGTGCTGTTGTTGTCGGTGCGCGCGCCGGGCGGCAGGGACATCGGCGGTGCTATACACGACGGCGCCTAGCTTAGTGGCGCCAAACTCAGTGGCGCCAAACTCAGTGGCGAAAGTGCCGCACGCCTGTGAACACCATCGCCAAGCCCCGAGCATCGGCGGCGGTGATTACCTCGGCATCACGGACCGATCCGCCGGGTTGAATGACGGCCGTAACACCCGCTTGCGCGGCGGCGATCAAGCCGTCGGGGAACGGGAAGAACGCGTCCGAGGCAACCACGGAACGGCGGGTGCGTGGCTCGCCCTCGCCCGATAGCCGGGCGGCGTCCTCGGCCTTAAGCGCGGCTGTGCGGCTCGAATCGATCCGGCTCATTTGTCCGGCGCCGATTCCCACCGTCGCGCCGTCGCGGGCATAGACAATGGCATTCGACTTCACGTGCTTGCACACGGCGAAAGCGAACAGCAAATCGTCAATTTCCGTCGCGCTTGGCACCCGTCTTGTCACGCACGTCAGATCCGCCCTGCCGACGCGCCGATTGTCTCGCGTCTGCACCAGGAATCCGCCGGCCAACGAGCGGAAGGTGCGCGCGGAATCCCCGGGCGATGGCATCTGCCCGATATCGAGCAGCCGAAGATTCTTTTTTCCGGCGAAAACTGAAAGCGCGTCCGCCAAATATCCAGGGGCGATGATGACCTCGGCGAACAATTTTGCGATAACTCCCGCCGTCTCGGCGTCGAGCGGACGATTGACCGCGACGATCCCACCGAAGGCGCTGACCGGATCGCAGGCAAGGGCCAAGCCATAGGATGCGGCTAACGAGTCGGCTGTCGCCACGCCGCACGGATTGGCGTGCTTGATGATGGCGACCGCCGGGCGCTCGAACTCCGCGACCAGCTCGATCGCCGCGTCGGCATCGGCGAGATTGTTGTAGCTCAGTTCCTTGCCTTGAAGCTGGCGGGCCGAGCCCACGCCCGGGCGCCGATCGCCGCCGAGATAGAAGGCGGCGGACTGGTGCGGATTCTCACCGTAACGCATCATCTGTGCGCGCATGCCGGCGATCACCAGGCGTTGGGGCAAATCTTCGCCCTCGCGGCGCGCGAACCAGTCCCCGATCGCCGCGTCGTAGGCGGCCGTGCGCGAAAAGGCGCGGGCCGCGAGATTGCGGCGCAAGGCCATGGTCGTCGCGCCGCCGGTTGCGGCCATTTCGGCCATGATCGCTTGGTAATCTGCCGGATCGGTCGCGACAGCGACATGGGCGTGGTTCTTGGCCGCGGCGCGAATCAAGGCCGGGCCGCCGATATCGATATTCTCGACGCAGTCGTCGAAGTTTGCACCCGAGGCGACGGTCGCTTCGAAGGGATACAGATTTACGATCACCAGATCGATGGCCGCGATCTTGTGTTCCGCCATTGCGGCGCGATGTTCGGCCAACTCGCGGCGCGCAAGTATGCCGCCGTGAATCGTCGGGTGCAGGGTTTTCACCCGGCCATCGAGAATCTCGGGAAACCCCGTGTGCGCCGATACCTCGGTGACCCCAATACCCGCCGCAACCAGGGCGCGGGCGGTGCCGCCGGTCGAAAGGATCTCGATTCCATGCTTGGCAAGAAAGCGGCCGAGTTCGACGAGCCCCATTTTGTCGGAAACCGACAGCAAGGCGCGGCGAACGGTAACTCGTTGGGTATCGGTCATCGGAAAACTCGCGAACAGTAAGCTAAATCAGCGCGCAGCCGCCGGTCTGGTGGCCGCGCCGCCGAGCTGTGCCTCGGGCACCAGGCGGGCCAGAACCGTGACCGCGCGCTCGGCATGACCGGCGCTAGCCGCTTCGCCGAGCTCGTCGAGCGCGCGGGCGAGAATCGCGACATCGGCGGCCCGGGGCGCCGCCAGAAATATGCCGCCGAGTTCGGTTGGCACGGCGTGCTCGGCTGCATGAAAAAGTTCCTCGTGGAGTTTTTCGCCGGGTCTCAGCCCGGTATAGCGGATCTCGATGTCGGTCCCCGGCTGCAGTCCCGACAGGCGGATCATTTGCTTGGCAAGATCGGCAATGCGAACGGGTTCGCCCATGTCGAGGACGAATATCTTGCCGCTTTCGGCGCCGCTGCGCGTGCCAAGGACGGTCGCCTGGAGGACGAGCTCGACGGCTTCGCGAGTGGTCATGAAGTAGCGGGTGATGTCGGGATGGGTGACGGTGACGGGCCCGCGCGAGGCGATTTGGCGCTGAAACAATGGTACGACCGAGCCGGTCGAGCCCAGGACATTGCCGAATCTCACGGTCACGAAACGCGCGCCCCGACCTTGCGCCGAGAGATCCAAGGCCTGGCAATAGGCTTCCGCGACCCGTTTGGTCGCGCCCATGACGTTGGTCGGATTGACTGCCTTGTCGGTCGAGATCAGCACCATGGCCTCGACGCCCGTTGCCCGGCAGGCATCGGCCAAATTGCGCGTGCCTATGACATTTGTCAGGACACCCTCGACGGGGTGGGCTTCGACCATTGGCACGTGCTTCAACGCCGCTGCATGGAAGATGAGTTGCGGCGCCTGGGTCGCGACGGCGCGCGCGAGCCTGTCCTTGTCGCGCACGTCGCACAGCACAACCGAGCGCGGCAGATTCGGTCGCCGCTCGCCGATTTCGAGATCGATCGCGTAAAGATTGAACTCGCCGTAATCGAGCAGGGTCAGATGCGAAGGCGCGAAATCGGCGATCTGCCGGGCGAGTTCCGAGCCGATGGTTCCACCCGCGCCGGTCACCATGATCCGCTTTCCCGCGATCAAGCCCTGCATGCCCACGCGATCGAGCACGGCCTGCGGCCGACCGAGCAAATCCTCGATCGCGATCGGACGCATGGCGATCTCGTCGCCGCGTTCGCTCTTGAAGTCCGTGAGATTTGGCAGGCGCGCGAGCGACATCCCGCTGGCTTCGGCCAGTTCGAGCAATTGGCGCACCTGCGCGCCGTCGATGCCGTCGCTCGCCAGGATCAGCCGGCGCGGCGTCATGCCCTCGCGCGACAGCCGGTCGACGACCTCGCGCGCCTGATCGAGGGTGCCGAGAACGCGAACACCACGAATCGCGCGGTCAACCCGCGTGCCCTTCTCGTCGAGGATGCCGACCACGCGGTAGCCCGCTGCCGGACGCTGGCGCGTCGCCTGGATGAAAAGCTCGGCCGCGTCGCTGGCGCCCACCAGAAGGACGGGTACGCGCCGGTAACCGTCTCGCACCAAGACCGCTTCGACGCTCCGATCCTTCAAGACCCGGTAGAGGATGCGCGGGCCGCCCAGCAAGGCCATCAGCACGAAGGCGTTGATGACGATGTGCGAGCGCGGCAATTGGTCGAGCCGCGTGAGGAAGAACACCAAGGGTAAATAGACGAGGCTCGCAAGACCGACCGCCTTGGCGATGGCGATCGTATCGTCGAGCGAGGCATAGCGCCAAACCCCGCGATAGAGTCGCATGGACGCGAACACGGCGGCCGATACCGAAACGAAAATCGTCGTCCAAATCGCAATCGATTCGCGCGGCAGATCGAAGAACGAATCGCCCATGCGCAGATACAGCGAGGCAACGAAAGCCACCCCGGTCATGATCAGGTCGTGAACGAAGGCGATGCGCGCGCGGCTTAGGTGAATGAAGGTCAACCCGTCTCTCCGTCATGGCGACCGTTCGAGACGAGCCGCCGCCGAAACCATAGCACAGGCCCCAGTCGGGCAAGAGCGTCTAGGGCCGCCCCAGGCTCAGCCGCCACAGTACGACCGCCACCACCCCTGCGGCCATCGGCAGGACACTCCAGCCAAGGCTTGCCTCGCCAGCAACCGCGAGCCCTACGAGTGCGAGATTGCCCGCGCCGATCGCGCGCACCACCTTGTCGTGCGACATGCCGCCCCGCACTGCGCGCTGGTAGAAATGCTCGCGATGGGCGCGCCAGACAAGCTCGCCGCGGACCGCCCTGCGCGCAAGCGTGAGCGTCGAATCGGCAAGGTAGTAAAGCGGCAAAACCAAGGCCGCGATCCATGCACCCGACGCGGCAAGGCCGAGGAGCAGCCATCCGAGGGCAAAGCCGAGCGGCACGCTGCCCACGTCGCCGAGAAAAATCTTCGCGCGATGCCAGTTCCACGGAAGGAATCCGAGCGCCGCGCCGCCGATGGCGGCGGCATATAAGACAAGGTCATCCGGGCCGCCTGGCAAGGCGGCAACGAGGACGATCCCGATGGCGAGTGCCGTCGCCTCGGAGCCGGCAATGCCGTCAATTCCATCCATGAAATTGAACAGATTGATGAACCACAACCAGGCCAGCGCTGCGAACGCGGTATCGAGCCACGGCGCCAGAAGGCCCTGGGCGATCGGGCCTGGCAAGGCCAGAAGTCCCAGCGCCACGGCACCGGCTTGTGCGATCAAGCGCGGGCCCGCCGGCAGCCCTTTGATATCGTCGATCCAGGATATGCCCGCCAATCCCGCCAGTGCCGCCGCGACGTACCATGTCTCCGGCGCGCCCAGCAGCACGCCGGCAAAAACGAGGGCGGGAACGAGAACGCCGATGACCGCGAGCCCTCCGCCGCGCGGCACGGGGGTGTCGTGGCTGCTGCGCTCGTTCGGGCGATCGAAAATTTCTTGGCGCCGGAGGTAACCCAGAACCTGGCGCGTCGCGAACCACGTCGCGCATGCGACCGCCGCGGCCATCAAGGCTGAGATCGGCCAAATTGCCGTCATCGCGCGCATTCTCCGCGCGGGGCTGCGATCAGGAATGCGGCCCCCAGTCCCAAGGTCGCCAACCACCAGCTTTGCCAGAGGCTGAAACTCATGGCGAAGATGATGCCGGCGGATGCCATGGCGCCGAGCGCCGCCGCGCGTGCCGGGCGGTCGAAGGCAGTCCGGCGCAAACGCCACGCCAGACCCGCCGCGAACGCCGCGCCCAGCGCCGCTCCCGGCAGTCCAAGCTCGAGCCAGAGCTGCAAGGGCGCGCTGTGAGGATGAAGCGGTAGGCGTTCGCCCGGATTATCGCCGGAGCCGCGCGGCGCGCGCTCGGGAATCGCGGTTTCCTCCAAATCCTTGCCGCCCGGAATCGCACGCGAGCTGTTCATTCCCCAACCGAGCAGCGGCCGATCGGCGATGCGCTCGGCTGTGAAACGCCAAATGATCAGTCGGTGATATTCGCTGAAGGAGATATCGGGAAAGACGCTGGCCACGTTTTTTGGCTCGAGAACCAGACGCGGCACAATGGGGGCGAGGGTGATCGTCAGAATGGCGGCGACGCAGAATACCGCCGTGGCCAGGCGGCCCGATAACCACGAAAGAGCGAATGTGGCGAGGCCCGCCAGCAAGGCGATGGCCGAGGCATGCTTGTCAAGACTCACGATCGCCCAAAGTCCCCACAGGAGAGGTATTATTGCCGTCAGCCTCCATGCGCGGCGGCGCAACAGCGCGAGCGCCAACGGCCATACCAGAATCGCGATCACGGCGGTGGCGCGATTGAAGGCCGTCGAGAATAGGAACGGCACGTCGGGATGGATGAATCCGCGCAAGGTCTTGAGCACAAGGCCGCGCGTAAATATCTCGAAGGTGAGAAATATGGCGCCTGCGAGCGCGCCGCGCACGAAGTGGCGCGACACCCGGACTCGCCCTTCGCGGTCGAGGCCGTTTGCAGCTGCCATAAGTACCGCGATTCCGGCGAGCGCGAGGGCGAAGCGCAAGACTTCCTCGGCGGCGAGTTTCCAGTCGATCGCCCATAGCAGGGAAAGCGTGGCCCAGGCGCCAAGGGCCATGGCCGGCGCCAGGGCCGCCCAAGGCGAAGCTGGCCAGGTCTTGGCGCGCCATGACGCGCACAATAATAGGATCGCGGTCAGCGCGAGCAGGCTTGCAAGCTGCATCGGCGCCAAGATGGCGATGGGAAAGACCACCAAGGCCGCGCCCGAAAGCACCCGGCTTGGGTCGAGCACGCTCGGCGAATCGTGGGAGGGCGGCGGCGCCATACCCGCCTGTATCCTCGAAGCGGCGCGGGGAATCAATCGCGGGCCAAGATTGGTGCGCCAGCGGCGATGGGCGCCCAAGCGAGTTCAGACATGGGCGAGATTAGACATGGGCGAGTTCAGGCATGGGCGAGTTCAGACATGGGTGGGGCCGGGCGGGATAGGATGCTGGTTGGGATGAGATTTGGGCGCGATGAAGGCGCGCGAGCTTGGCCACGAGGCCCGCGGCAAAATTCCGCGGCGCAATGCCCGGTCGGGCACGGAGGGATCGACGCTTTGACGCCTGCTCCCGGCCGTGCGTCGCCATTCCTTGGGATCGAAGGGCGGCCGCATGCCCAGGCGGTTTGCCAGCGCCGGCAGCGTGGCGGGCATCGCCAGGACGGCCGAGCGCGCGTCGAAATCCGTCAACCGCCAGTCCGCGCGGGGATCGACCGCCACGCAGCGGGCGCGATCGCGACTAAGGGCGATTGCTCGATGGCCGTCCGAGCACAATCGCGCCGCAAGATGCCTCCCGGTTTTTCCCGTGGCGCCGGCGACGGCAATCTTCATCGGCCAAGTATCATTGCCGCGCGAGGCCCAGAGTCTTGATTTGTCGAGCAACGATATTGGCTTCGTCGTAAAGCCCGAGCGCCCGCGCGCGGCCCTTTGCACCCAAGCGCTCGCGCAAATCCGGGTCGCGCGCAAGGCGTGCCAAGGCGTGCGCCAAGGCAGCCTCATCGCCGACCGGCACCAGCAAGCCGGTTTCGCCTTCCACGACCTCCTCGCGCGAGCCGCGAATATCGGTGGCCACGACGGGCAGCGCACACATCATGGCTTCGATGATCGAACGCGGCATGCCCTCGCGGTGGGACGGCAGGGTAAAAATATCGACCGCAGCCATCAGGTCGGCGACATCGCTGCGGTAGCCCAGAAGCTGGATGCGCGACTTAAGGTCAGGCGTACACTCAAGTTCAGCCAGCGCCCCATCGATACTCGCCGCGTGATCGCTCCCAAGGCGCTCACCCACGATCCAAAGAATCGCCGGTACGTCGCGCATGGCGCGCAGCAACTCGACGTAACCCTTCTCCGCGACCAGGCGGCCGACCATCAGAATGACGACATCGCCCTCGTCCGCGCCTAGGGCCGCGCGCACTCGTGCGCGGTGCGCGCCGTCGCGCGGCTTGAAGCGGGTCGGGTCGACCCCGTTGCCGATGGCCTCGATGCGGCCCGAGCGGCAGAGGCCAAGCCGACGCGCGGCGGCGGCGTCTTCCTCGGCCTGGGTGAAAAGGACATCGGTCAGCCGGCCGCCCAGCCATTCGAGCGCTATGTGAATTGCGCGCCTCAGCGGCGGCATGCGTTCGTGAAAATAGAATCCATGCGCGGTATAAACCACGACCGGCACGCGGGCGCGCCAGGCGGCCAGGCGGCCGATCAGCGCGGCGACGGGTGTGTGAACGTGGACGATGTCGAAGCGCTCGCGGCGAAACAATTCGACCAATCGGCGATAGGTTTCGAAGTGGCGACGCACATCGTGACTGCGTGCAATGGGTACGCATTCGATGCGAATGCCCGTCGCGCGCACCGTAGGCACAAGCGCTCCGTCGGAACATACCCCGATCACTTCGTGGCCTGCCGCCTTCATGCCGGCCATCAACGGCAACAAAAAATGATGGAGCGTGAAATCGACAGCGCAAAGCTGGCAGATCTTCATGGTGCCGCCTGTCCGCGCCGGGCGTGCCATTGCTGGAACGCGATCATGGTCCACAACTGCCACGATGTATCGCGCCGTCCGGCCGCGAGGTCCGCAAACCAACGCGCCGGCAGGTCGGGATCAAACAGGCCCTGATGCCTCAGATGCACGGGATCGATCGCCGCGCGCGCCAGCGGCGCCAACTCGGCGCGCAGCCAGTCCGCGATGGGCATCTCGAAGCCCCTCTTCGGCAGATCGAACACTTCGGCCGGCAGGCGATCCGCGAAGGCGCGGCGCAGCACGCGTTTGCCCTGGCCCCGGCGCAGCTTGAATCCGCCCGGCATGGCGAAGGCGCACGCGACCACGCGCTGGTCGAGAAAAGGGCAACGTACCTCGAGGCCATTGGCCATGCTCATGCGGTCGACCTTGACCAGCATGTCGCCGGTTAGGCCGATCGCCATCTCGGCGGCCAGCATGGTGTTGATCGGGTCGCCCGGCCGCGCGTACGCCCGCGCGCCGGAAAACAGGGTTTCGATCGTCGGCGCCGCGCCGCGTTCGATCAACATGGTGTCGAGCTCGTCCTCGGCAAGAAGGCGCGACCAGCCCGCTTGGCGGTCCGCTGGCGCCTTGCCGGCATGGGCGGCGAAGCGGCGCGTGCGGCGGAAGATCTCGAGCACCGCATGGTTCTTGCCTTCGGGCAAGGCTCTAAGGAGCGGCTCCAGGGCGAACGTGCGCAGCAAAGACGGAATGCGGCGATAGGTCTCGGCCAGCAATTCGCCTTGATATTTCCGGTAGCCGCCGAAGACCTCGTCCGCGCCGTCGCCCGACAATGCGACGGTCACGTGTCGGCGCGTGGCGCGGCTCAAAAGATAGGTTGGCAGCGCTGAACTGTCGGCGAACGGCTCGTCGAGGCCGTCGAATACACCTTCCAGCGCGTCCTGCGCCTCGCGCGCGGTGATCTCGATTTCGGTGTGATCGGTGCCCAAGTGCCGGGCCACGGCGCGCGCGGCCGGACGCTCCTCGTAATAGGCTGAAGCGCCGGGAAAGCCGACGGTAAAAGTGCGTACGTGCGCAGCCTGGCGCGCCAAGGACGCGGCGACGATCGCCGAATCGATGCCGCCCGAAAGGAAGGCTCCGATCGGCACGTCCGCGACCGTGCGCGCGGCGACGGCCTCATCGAAGCGCAGAACCAGATCGCGCGCGGCTTCGTCCTCGTCAGGGTAGAGCGGTAGGCGGCCGGCGATGGAGTCATGCCAGCGGGCGATCGCCAGTCCTTTGGCGTCGAACCGCGCCCAGTGTCCTGCGGGCAAACGGCGCACGCCGCGCACGATCGCGAACGGATCGGGAATGTAGCGAAGCGCGAACAGAAGGCGCAGCGCATCCGGATCGACATCGCGCCGCATACCTTCGAGCGCTTCCAACGCTCGCAAATCCGAGCCGAAGGTCAGGTTCTGGCCATCCTGAGCATAGAGCAAGGGTTTCTTTCCGAAGGCGTCGCGCGCAAGAAACAGCGCGTCTTCGCGCGTGTCCCATAGGGCGAGCGCGAACATGCCGACCAACCGGGGCAATAGCGCGACGCCCCAGGCGCGCCATCCGGCCAAGATGACCTCGGTGTCGGACTGGGTGGCAAAACGATGGCCAAGGCGTTCCAATTCCTTGCGCACCTCGCGGAAATTGTAGATCTCGCCGTTGAAGGTCACGACCAGACCGTCGCGGACCATGGGTTGGGCGGCGGCCGCGGACAGATCGATTACCGCGAGGCGTGTATGGCCGAGCGCGCAACGCGCGTCCGACCAGCGCCCACGGCCGTCGGGTCCGCGCTGGCGCATCCAATCGAGCGCGCGGTCCATGCGCACGCCCGCGATCTCGGGACCGAGACCGTCGAAATTGGCGATGCCCGCGATCCCGCACATCGCTAAACGATCTCCCGGTAAAGCACCGCGAAACGCTCGGCGGCGCGGGCAAGCGGAAACTCGTCCGCAATGCGCCGGCGCGCCGCCCGGCCCAGCGCCTGGCGCTCGGCGCGCGGCAAGGTGGTGATGCGTCCTATGGCGTGGGCAAGCGCCGCACGGTCGCGCGCGGGCACGACGATGCCCGTATCGCCGAGTATTGCGCGCGCATCGCCTACATCGGTTGCGATGGCGGGAAGGCCCGTTGCCATCGCTTCGGCCACGGCGTTGGAAAATCCTTCGCCGAAGGCGGAGCTCGAGACGAACAGATCGCCCGCCGCCAGCAAACGCGCGACATCGTGTCTGGCGCCAAGTCGGCGCAAATTGGGCTTGTCCGGCAGGGCTTCTGTGCCAAGGCCGATCGCGATTCCGGTTACGCCCGGCACCGCGTCGAGGCTTGCAAGAAAGTTCTCGTGATCCTTCATCGGATCGCGGCGGGCGACATGCATGACCAGGATATCGTCCTCGCCGAATCCGAGCATGCGCCGCATCTCCACCCGCGCGCCCTCGTCGGGCTGGAACCGCGCCGTGTCGATGCCGTTTGGGATGAACGCGAAACGGCGCGGCCGGTAGCCAAGATCCTCATGCGCTCTTTGTCCGGCGCGGGAATTGACCACGACCGCATCCGGTCGCGCGGAAAATCGCGCACTCAGGGCGATGGTCCAGCGCAACGCGCGGCCGTAGCGCGAGACATCCATGTCCGAGCAGCGCACGCCCCAAACCAGGCGCGGCCGGTCGCGGCGTGCGATCAGCGCCAGCGCCGCAAGGGACAGGAGATCGGCGTGGTACATCCAACTTTGCACGACATCCGGCTGGTAGTCGCGGATCGCGTGGGCAAGGCGCGGCACCGCGAAGGGATCAGGCACGCCGCGCCTCATGCCAAGACTGCCGACGGCAATGCCCGCGGCCGACAGCCGTGCCGCGTGTTCGCCGCCCGGCAACAGGCCGATCACGCGCGGCACCATGTCCGCCCTTGGCGCTTGGATCAAAAGTGCGCTCAGCTGCCCCTCGGCGCCGCCAGAGCCGAGCCCCGTGATGACATGCAGCACACGAAGCGCGTCAGCCATCTAACAAGGTCTCGAAACGGCGAACGACCTGGCCGAGAGAAAATCTCTCCGGTAAGAGACTCGCGCGCGGCATTGCGCACGGCTCCGGCGCGACCGCGCGCATCGCGGCCGCGAACTCCGCGCCCCACGGCACCACGATCGCAGCCGGCGATGCGATGCCATTGGCGGCGGGAATCTCCGCGATGCCGCCCGCCTCGGGAACCGCGATCACCCGCGTGCCGCAGGCCAAGGCTTCCAGTGCCGCATTCGCCATTCCTTCCCAGCGCGACGGCAGAAGAAAAGCGTCAGCCCCCGCAAAATGCACCCAAGGCGCCGATACGAACCCGGCGAGATACACGCGTGATGCCAGGTTCAGGCGCGCAATTTGCGTTTCGAGTGCGCCGCGTTCGGGGCCATCACCCAGGATGGTCAAATGGCAATTCTCGGGCATCGTGGCCATGACATCGATCAGGCGGTCGAATCCCTTTTGATGCGTCAATCTTCCGGCGGCGACGAAGCGCGCGCCAGGGCCCGGAACGCGCGCAACCGGAGCGGCGCGCCCGCGCAGCTCTTCCCCGTCGATTGGATTGTCGAGAAGGTGAAGGAGCCTGCGTGGCACGAAGAAGCCGTGTTCCAAGGCATCCGCCACCGCGTGCGCATTGCACAACACGCCGTCCGCGCGCGGATAGAGCATCCGGTAGGCAAGGCGCCCCAGCGCCGGCAGGGCGAACGCCGCCACGCTTCGCTCCGGCATATTGGCTTCGCGGACGAAAATTCGTGGCCGCCCCACGAAGGCCGGACGCAAGGCAAGAATCGCAAGGTTGAGATAGCCGAGCGTGGCGACGACGATATCGGGTTTTTCCGCGCGCACGGCGCTAAGAAGCGGCCCCACCGCCGACCGCAGGCGCGCGCGCGCGAGATCGCGCACCGCCATGCCACGCGGCACGAGGGCGGCGAGAGGTCCCCGCCCGTCGAGAACGATCAGGCACGGCGCAAAACGCGCGGCATCAAGGGCGCCCGCGAGGGTCAGCATGACCCGCTCGGCGCCGCCGCCCGCGAAAGACGGCAATACGAAAACGATGCGGTGCACGATGATGTGGCGGCGCGCGGCGCCAGCCCGCTAGGTCCTAGGACCCGAAGCGGGCAGGCGCTCGAGCACGCACGTGGCTGTCGAAAGCCCGACGCCGAAGCCGCAGGCCAGGACGCGCCGAACGCGCGGATCGTGCACCATCGGTTCGAGCAGAAGCGGAATGGTCGACGACACGGTATTGCCCTGGTCGCGTAAATTGTTTGGTACCTTCTCGGGCGGCAAATCCAGGCGCTTGATCAGCGCGTCGACGATGTATTTGCTGCCCTGGTGAAAAAGAAAGGCGTCGATGTCGCCGGCCGACAGATTTGCCGCGGCCATCAAGCTCCGCACCGATTCCGGCACGGCCGTCGCCGAATACTCGAACACCCTTCGGCCGTTCATGCGCAGCTTGCCATCGACGATGCACAAGGCGTTCGACAACGCGCCATTGGTGTCGGCCTCGAAGCGCACGGGCACGAGGATGGGGTGCGCGGCGTCGGCGTGTTCTAGAAGGCTGGCCGTCGCGCCGTCGCCGAACAGCAGCGCCGTGTTCTTGTCATCGGGATCGACGATCTTGGAATAGGGATCGGCCGTGAACAACAGGCCGCGCCGAAAGCCGTGCGCTTCCATGAAAGCCTTGACGATCGACAGGCTATAAACGAAGCCGGAGCAGCCAAGACCGATATCGAAGCTGGCGCAACGCCGGCCAAGTCCAAGCCTGCCGTGTAGCACCGCCGAGACGTGCGGCAGGCCGTGTCCGTCCGGGTTCTGTGTGCACACCGCGATGCAATCCACGCTCGCCGGATCGAAGTCGTGCTTGGCGCGCAATTTGGCATAGGCCGCCAGGCACAGCTCGGTCGTGCCCTCGCCCGGCGCACGGCGCGAAACTTCGTGAACACCGATTTTGTCGTCGATGAACGCGAGATTGATCCCGAACTTATCCAGCTTGTCGAGATTCGACTCTCGGTCCGCCGGGATATAGCTGGCGATTTCTGCGATTCCGATCATGTTCGGGGAGCTTGTTCCGTTCGCGCTGCGGCCCGACTTACATAGGTGCTTAGAGGGGGCAGAGCAAGCTCACGTAGGTAGGCTGCGCAGTCGGTTCGCGCCGAGCGCGGTCAGGACGATCAGGACGGGCTCCAGTGGCAGGCGATATTTGGGCGAATAGATGGGCCCCGTCACGAGCAATACATAAAAGATAAGGCCGAAGACCGCGGCGCCCACCCAAGGCCGATGGCGAATCAAGCGCGAAAATCCAACGATTTGCAGCACAAGGGTCAGCGCGCTCAAGGCGACGCCAGAAAGGATCAAAGGGCGTAACGCGGGCGGAGTGCTGGCAAAATATCCGCCGAGGCGGTGGATCAAATCGGCTTGCGAGTCGTTGTAAAGACTGCCTTCGCGCGCGCGCCGCACGCGCGGATCGAGCGCGACGCCAGGCGCCGCCAGATTGATTGCGGCGCCTTTTGCCCAGGCCAAGGCCAAGGCCGAGGCGGGCATGGCGGCCAAATCGGCCATGGCCTTGCCGCTTAGACGGCGCGAAAGCTCGAACGGCGCCATGCGCTCTGGTTCGAGCCCCTCGGCGCGCAGTTCCTCGACATAACGATCGCGGTAGAGCTTGGCGCCCGCTGCATGGGATGTGCCGTCCACCGATTGACGCACCAGCGGCAAGACCCAGGCCGCTAGGTGCACGCCCTCTTGGGTGGTCAAGGCCACGACACCGTGATCGCGCCAATTGGCATATACCCAGGGCGAAACCGTCAGCGCCGCGCCGATGACGGCAAGAACGGCGGCGGCCAGGCCGCTTCGCAGCCCGCGACGTGCGACGAGCGCCGCGATCGGCGCCGCGGCCGCCATGGCGAGCGGCAGGAATTGCACGATCGTACGCGCCATGATCGCCGCGCCGCACAACAATCCGGCCACGAAGGCGCGTACCGGTCGCGCGTCTTCGAGATAGCGCGCGCTGCCGAGAAGGGCGAGGCAGAAGACGAACACGAACAATGTATCCGACAACAAGGCTGCCGAATGGACCACGAGATTGGGCCAAATAGCGGCCAGCGCGCCCGAAAGAATGCCGATGCGCGGACCGAGAAAGGCGCCCAGACGCATGATCAGGACGCAGCTCCCTGAATCGATCGCGCATTGTGCGAGAACGACCGCGATCGGGGAATCGCCGAACAGCGCGCGCATTCCCGCCACGAACAGGATATACAGCGGCACGCGCTCGCGCCCGGATGCGCCTGCGCCCTCGGGCGGCGGATCGAAGCTGAAGTGGTCGAGCACGAATTGTGCCGCCGACCAATACAGCACGGCGTCCTCGCGAAAGAAATTCGCCGCGTCGACCGCAAGGCCGATGGCATAAACGAAACGTACCGCAAGGGCGCTTAGAAATACGGCCAGGACCGCGCGCGGCGGCAAACCGCCCAAGAACCGAATAAAGCCCATCACGGCCGGGCCGCCTCGCGCCAAAGATCAAGCAAGTCCCGCGCGCGCGCGGGACCGTCGCACAAGCTCGCTACTCGCGCTTTACCCATCTCGCCCATGCGCCGGAGGGATTCGCGATCATCGGCAAGGCGCATGATCTCGCGGGCCATGGCGGCCGCGTCGAACCTTTCTTGCAAATAACCCGTGACGCCAGTTTCGACAAAGGTCGAATCGGTGCCGCATGACAGCACGGCGCGGCCCGCCGCCAAGGCCTCGATCACATCCCGGCCCCAGGGATTGGCTTCGCGCGTGGGCTTGATCAACGCGGCGCATAGGGCCAAGACGCGATCGGGATCCTCGATGTGACCGAGGAAGCGAAAATAGCCGCCTAGCCCACGGGCCTCGGCCGCATCCGCCAACGTGCCGCCGCGTCGCCCGATTTTGCCCAAGAGCCCCGGCAGCGAGCGCGTCAACGCCATGCGGCCGGCGACGACGAACAGGACATCGCTCCGGCCCTGGGCGCGTAATTCCTCGGCGATATCGAGCAGCCGGTCGAGGCCGCGCGCGTAGGAATAATTGCTAAGACACGCGATACGCAGCCGCGCGTCGTTTATCCAATCGTCCGAATTCCCGGCGGTCAATTTTTCGGTGTCTGATTTTCCGGTTTGCCCGGTCGCGCCGGCATTGGGCACGGTGGCGATATTGTGAATGATGCGGGCCAGGCGCGGCTTGGCGCCATGGCTGCGGAATGTCGCCTCCTCGTTGCGCGTGATGAAGGCCACGGCATCGGTTGCGCGCGCCAGGGTTCGCGCCTGCCAACGGGCGAAGGGGCTGGGCAGGGTGTTGGTCCGCACATGGGCGATGAAGGGGGCGCGTGTCCGAGGACGGAGCCAGCGCGCGAGAAGGAACAACGCCTCGTGATTGAAATGCACGCGGTCGAAGCGAGCATTTGTCTCGGACGCAAGCTCCCGGCGAAATGCGCGAGATGCCGCAAAACTCCGAACGTAGTGGGCAAGCGCGGCGAGATTGCGCGAGAATTGGGGCAAGGCGCTGTAATGCGCCATGGCCGGCACGACACGGCAGGCAACGCCGAGGGCTCGGTAACGCGGCACGACCGGCCCGTCGCGCCGGCACCAAATCTCGACCGATACGGCCGAGCGGTCCATGTGCCGGATCGATTCGAACAGGCTGCGCGAGGAGCCGCCGAATCCACCCTCGATATCGAGGCACAGCACGCGCAATAGCGCGCTCATGCGCCAACACGCAGCAATTCGGCCGCGCCCGCCCAGCCGAGACGGAAAGCAGCGTCGATCACCGATAGGCCGCCAAGAAAATCGTGCCCGCCCTGATCGTAACGCGGTATCGGATCGTCGGCATGGCGCAACTCCAGCCCCGCTTCGGCAAAGCGCTCGGCGTCCTGATATTTGTCGCCGCCCTTGCCCGACAGATAGACACCGCCCGGTGCCAGGTGTTGGACAATGCGCACAAGGCGCCTGTCGCCGTCCGCGTCGCCGGTTGGAATTTCGGACGAGGCGACGAACCGGGTCGTCAATCCAAGCGCCGCGGCGATCGCTTCGACGAGGTTTCGATTGATCGCCGCCAAATCCGAGTCGGGTACGCGTTCATATGCCTTGGCCAGCCAGCCGCGTACCTCGCGGTACGCCGGCGCCTTTGCGTAGTAGGTCGCGAGCGTGTCGAGATGAGCGGCGCGCCAATCCGGCCCGCTGGGACGTATCTGATCGATGCGCATGCCGAGGCGCACCGTTATCGGCACGCTCAGCCAGCGCGCGACGCCACCGGCATCGATCTGCACCCGGTTGGTGTATCCGCCCTTGGTGAATTGGACATTGTCTAGAAATACAAAGACGTCGGCCTCGGCCAGCTTCCGGAAATAGCCGAGCCAAGGCAGGTAATTTGGCTGGTGGATCGCGACGACTGCGCGTGTTGGCGCTGCGCGGAGCGCGCGCTCCAGCACCGTGTATTCGCCCTCCCAGTGGGTGGAGTGAAATCCGTGTGCGCGGTAAAAGGCGATGGCCCGCTCATTACCCGATGCCACCTTGAGGGTCAGTCGCGTCGCACCCGAAGCGCGGGCACGCTCCAGCATTTCCACGAGCATGCGACGCCCCAATCCCCTGGCGCGATGCGCACGCGCGACCATGAAGTGATGTAGATGGACGCGCCCCGCATCGGGCTGCGACAGAATCGCATAGGCGATGGGCGTAGCGCTCTCCCACGCGGCGAAGGACAGGCGCCATTTTCCCGCCCGCTCGACCAGGAAATGTTCCTTGGTCCAATACTCGCCGGGGATGTCGGCCGCTATGGCGACAAACGAATCGACCCGGCTTTCGATGCTGGCCGCGTCGAGCGTCCGCAGATCAGCCATCCGCCAAGGCGGCTTTTACGGCGCTGGCTACGCGCCTCGCGGTCGCGTCATCCATATCGGCATGGAAGGGTAGGCTCAACACGCGACCTGTGAGTGCTTCGGATATGGGAAGCGAGCCCGGCCCCTCGCCGTAAATCTCGTAGGCGGGTTGCAGATGCATGGGCTTGGGGTAGTAGATCGCGGTCGGAATGCCCTGGGCCTTGAGCGCCGCGGCCACGTGGTCGCGCCGCTTGGTTTGAATCGTGTATTGCGCCCAGGCGCTCGCCGCATCGGCCGGACGGGGCGGGATTTCGACCGCGCCCGCGAGCAGTTGATCATAGCGATCGGCCAAGCGCTCGCGCGCGGCGATTTCGCCGTCGAGCGCGGGCAGTTTTGCGAGCAGGATCGCGGCTTGCAAGGTATCCAGCCGGCTGTTGAAGCCCAAGCGCACGATGTCGTACTTGGCGCCGCCCGTGCCGTGCGCGCGCATCGAACGATAGAGGGCCGCGCGCGCAGGGTCGTCGGTCAGCAAGGCGCCGCCATCGCCGTAGCAGCCGAGCGGCTTTGCCGGAAAGAAGCTCGTCGTCGTGACGGGCGCGAGCGCGCCCGCGCGCTTATTGCCGCTGCGCGCGCCGAAGCTCTGCGCGGCATCTGCCAGCACGAACAATGCGTGCTTGCCGGCCAGCGCCTCCAGCGCGGCGTAATCCGCCGGCAAGCCGAATAGATCGACCGCGATGATCGCGCGTGGCCGCAGCCTGCCCGCGGCGCGCACCGCCGCGATACGGTGCGCGAGATCCACCGGGTCGAGATTGCATGTCTTGGGATCCACATCGCAAAACACCGGCGCCGCGCCGAGGATCAACACCGCTTCCGCCGTTGCGGTAAACGTGAAGGACGGCACAAAGACGGCATCTCCCGGCCCTACGCCCTCGGCCATGAGCGCGATGGTCAGCGCGTCCGTGCCGTTCGCCACGCCAATGCAATGCGTAACGCCCGCCCGTTCGGCAAGCTTGCTCTCCAATTCCCTGACCTCCGGACCCAGGATGAACTGTCCGTGGGCCAGAACGCGCGCAATGGCGGTGTCGATTTCGGGTTTGAGGCGCGCGTACTGCGCCTTCAAATCCATGAACGGGATAGGGTCGATGACCGGATCGGGGTCACTCATGCCTTCTCCTCGACGGCGACGAGGCCGTCCGATTCGCGACGATAGTGTTCGCCCGTCCGCGGGCAAACGAGATCGGTGCCAAGAACCTCGCCCGTACGGCTTACCCAGCCGCGCGGGCGCGCGGGATTGCCGTGAACGAGTTCGTGATCACGGACATCGCGGGTGACCACCGCGCCCGCGCCCACCATGGCATAGCGCCCCACGGTCACGCCGCAGATGATGGTGGCGTTGGCGCCGATGGAAGCGCCCTGGCGGACGCGAGTGGGCACGAATTCCGACTTCCGCTCGACGAAGGCGCGCGGCGTCGGAACATTGGTGAACACGCAGGAGGGGCCGCAGAATACATCGTCCTCGATCACGACGCCTTCGTAGATCGAGACATTGTTCTGAATCTTGACCCCTTGGCCGATCGCGACGTTCGGGCCGATCATCACGTTCTGGCCGATGACGCAACGCTCGCCAAGCCGCACGCCGCGTAGGATATGGGCGAAATGCCAGATTTTCGTGCCGGCGCCGATGTGGACACCGTCGTCCACGACCGCGCTCGGGTGAATGTAATGATCGCTCATGGCGCCACGATCTCCACGGGGCTGCCCAGGGTCAGCGAGCGCTGGCAGGAATCGAGCACGGCCAGAACCCGAAGGCTTTCCGCGGCATCCGAACGCGGCTTTGCGCGTCCGGCGATGCAATCGAGAAAGTGCCGGCATTCGCGTTTCAAGGGCTCGTCGTTCTCGTAGGGCACGGGCTCCGCCGTGGCTTTTGCAACCGTGGGCAGATCTTCGTTCCAGCCGACGCCGTGGGGATAGAACATGAGTTTCTCCACCCCTGTCTGGCTGTCGTGGAAACTGGCCATGCCCTTGCTGCCGACGATCACCAGGCGATGATCCTTGTATGGGTGAAGCCATGACACGAAGACATGACCTTGCACGCCTTGGCCGAAATCAAGATGCGAAAGCGTGGTGTCGGCGACGCCGGGCAACAGATAGCTGCCACCGCTCGTCATGGCGCGCACGGGAACCCGACCCACCAATGCCAGAATCATCGAGATGTCGTGCGGCGCGAACGACCACAGGGCGTTCTCCTCGCGTCGAATTTTGCCCAAGCTCAGCCGGTTCGAATAGGCATAGCGCAAATCCCCGAGCTTGCCGTCGGCGATCAGGCGCTCGAGCGCATTGAAGGCCGGGTGATAAAGCAGCAGATGCCCGACCATCAGAACGAGACCGCGCCGCGCCGCGTCTTCGCCCAGCGCGCGCGCCTGCACCAAGTCGAGGCACAAGGGCTTCTCGACGAAAACGTGCTTGCCCGCTTCCAGCGCGCGCGCGGCGAGCGCACCGTGGGTTGCCGCCGGCGTCGCGATCGCGACCGCGTCGATGGTCGGCGAGGCCAGCATGGCGCTGAAATCGGCGTGTCCCGCAACGCCCGGAAGAGTTTTAAGAACCGCCGCTCGCGATTCCTCGCGGGTATCGCACACCGCGTCGAGAGCGCCAAGAAGATGAAAATTTCGCGCGAGATTGGGCCCCCAATGGCCAAGACCCGCTACGCCCACCCGACTCATCGAACCGCTCTCCGTCCCGCGAGATGAACCTCGCAATGTTCCGCCAACTCGCGGTCGAGCGTCGCGAACTTCGTGTCGAGAAAGCGGTCCAAGCGCTCGGCAGGGTCCGCTGCCGGGTCGAGCCACCAGATTGGATGCGTCAACAATTGGAGTGCCATGCCCGCCCGCACCGCCGGGTGATCCAGCGGCGCGCCCCGATGCCAACCGCCGCGCGAATCCGAACAATACCCCATGGCGGCGAAAAAGCGCGGCTCATAGGCGTGGCGCCGTCCAGCGATCGTGCCCGCGCGCCCGACCAGGGTTGGTGCGGGGCGGTGAAAGCTGATGACGGACACGTCTTGCCCCAGAATTTTCTCGAGGACCGAGCATTCCCGTGCCGCCGCGTCGTCGAGTTGCTGCCCCGCGCCGTATAGTGCCGCGTCGAAATGCAGGCCGATGCGGTGGCCCAGCTCCGCGATGCGCGCCAGCGTGCGCGCGCCGTCGGGCGCGAAGGGGTTGTAGATTTCGCTGCGCGTCATGACGAAATACGTGGCGGCCATGCCCGCCTCGTGCTCGACCTCCGCGATCGGCAGCGCGGCTCCGAGCGAGATGTCGATGTCGTGGCGCAGGATGAGATGGCGCCGGGCCGGATCGGCGTCGGCATAGGATATTGCCTTGTAGTCCCGATCGGCGAACGCTTGAAGAAGGGCGCGATAAGAAGAGGAAGAGAATTTCGTGCTCATGAAGCCAAATCCAATAGGCGCTCGAAGAACGCGCTCTGGGGCGGACGGTTCTGGCCGGTATGTTGAAGGATGACCAGCGCGCCGCCGTGATGCTTGCAGATCTTCGCGACCTTTCTCGCTTCGTCGAGCGCGTCGTCGATTTCTATGGCGCGATACTTCCCGCCGAAGAAGCTGAAATCCATGATCGCGGTCGAGACCTGATCGAGCGCGAGGCTGCACCGTCGGCGCAAGCTATAGGCGGCATGGCGCCGGCAGGTGCCGCTGCGAAACCCGCTCGCATCGGGCCAGGCAAGCGTGGCGTCGAGCGCCATGCCCGCGTCGTTCCAGATATCGGGCGTGTCCTCGGCGATATAACGCAGAACGTGCTGGCGGCCTTCCGTGACCCGAAATCCGAGTGCGTTCTCAAGCCCCGCGCGCTGCGCTTGCCATAGCGCGGGATCGCTCGCGGTCTCGAAACCGGGATGGAAGCCGACGACATGGCCGCGCGCCGCGATCTCGCGCCCCAGCGCGCCCAGAAGCTTCGGCATTCTGGCGGTATAGGGACTGTCCATGGGGTGGGCGCTCGGACCCATGAAATAAAATCGACTCGCAAGGCCGCGCGCCTCGGACGCCGCCATCAGGGCGCGCGCCGACCGCCACGGCTCGCGCGAAAAATACCCGTCCACGAGGCGGTGCCATGCCTTGCCCGGCGCGCCCCGCTTCGCGAGATCGCCGAGCGCGTGGCGCAAGGGTTCGTGGGCGCGGTGATAACCCTTGAGCCGATCGACATCGTGGGTCACGAGAATTTGGTGGCGCGTGGCGATGGGCGGGGTGTCGGTGCCGTACAGTGCGGCGGCGATATCGCGCGCCGCGTCGTCGGCCAGGTTTGCCGCCTTGCCGGTTTTGCGCACCGCCAAGGACGCGGCGTAGGGGAACCGGCCGTAGCGGTCGCGCGCTTGGTGGCCGCGTTCCTCGATGCGCGACAGGAGCAGAAAAATCAATCCCAGCGCATCGTAATCGAGGCGCCCCGTTGTCTTCGGGAAAAGCGCCGTTTCGCGCTTTCCCGCCAACATGTCGTCGAGCGCCGACGCGACGGGATGGATGCCCTCGCCGTCGAGCCGCGCGCCCGAGGGAAACAGCGCCGCCGGGACATACACCGCCCCCTCTGGTGGCGCGGGGCCGTAG
>JBJXGH010000131.1:0-2785 GCA_046153685.1 Alphaproteobacteria bacterium
TCCTTGCGCAGCGCCACAGTGGCCGCCTTGATCCCCTCGCGCAGGCCCGAAACGCAATGATCGACGTCGTCGCGAGTAGCGACCAGCGCCGGCGACAGTATGTTCAGGTGGTAGGCTGGACGCGCGATGACGCCGCGCGCATAGGCTTCCTTGGCAACACGGGCCGCGATCCCGACTTCGGCCGGAAAATGCGCCTTGCTCGTCTTGTTCGAGACGTACTCGATGCCCATCATGAATTTGATTCCCCGGGCATCTCCGACGATCTCGAACTCCTCGAGTGTTTCGATCTGCTCCTGGAAATACCTGCCGACCGTGTCGACATTGTTGAAGATGTTCTCGGTTTCAATGATCTCGATGTTCTTCAGGGCGGCGGCGCACGCCACCGTGTGAGCGGAATAGGTGAACCCGTTGCTCATCACGCGGCCTGAACCGGGCTCGGCCAGAACCTCCCAAACCTCGTCGGAAACGAAGCCCGCCCCCAGAGGCTGATACCCCGATGTCAGCCCCTTGGCTGTGGCGATGATGTCGGGCTTGATGCCGAACTCTCCTTCCGATGCGAACCAGTGGCCAAGGCGGCCAAAGCCCGTCACCACCTCGTCCGCGACGAACAGAATGTCGTTCTCCCGGCACACCTGCGCCATGCGGTTCAGATAGGTCCTCGGCGGTGGCAACACGCCGCCGCCGCCCATCACCGGCTCGGCGAAGAACGCGGCGACATGATCGGGCCCGCCCAGCTCGGCGATCTTGTCTTCGAAATCCTTCACCAGGATTTCGGTATACTCTTCCTCCGTCGCGCCGTCCGGGCAGTCACGATAGGTGTAGGCCGCGCGGACGTGATGGATCCAGTCCGTGATGAAGTCCCATTGGACATCGCGGTTCGTCGCGATGGCGCCCATCGACTGGGTCACATAGGTCGTGCCATGATACGAATTCTTCCTCGAGATGAGGTGCTTCTTTTTGTGCTTGCCGCGAATGTTCTGATAGTAGTGGATCATCCGGACAGCTGAATCGATCACGTCGGATCCGCCGCAGCCGTAGTAGATGTGATTGAGATGAGAAGGCGCCAGAGACGCGAGCTTTTCGGAGAGTTCGACGGCCGGTTCGTGCGAAAGGTTGCCGAACGGATTCCCATAGGATAGCTTCAGGACCTGATCGTAGATCGCTTTGGCCATGTCCTCGCGGCCCGCGCCGATATTCGTGCACCACAGGCCTCCCACCGCATCGAAGTAGCGTTTGCCGGACGCATCATAGAGGTGGCAGCCCTTGGCCGAGTTGACGAAAGCGGGAGCGTTCTCCCGCAGATAGTCGAAAGGATGCCAGGGGTGGATGAAGCTTGCGTCCATGTTGCGCAATTGGGCTTCTGTACGCATGTCATCCTCATTGAGTATGTTCTTGCGTGAGGGCAGACGCAACCCCGAACCCCCGGTGGGGCTTCGCTGCCGGCCCGGCGAACACCAGGCCAGCCGCAAACCCTCGGGGGGCTAAAGTATCATCGACGGTCAGATTTGCAATAGACTAATGCTTTTGCAAAAGTAAAAGTTTCTTCGTCTGCGCCGGCTTGCAGATCAGGGCGCGCAAAACGCTCATGCCAGTCGCCCCGCGAACTTGCCGCCGACATTCCGTTCCGGGCATCACGACAAGAGGTAGCCGCCATCCGCGACAATCGTGGCGCCGGTCACGAAACTGGCACCCCGACTGGCGAGGAAGATGGCGGGTCCGACGAGTTCGTCGGCCTCCCCGAAGCGACCGAGAGCGATGCGCGCGATGAAACTCCCATAGCGTTCGGGATTGGCGCGCGTCGCCTCCGTCATCGGCGTGGCGATCGGCCCCGGGGCGATCGCGTTCACACGGATGCCTTCGCTGGCGAGCTCGATGGCGAGCGACTTGGTCAGCATGTGAAGCGCCGCCTTCGATACGGAGTAGGAGATCGACGTCTTGGTCGAAACATAGGCCGCGACCGACGTGATGTTGATGATCGATCCCTTCGTGGCCCGCAATGCCGGACGGAAAGCCAAGGTGAGATTGAGCGCCCCCGTCACGTTGACATCCAGTGTGCGGTCCCAGACGCGGAAGAAGTCCGGCGCATCAATCGTATTGCGGGACAGAACCCCGGCGTTGTTGACGAGGATCGAAACCTGGCCCAGTTCGCACGCGATCCTGTCCGCGAGCGCCGGCGCGAGGGTCCTGTCGGTGATGTCGTGCCGGCAGACCAGGGCCTGCCCGCCATCCGCAGCGATCTGATCGGCGACGCCACGCAGTTTGGTTTCGTCGAGATCGACGAGCGCCACTTTGGCGCCGGCGGACGCCATGCCGCGGGCGATGGCCGCGCCATTGCCCTGGCCCGCTCCCGTGACAACCGCGACTTGATCCAAGAGCTGCACGTCGTTCTCCTTCGGAAATCAGAGCGTTGCCGCTCGCGCGCTCTGGCCGCCATCGATGATGATCGTCTGACCTGTCAGAAAATCGGGGGCATGAAACAGGAGGTAGTGAACCAGATTGGCGATTTCCTCTGGCGCGGCGGCGCGTCCGAGGGGATTGATCCGGGCCATCGCCTCGGGCGGAACCGCATCGATTTCGGCCGCGGCCATCGCCGTGCGCACCCAACCCGGGGCCACGCAGTTCACCCGAATTCCCGTCGATGCCAGGTCCACCGCCATCGCCCGGGTCAATGCCGAAACACCGGCCTTGGTCACGCTGTAGGCCGCCGTTCTCGGCTCGGCCAAGGCGCTGAGGACCGAACCGATCAACACGATACGGCCCGGGCGCTCGCGCATCGCCCTGGCGG
>JBJXGH010000142.1:0-34616 GCA_046153685.1 Alphaproteobacteria bacterium
GGAAAACTCCCGCCCGCGCCTGCCCGCGTCAGATCAGGTGATCTGCCATTCCTTGAACCGCTTGGTGAGTTCCTCGATCTTGTCGCCCCACCAATCGATGTTCTCGATGCACACATCCGCGCCTTGCGGGTTGGGTAGCCAATCCTTGGTGTCGCCCGTGACCAGCTTCATCGCGTCCATATGCGTCGGCGGATAGGGAATAATGTTCGCAAAATGCGCCTGACGGTCGGGGCGCATGTGGAAGGCGAGCAATTTCTGGCCATTCTCGCCATTCGGCGCCTTCGACACCGGCGAAATCCAGCCCATGCCGAAGAAATTCTGCTTTGGCGAATAGGCGAGAGTCGTGTTCGCGGACTTGTTCGAGCCATAGACCCGGCCGTTATAGGTGTAGGTGAAATCGACCTCGTTGCGCACGATGAGCTCGACCGTCTTCGGCGTCTCGGCGATCCATTGGCAATGCGGCTTGATGCGGTCGAGCGCCTTGAAGCCGCGCTCGATATCGCACGGATAGACCTTCTTGGGGTCCACGCCATCGGCCATCAGGGCGAGCTCCAGGGTCTCGCTGATGCGCGTGCGCAGGCCGCGGCGGCCCGGAAATTTCTTAACATCCCAAAATTCGGCCCAGTTCGTCGGGTGCTTGCCCTCGGGATGGCGCATCTTGTCGAAGCCGAGCACGCCCACATAGGAGTAATAGGCGAGCTGCCGGTCGCGCAGCGCCTCGGCCATGATGCGTTCGCGCGGCACGATCTTGTAATTGATCGGCGCCCAAACGCCTTCCTTGTTACCCGATGCGATCTGGCCGCTGGCCAGGTCCGCGACATCGATTTCGACGGTGTTGGTTTTCACCTGCGCGGTCAGCTTGGCAAGGTCGGGCGCACCGCCGACGACGACGGGAATGCCGGTTTCCTTCGTGAACGGCTCGTACACCGCCTTGGTCAGCGCCTCCTGAAGCGCGCCGCCCCAAGTCGCGACGACGACCTTGGCGGACGCCTTCGCCTTGCCCGGCACGAGGATAAGCGGGCCGCTGACCGCCGCGGAGGCGAGAACGCTCCCGGACCCGGCGAGGAAGGTCCGGCGCGACGGCCCAGCACCCGGCCGCTTGGCTTCGGTAAACTTGGATCTAGCCATCAAGCTCTCCCAATATCAATTTTGGCGATGCACCACGACAAAGCAAGCAGAGGTCCGCTTTCATCGCTTCTCGCGGTTCTCGTGAACCGGAGGGTGGTGATGATTCTGTCGAAAATCACAACCCCGACGCTTGGAACCACCCTTTGGGGCAATGCCGCCGCGTGTCAGTCAGCGTCCCTGTCAACCGCTTCTTGATTCGAGCGGATTTCAATGAAGTCAAACATTGCCCCTCCATCGAGTCAATGGCGGCGCGCTCGCACGACAGTACGCCAAGTATTGCTTGCCAATCGCGACCGGATTTGGCTGGCTAGGGGCGCCTAGCCGCGTTTACCATCGCGGCCGGAGAACAATCATGACCACCCATGTCCGCGTCGCCATCATCGGCGGCGGCATCGTCGGCTGCGGCATCCAATATCACTTAGCCAAGCTCGGCTGGACCGACACCCTCATCGTCGAGAAGGCGGAATTGACCGCCGGCTGCACCTGGCACGCGGCGGGCAATCTGTCGCACTACGCGTCTTCCGCCTTTTGGACGCGCGTGCAGAAATGGACGACCGATCTGTATGAGCAATTGGCGGTCGAGTGCAACCACGATGTCGGCTATCACCGCGCCGGCAGCATCCGCCTGGCCACCGTGCCCGAACACCTGATCGAGAACCGCCGCGCCTGGGCCAAGGCGCAGGCGCTCGGCGTCGAGATGCATCTTATCGACCCCGGCGAGATCAAGCGCCTCTTTCCCTTCGTCGAATTGCACGACGTCCTGGGCGGGGCATTCACGCCCGGCTGCGGCTCGGCCGATCCCTCGAGCGTGACCTTCGCCATGGCCGAACGCGCCCGCGCGCTGGGCGCCAAGATCAGACAGGGCGCCAAGGTGACGGCGCTCTCATTCACGCCGAATTCGGGCTGGCGCCTGGAAACCACCGCCGGACCCATCGTGGCCGAAATCGTCGTCAATGCCGCTGGGATGTGGGCACCGGAAATCATGGCCAAGCTCGGCATCGAGCTGCCCTTCGTGATCTTCCTTCACCAGCATCTGGTGACCGAGCCGAGCCCGCTTGTCGCGGCATTGGCACGCCGCCTGCCGACGCTGCGCGATCCGCTTGGCGGCTTCAACGTCCGCCAGGAAGGCATGGGCCTCCTGTCAGGCGTCTATGAACACGAGCCTGCGTTCTGGGGCGAGAACGGCGTGCCGCCAGATTTCGGCCGCGAGGTTTTCGCGCCCGATTGGGAACGCTCGCAAGACTTCCTCGACAACGCGATCCGCCGCGTGCCCTTGCTCGGCCAACTCGGCATCAAGATGGTTTACAACGCGCCGACCAGCCGAACGCCCGATCACAATCCACTATGCGGCCCGGTCCCAGGCCTGCGCAATTTTTACCTGGCCGCCGGATTCGCCGCCGGCATCATGCAATCGGCGACCACGCGCCTCGTGGCGCAATGGATCGCCGAGGGCGAGCCCGAGATCGATTGCGCAACCATCGACGTAAAGCGCTACGGCCCCCATGCCACCAAGGGCTTCACCTACGCCGTCGTGCGCGCGGGTCACAAATTCGCGGGCGCCATCGACTATCCTCATGGCGAGCGCGGCGCCGCGCGCCCCGGCAAGACAAGCCCCCTCCATGCCGCGCACCTTGCGGCGCGCGCCGTGTTCGGTGCACGCAATGGCTGGGAGGCGCCGCTGTGGTTCGCCCCGCCGGGGGTCGAAGCGGTGGAACACGCGGCCTTCGGCGCGCCGGAGTGGTGGCCGCATGTGCGCGCCGAGGCATGGGCTGCGCACAACGATGCGGCGATGTTCGACGCCACCAGTTTTTCCAAATTCGCGCTCGTCGGCACGGATGCGCGCGCGGCGCTCGAACGATTGGCAGCCTCGGCGCTGCCGGCGACGGACGGCTCTGTTGCACCCTTGGTGTTTCTCACCCCGCAGGGCCGCATTGCCGCGTGGCTCCTAGGCGCGCGCTGGACCCAAGACCGCTACGTGCTGTTCGGCCCGCCCGAACACGAGGACCGCGATTTCGACTGGCTGTGGCGCCATATCCCACCCGGCATCGACGCACGCTTGGAAAATCGCACGAATCGCGACGGCGCGCTGCTGCTCGTCGGTCCCGGCACGCCCCGCCTGCTCGATCGACCGCCCGAAGCGGGGCGCGCGCATGATATCGCGGCCGGCCGCGTTCGGGCCATGGCGATGCGCGGCACCGCGTACGGCACCGACGGCTTCCTGCTGACGATCGCGATCGAGTGCCTTGCAGCCTTGCACGGCCATTTCCGCGCCGCGGGCGTGCGCGAGATCGGCCTGCGCGCGCTCGACGCCCTGCGGCTCTGGAACGGCGTCGCGCGGCGAGGACTCGACATAGATTCCGCGACGACGGCCGGCGAATCCGCATTGGCGGCGAGCATCGCTTGGCAAAAGCGCGATTACATCGGCCGCGACGCGGCACACGGTGAACGCGCGCGCGGCCCCGCCCGGCGCCTGGCTTGGATCGAGGTGTCGAGCGATATCCCGCCCCATCAGAACGACGCCGTCTTCGACGGCGACCGCGCCATTGGCCTCGAGGGGTCGGGTTCGTGCGCGCAGGAAGCAGGGCGTGCGCTCGCCTTCGCCTCCCTGCCCGCGGCTCTCGCCGCGCCAGGAACGCCGCTCGCGATCGAAATTCTCGGCGCGCGCAAGGCGGCGGTCGTTCTGGCCCCGCCCGGCGCGGCCGCGTCGAGCGCGGCTTCCTAAAAAAAACGGGCCGGGATTGCTCCCGGCCCGCGCGAGTGATCGCTCGAAACTTAGGTGATCTGCCATTCCTTGAAGCGCTTCTGCAATTCTTCCTCGCGCTCGGTCCACCAATCCATGTGCAGCGTCAAATTGAGATGGTTGGGGTTGTTCATGTCGGGGAAGAATTTCCTCACTTCGGGATCGCATTTCTCGATCGCCTTAAGCTTGGTCGGGCTATAGGCGATGATATTGCCGAACGCCGTCTGCGCCTCGGGTTTCATGATGTAGGCGACGAGGCGCATGGCCGCGTCCCTGTTGGGCGCACCCTTGAGGATCGTGACCCAGTCCATGAACAAGAGATTCTGCTTGTAGGAGAAATTGACCGGCAGGCCTTGCTTGCGGAAGGCGAAGATGCGGCCGTTATAGGTATAGGTGAAATCGGTCTCGTTCTGCAGGATGAGTTCGATGGTCTTGGGCGTGGCCGAAATCCACTGATTGATCTGGGGCTTCAATCTATCGAGCGCCTTGAAGGCCCGGTCGACATCCATGGGATAAACCTTGTCGGGTGGCACGCCGTCGCCGATCAGGGCCATTTCCAGCGTTTCGCTCGGCCGCGTGCGCAGGCCCCGTCGACCGGGAAACTTGGCCGGGTTCCAGAACTCGGCGAAGGTGGTCGGGTGCTTACCTTCGGCGCCGTTGCGGTCTTGGTGGTAGGCAATGCCGCCCGCGACCGTGATATAGGCGACGGAATGATTACGCTTGGAGCCGGGCATGGTGTCGGACACATCGACCTGCTTGTAGTCGATCGGCTCCCACACGCCTTCCTTCTCGCCCGCGGTCAGCCAGCCCGAAGTTGGAATGATCAGATCCCACTCGATGGATTTGGATTTGATTTGCGCGCGCACCTTGGCCATGTCGGGCGCGCCCGCGACCACGATCTCGATCCCGGTTTCCTTCGTGAACGGCTTCAAGAATGCCGTTTCCATCGCCTCCTGATAATTTCCACCCCATAGCGCGAAGACGAGCTTAGGCGCGGCCTTGGCCAGGCCGGGCGTGAGAATGAGCGGACCGGCCACGGCCGTGCCCGCGGCGGCGGTGCCGGCCAGAAATCCGCGGCGGCTCACGCTCCGCTTGCGCGTCGTCGTGTTTTTTTTCATCGCTTCCTCCCTTGGGTGCGCCCTTTGGCGCGCCGAATGACGCGATTATCGACCACGGCGCGCCGCGTTGCAAATCCGACCGGACCGCTCAGAAGTCCTTGGCGAGGCGCAGAGAATCGTGAATGGCGGCATGCACATTGCGCGACGCCACGGCGTCGCCCACGCGGAACAACATGAACGACCCGTGTGGATTGTTCACCGCGATCTGGGGCAAGCCCGCGGCGAAGCGGTCCGGATCGACCTCGCCCAGATTCCGCGAGCGCGGCCGCAACTCCCAATACAATCCATCGCGCGGCTTGGTGCCGTATTCGGCCACGACCTGATCGATCGCGCGCTCCTCCTCGGTCTCGGTGTAATCGTCGCGCAGCACCGCCAAGAGCCGGTTGCCGTCGCGCGACAAGGCGACGAGCCGCGTATCGGTGGTGATGACCACGCCCATGCGGTGCAGCTCGCGCATGTGGATGCCGAGATTGTTGTAGCCGATCTTTTGCAGCGCCATCCGGTCGGGGGTCACGTATTCCACCCGTCCGCCGCGCTTGGCGATAACCTCGGCCGTGGACGGCGCCTGGTGGTCGCCGCAATCGTCGAAGATCAGCACGTTCTCCGCGATGCGCGCGCGACCCTCCAGGATGTCCCAAGTACTCGTCGCGTGCTCGATACCCTTGAAGCAGCCGATCGCAGGATCGCCGCCCGTCGCAATTACGACGATGTCGGGCTTCTCGGCAAGCACGATGTCGGCGCTCGCCTCCGTCTCGAGACGGATATCGACACCGAGCTTGCGTGTCCGTTGCTCGAGCCAGCGCGGAATACCCGACAGCGCCTCGCGCCAGGTGCCCCGGGACGCGATATTGATCTGCCCGCCCAGGCGCTTCGATGCTTCGAACAGCACGACCCTATGCCCGCGCTCGGCCGAGACGCGCGCCGCCTCGAGCCCCCCCGGCCCGCCGCCCACGACGACGACGGCCTTTCTGGCCGGCGCCCTATCCAGCGTGTGGGGCAAAACCCCTTCCTTGCCGGTCGCGGCGTTCTGGATGCAGACGATCTCACGGCCCGTCGAGGAGCGGTCATTGCAATAGGATGCGCCGACGCATTGCCGGATGTCGTCGATCTGTCCGGCACGCAGCTTGTTGACGAGGTGCGGGTCGGCAAAATGCGCGCGTGTCATGCCAACCATGTCGGCGTGCCCGTCCTCGATCACGCGCGCGGCGGTTTGAATATCGAGCACGCGGCTGCCGTGGAAGATGGGGATATCGACTTCGGCCTTGATCGCGCCGGCAAGCTTGAGATAGGGCGCGATGGGCGCCCACATGCCGGGAATGTGATAGGCGCGGTGGATGAGATTGAAGGCCGTGCCCGCCACCACGTCGATGAAATCGAGCATGCCGGTCTTGGCATAGGTTGAAGCGATCCTGACGCAGTCCTCGGGCGTGAGGCCACCCTCGATCATTTCGTCGCCGATCATCTTGAGACCGATGACGTAATCCTCGCCGACCTGCTTGCGCACCTCCGCGAGAACTTCGAGACCGAAGCGCATGCGGTTTTCGAGGCTGCCGCCATATTTATCGGTGCGTGCGTTCGCCAGCGGACTCCAGAACTGATCGATCAGATGCGTGCCCGCGCCCATGATCTGCACGCCATCAAGACCGCCCTGCTTGCAGCGCAGCGCCGCCTGGCCGAAGGCCTTGACCACCCGGCGGATGTCCCAGTCTTCCATTTCCTTCGGGAAGGCGCGGTGCAGCGGCTCGTGCCGGCGGCTCGGCCCTATGGGCCAGAACCAGTGCGTGTGATCCCAGCCGATCTTGCGGCCGATATGGGTCAGCTGAATCATGATCGCCGCGCCGTGGCGATGCACGCGGTCGGCGAAGGCCTGAAAATAGGGGATGACCGCGTCGTCCCCGACATAGATCTGGCGCATATAGCCGGGCGAATCGATCGCCACCGCCGAGGAGCCGCCGAAAATCGTGAGGCCCACGCCGCCCTTGGCCTTCTCCTCGTGATAGAGCTGATAGCGTTCGCCGGGATTGCCGTCTTGCCCGAAGCCCGAGGCGTGCGCGGTGGACAGCACGCGATTGCGAATCGTGAGATTGCGTAGCTTGAGCGGCTTCAAAAGCGCGTCGAATTGGCCCATGTCCCGGATTCCCCATCCAACCAAGAGCGAAACGCAATCGCCCGCGGAGCCAAAGCGCCGCGGGCGATCGATCGCGCGTGCATTGCCCGAAAACTAGCGGCGTCGCTTGGCACCCCGGCGCGCGGACTTACGCGCGCTTGTTTTGGAAGCCGCGCGCGCCTTGGCCTTTTTCGGCGCGGCCTTGCGCACGGTCTTCTTGGGCGCGGCCTTGCGCGCCGCTTTCTTTTTCGCGGGCTTGCGGGCTGCCGATTTCGCGGCCGCCTTCCTCGCCGGAGATTTCTTCGCCGCGGCGCGCTTTACAGGTGCCTTCTTCGCGGATGCCTTCTTCGCCGCAACCTTCTTCACGGGCGCCTTCTTCGCCGACGCCGCCTTCTTGGGCGATTTCGCCCGATCGACCGTCCAGACTTCCGCCCCGGCCGGCTTTGGTTTCGCGCCGGATTGCTCGGCCTTCTTCCGCGCGCGTTCCTCGAAGAACTCGCGCATCGCCTCCTGCGGTTCGCCCGAGGCGTAGTTCTCGGCATTGATCCGCCGGTTGGCCGACATGGCATCCTCGAAGCCGGCCTCGGTCATCTCGCGGAAACGCTGCTTGGTCAGCTTCATCGCCAAGGGTGCCTTGGCGGCCAGGGACTTGGCGACTTCCATCGATTTCGCCATCACCTCGCCTTGCGGCACCAGGTAATGGATGATGCCGATTTCGTGCGCCTCGGCGCCATCCATCATGCGCCCGCGCAGGGTCAGCTCGATCGTGCGGCTGCGACCGATGCGGTCGTACATGATCCACGGGCCGCTCACGCTGGTGATGCCCGAGTTGATTTCGGGCTGGCCCATGCGCGACCCCGCATGGCCGACGCGAATATCGCACAGCATGGCGTACTGATAGGCCGAACCCGCCGCCACGCCGTTGAGCGCCGCGACCACGGCCTTATCCATGTGACGCAGGGAATTGTAGAAATCGATCCACTGCCGGGCCCAGGCCTCGCCCTCGGCGCCGCCCTTGATCTGCATGGTCTCGGCCAGATCCTGGCCCGCCGACCACGCGCGGTCGCCGGCGCCGGTGAGGATCACCGCCTTGGCCTTGGGATCGGCGTTGAAGGCCCGCAGCGCCGCCGACACCTCAAGTCGCATCGGCTGGTGCCAGGCATTCATGGTTTCGGCCCGGTCGAGCGTGATGATGCCGATTTCGTCCTGAATGCGCGTCTTGATGAATTTGTTCATGACTTTCTCCTCGCGCCTCAGGCCTTGGCGCGCGCGGCGCGCTCGGCGAGAAAGCGCGCTTGCACGCGCTGCGGCTCGCCTGACGCCACGGCCTCGCTTTGATAGCGCAGCGCCGCTTCCTCAAGGGACGGCCAATCCTTCAACAGCACTTCGCGCATGCGCCCGATGGTAAGGCGCATGGGCGAGGGTTTTTTCTTCGCCAATTCCTCGGCCAGCGATTGCGCGCGGGCCATGACGTCTTCCTTCTCGACCACTTCGTGGACGAAGCCGATCGCCTTGGCCTCGTGCGCTGGAATATCGCGGCCCGACAGCACGATATCGACCGTGCGCGACAGGAAGACCTGCTTCATCAGCAGCCACGAGCCGATGATCGAGGGCAGGCCGATATTGACCTCGGCCATGATGAAGCGTGCGTCGCGCGCCATGACCTTGATATCGGCCAGGGCCGCCATGACGAAACCGCCGCCGGCCGACACGCCATTGATGGCGGCGATGATCGGCTTGTTGGTCTCGAGAAAAGAATGGGTGAAGTCCGCCCATGAGCGCTGCCATTCCGCGGCGCTCACCGCCGTCTGCTCCTTGCCCTCGTTCAAGTCCTGGCCCGAGCAGAAGCCGCGCGGGCCGGCCCCGGTGATGATGACGGCGCGCACCGATTTGTCGGCATTGGCGCGGCGCAGCTCGCGCGAAATCGCGGTGCGCAATTCGGCATCGAGCGCATTGAGCACATGCGGCCGATTGAGCGTCAGGACCCGCGCTGGACCCTTGTCGGCGACGAGCAGGCAATCTGGCATAAGGGACGTCCCCGCTGAATGTTCTGGCACATGGCGATTATCGCAATCCGATACCGCCGATTGCACAGCATAGCGAGAGAACCACCCGGCCGGAGGGGTGTCAATGCTAGGCGCGGGCGATGGCACTCGGCGGTTCAGGCGCGAAACGCCTCGCGGCGCAAATGCTTCGCGGCCTCGCGGTAAAGGGCCTGGGCGTGCTCGAAAGCGGCGACGCCCGCCGGGTCGAACTCGGATTGGGGCACGGGTTCGGGCTCGAAATTCTTGAACCGATCCACGCCGCGAACGAGCGAAGCACTCGTCCGGGGTATGGCGGTTTCCTTCAGGCTGGTCGCGATGTACTGGATTGAAAATCCGATGCGCGGGGCGTCCGAGCGATTGGGCGCCGAGCCGTGCACCACGCGCTCGTGGTGGAGGATCATCTCGCCCGGCCGCAGGCGCGTGTCGACCGCCTGGGATTCGTCGAGTCCGCCCGCGACTTCGAGCGACGTGGTCAGCAAATTGCTCGCCTTGTCGGTCCAATCGTGTGCCGCAATGGGAAGAAGATGCGAGCCCGCCACATAGCGCACCGCGCCATTCTCGGGATCGGTTTTCGTAAAGGCGAGCCACACCGTCACCGCCTCTTTCGGCTGCCAGCTCCAATACCAGGTGTCCTGATGCCAAGACACGAAAGCCGGATCGCGCCCCCGTTTGACGAAGAGGCCGCAGCCCCAACACAGGATATCGGGACCGAGAACATCCTCGACCGCGTCCAGAATGCGCGGGTGGCGCACGAGATCGGCCAGCCAGGGCACGAGAAGATGGGCCTTGGTGCGCAACTTCTTCGACGCGAGATGTCCCGTGCGTGCCTCGAACTCGTCCACTTTCGCCGCATACCCCCCGGCGTCCGCCTCCCCCAGCGCGCGCACGGGAAAGACGAAACCGTCGCGCCGGTAGGCGGCAAGCTGCTCGGTCGTCAGCGCTTTCGGCATGGCGGTCCCTCGATCACGCTCCCCTGAAAGCGGCCCTCTCGATGACGACATGGGCACGCCGGGTCACGGCTGATAATATCCCCGACGGCCAGAAATTGAAGGGGGAGACCGCGCCATGAAGACCCATGCCCGTGTCGTCGTCATCGGCGGCGGCATCGCCGGTTGCGCGTTGCTCTACCATCTCGCGCGCTTGGGTTGGACCGATTCGGTTCTGGTCGAGAAGGGCGAACTCACTTCCGGTTCGACCTGGCACGCGGCAGGCAACACGCCGCATTATTCGACGGGTTACACCACCTCGCGCATCTATCTCGAATCCACGCGATTCTACCAAGATTTCGCGCGCGAAACCGGCGAGGACGTGGGTTTCCACAAATGCGGCGGCATCCGGCTCTCGATCAATCGCGATCACGAGGAAGAGCACAAGCGCGCCTGCGCCAAGGCCAAGCTGCTCGGCATGGGCATGGAATTGATCAGCCCCAAACAGGCGTGCGACCTTCTGCCGTACATGGAAATGGGCGGCATTCTGTCCGCCGCATGGACGCGCGATGACGGCTATATCGACCCCGCGAGCATCACCAACGCCCTGGCCCGTCAGGCGCGCGCGAAGGGCGCCGAGATCTATCGCCATACCCGCGTCACCGGCACCGTGCGCGCGAACGGCCAATGGCGCGTGGAAACCGACAAGGGCGTCATCGTCTGCGAGGTGGTGGTGAACGCGGCCGGGCTATGGGGACGCGAGATCGCGGCGATGGTCGGCTATCACCCGCCCGTCGTGCCGATGGAACGCCAATATCTGGTGACCGAGGCGGTCGAAGGCATCGCCGAAAACAAGGCGGAACTGCCCATCCTCCGCGATATCTCGGCGCCGCTGTACTTGCGTCAGGAACGGAACAGCCTTCTGCTCGGACTGTTCGACGAGGAGCCGGTGTTTTGGGCGAAGACTTCGACGCCGCCCGGCTTCGATCAGGAATTGCTCGTGCCCGACCTCGAACGCGTGAGCCACGCCTTCGAGCGCGCGGTCGCGCGCATTCCGCTCTTGGCCAAGCTCGGCGTAAAACGCGTGATCAACGGCCCCCTGATGCGCTCGCCGGATGGCAACCCGGTCATCGGTCCGGTGCCGGGTCTATCCAATTATTGGATGAACGGCGGGTACTTCGCGGGCTTCGGTCTTTCGGGCGCGCTCAATTCGCGCCTTGCGGAATGGATTGTCGGCGGCGAGCCCGAAATCGACCTGACCGCTTTCGATCTGCGGCGCTATGGCGGCTACGCCACCGGCGAATTCACCATGGATTCGACGCGCGCCGCCTATGTTCACGAATTCAGCGTCGCCTATCCACACGAAGAACACCCCGTCGCGCGCGGCGCGCGCGTGAGCACAATCTACGGCCGCCAGCGCGAGCTGGGCGCGGTATTTGCGGCGCGCAATGGCTGGGAAGTGCCCAATTGGTACGCCCCGCCCGGCGTGGTCGCCGAGGACGAGCCGAGTTATGCCCGCGCCAATTGGTTCCCCCATGTCGCCCAGGAAGCCATGGCCGCGGCGCGCGCGGCGGCGCTGTTCGATTTGTCGAGTCTGGCGAAATTCGAGGTTTCGGGCGCGCGAGCGGCGGAAGCCCTCGATCGGATGTGCGCCAATCGCCTACCGGATATCGGTTCAGGCGGCCCGTCCCTCGTTCTTTCGCCTAAGGGCAAGACCGCGGCCTATGTCGCGGTACTGCGCCAGGGGCGGGACCGGTTCTGGATCACGGGCTCGGCGCTGCTCGAACAACATCTCGGCGATTTGCTCGACCGCCATGTGGCGGGGGCGAATGTCGAGGTGGCCAATGTCACGGGCGCGCGCGGCACGCTCCTGCTCGCGGGTCCCCATGCTCAGGCCATTCTCGAAGCGGTCGGAGTGCTGGCGCCCGGCCTCATGAAGCGCGGCGAGATTCGCGCCGCGACCATCGGCCTCGTGCCGGTGCACATCATCCGCCTCTCCGCCGTCGGCGCGCCGGGCTGGGAAATCCATGCCGAGGCGCCTTATATGCTCGCCGTGTTCGAAGCGGTAAGCGCCGCGGGGCGCGAACATGGCCTCAAGCACGCGGGCGCGCGCGCCTTCGATACCCTGCGCATCGAAATGGGCATGCCGCGCTGGGGCGTCGATTTCGGCGCGGCGACGGCACCGAAATCCGTCGGCTTGGCGCATTTCGCCGCCCCGGAAAAGGGCGAGTTCATCGGCCGCAAGGCCCTCCTCGCCGCCGCCGAACCGGAAAACGTGCTGGTTCTTTTGCGCGTGGACGATAAGGCCGCGCCGCGCGATCTCGACCCCGTGGGAACCGATACGGTGCGCGCGTGCGAGAAGATCGTGGGCATGACGACTTCGGTCGCCTTCGGTCATCGCACGGGCGCGCGCCTGGCGCTGGCCTTTGTCTTGCGGGACTACTCGGCGCGCGGAACCGCCCTCGCCATTGAGGTCATGGGCCATGGTCTGGCCGCGCAAGTCGTGGCGCCGCCGACGCAACTGGCGTGAGACCAGCGGAAAGGTCGAGCCTAGAAGGACGCGAGCAGCCGCCCATAGCCGGGCACTCCCTCGCGCCAACCGGCGAGCGATAGGGCGTGCCAGATCGTCACCTGGTTTGCGGTCAGAACGGGCTTGCCCAGCTCGCGCTCCAAATCTTCGATCAGCGAAAATGCCGCAACCGCCGTATCGGGAATGGCGAAGGCGTCGATATCGGGGCGATCGACCTTGCGTGCGGCCGCCGCGAACGCATCGAGCGACATGAAAAAAGCGTCGCGCCCTCCGGGCGCATCCATCCACTCGAGATGAGCGATGCCGAGGCCGAATTCAATCAGGAAGTCGGCGAAGGCGCGCGCCGTCGCCTGGGGATAGGACGCAAGCACCGCCACGCGCTTGGCCCCCACGCGCCGCGCTGCGTGCGCGAAGGCCAGCGAGGTGCTGGTCGCGGGTACGCCGAGCACGGCGGAAATCGCGTCCGTCTGGGCCTCCGCCGCCTTGCGACCGGAGATGAAGCTGCCGCTGGTGCACGCCCAGACTCCGACATCGGGCTTTAGGGGCAGAACGACGCGCGCGCTTTCGCGCAAGCGGTCGAGCCCGCCCGTCTGGCGCAAGGCCTCGGGGTCGTGATTGTCATCGCCGCCCGCGTGCCAAGCCACGACCATATACGGCCGCATCCGATAGTTCACCGCTTCGGCGAACTGGTGATATTCGTATTCCCCGCCGCCGATCGGGCACAACAGCCCGAGGCGCGCGATGCCGTCGCGCATATTCTTTTCCCCGTTTCGAAAATTTCTACCTCAACGATAGGCGATGGCTCGGTCCCCGCGCAGCAGCCCGCGCAGCATCATCCACCCGATCGACAGATGGCCCGCGCCGATCACATTCGCGGCCACCGCCGGATGGCTGGACGCGCGCAGCGTGCGCGACAAGGCGCCCAAGCGGTGGAACGGCACGCCCGGAAACAGATGGTGCTCGGTATGGTAGGGCATGTTCCACATCAGCCAGCGCAGAATCGGCCCTGCCCGGGTTGTGCGCGTGTTGCGCAAAATATCGTTGGGTATTTGCGGCCGGCCGTAATGCTCGGCGACGAGATACAAGCGATAGAACGGCGTCGCGACCAGCAAGGGGCCGATCCAGTACTGCAACGCCGCCCAAGTCCCGAACCAAACCGACGCCGCGAGAATCACTGCATAAAGCACGAGATGGACGCGCGCCTCCACGACCAAGGGGCGGAACTCGGTATCGGAGAAATACGGCTCCGTGCGCCGTCCGGCGGCGCAGCGCAGCAGAATCAGGCTGCGCCACCACAAATAATCGACGCCGCTCAGGAACAAGAGATAACTGCCGACGGTCAGGGGCGTGGTGCCGATGAGTTCGGAATCCTTATCGGGGTCTTTGGTATTGCGGTGGTGGACGAAGTGCCAGGCGCGCGAATAATCGGTCGGGAAGAAGCGCAGGAAACCCGCGAGGTATCCGGCCCAGTCGTTCGCCCGGCGAACGGTGAAAACCGTCCGGTGTAACAATTCGTGCTGGCCTGCATAGCCGTAACCCCAAAGCACCGCGCCTTGGAACAGGAATACCGGCACGCACCACCAACTGCCCCATAGCGCGTCGATGGCGAATGCACCAAGCACGAGGGCGCAGTATTGACTGGCGAGTTGAAGGATTCCGAGGACGTCCGAACGCCGCGACATTTCCTTGAGCGCGCGGGGCTCGATCAGGTCGCTGCGTGCAATCCAGCCTTCCATGGTTCTCCCCACCGTACCATTGCCCGCCCACCGGCCGCAGGCGCATATTAGCGCGCCTGGCCAAGGGAGGCACGACATGAAAATCACCGCCATCGATATCGTCGATCTGCGCGTGCCGCTCCCGAGCAAAGTGACCTATGACGGCGCCTATGTGGGCTGCCTGGTGCGGGTCGCAACCGATGCCGGCATCGAAGGCATCGCCGAAATCGACAGCGCGCCCGAGGTCATCAAGGCCCTCGTTCACGGTCGCCCCTCGGTCACCTGGCCGCCCTTGTTCTCGCTGTATGAGGGCCAGGATCCCTTGGGCGATCCCGAGGCGTCGTGGGACCGGGTGTACGCGGCGACGCTTCACGCGGGACGGCGCGGAATCCTTGTTCATGCGCTCTCCGGGATCGACATCGCCCTGTGGGACATCCGCGGCAAGGCGGCGGGAAAGTCGGTCGCGGCCTTGCTCGGCACGCCAAGGCGCGACCGGGTACGCGCCTATACGACCCTCGTGCGCCTCGGCGATACGGCGGATTCGGTCAAGCGCGTGATCGATGCGGGTCTCGCCCGTGGCGCGCGGGCGATCAAGCTGTGCTCGGATGCAAACTGGCGCCATGACCGCGCCTTGGTCGAGCGCATCCTGCGCGCGGCGCGCGATCACGTCGGGAGCGCGGTTACGATCATGATCGACGCCTACGGCGTCTGGAAATCGGCGGACGAGGTCGAGCCGCATTGGGCGCTGTTCCGCGAAATCGGCATCGAATGGCTGGAGGCGCCCCTGCCGATGGACGATCTCGATGGCTATGCGCGCCTTTCCGAGCGCGGCATTCCCATCACCGGCGGCGATATGGGCCTGACCACGCGCTTCGAGTTCCAGGACATGGCGATTCGCGGCAAGGTCGAAATCCTGCAACCGGATATGACCTATGTCGGCGGCATCACCGAGTTCCGCCGCACCGCCGCGTTTGCCAAGGCCCATCGCCGGCGCATCATACCCCACGGCTACAAGTCGAATATCCTGCTCGCGACCAATCTCGCCTTCCTCGCTCAGCACGACGTCGAGGAATGGCTAGAATATTCGATCGCCCCCTCGCCGCTGCGCTGGGGGATGACGCGCGAGGAATTTCCCATCGAGGCGGACGGCCGCGTGCGCGTTCCCCAAGGTCCGGGCCTCGGCGTCACGCTCAACGAGGAAACGGTCGCGAAATATCGCGTCGGCTAGTTGCCGGTGGACTTGCGCAGCGCCAGCCAATCGCTCGACGCCTCGAAGCCGAACAACCGCTTGGCCGCCTCGCCCGACACCAGAGAGGCGCGCGGGAACCGCTGGTACAGCGCGGGCGCCTTCAGCGGCGGCGTCGCACCCCAGACCCGACGCGCAAGATCGACCGTGTTTTCCTCCGAAGCCACGTCGGCGGCCGTCACGAAGGCGAGCGCCCAAGGTCCCGAATCGGCTTCGAGCGCCAAGCGAAAGCAGCGCGCGTTATCCTCGGGCGTGACATACGCATTGAACCAAGGCTTCGATGTGTCCGCCGCCAGCGCCACAAAGCGCGGCAATGACGCGCCCACCGCCACACCCATCGGGCGCAAGCAGGCAACCGCCATCGCGCCGCGACGCGCGAAGGACAGCGAAAGATTCTCGACCACCTGTTTGGAGACGCTATAGGGCTCGACGGGGCGAATCTCGTGCGCCTCGTCCATGGGCAGATAGGCGGGCCGCCAATCAGCGCGCAAATCCTCGATGCCTGTCGCGGAAATGCTCGACGTGGTCACGATTCGGCGCACCCCCGCCGCTTCGGCCGCTTGCAGGACATTCCATGTGCCTTGGACATTGACGTGGATGAAATCCTCGCCCGCCGCCTTGGCGATCCAATCGAGCGCCGCCAAGTGCACCACCGCATCCGCGCCCTTGAAGGCGCGGGCGAGCGCGGGCAAATCGAGCACGCTGCCCGCGATGAAGGGAATGGCGTCGGGCGCGGGCGAACCGGGCGGCGCCAGGTCGAAATCGACGACACCGTGCCCTGCGGCCGCGAGTTCGGCCAAAACAAAACGTCCCAGCCGGCCGCTGCCGCCCGTCACGACCACACGCGCGAATTTCGCCATGGCCTAGGCCTTGCGCGCGGCTTCGGAGATACGCAACCAATCGGTTGTGGTTTCGAAGCCGATCACGCGTTTGGCGCGCTCGGGGTCGAAGACCGAGGCGCGGGGAAAGCAGGAATAGAGCGCGGGTGCGCGAATCTCGGGAAATGGCGTCACGCGGTTGCGCGCGATCATCTCCAGAGTGGTGTACTCGCTCGCGTTATCGGTTGCGGTCACGAATAGCGTGTCGTAACGCACATTCGTCGCCTCAAGGGCCAGACGGAAGGCGCGCGCGGTGTCCTCGGGCGTCACGTAATAGTAGATCCAGCGAAACCCGCTGCGCTCGCGGCGCACGACCCATTCGACGAGATGGGGAAACAGCACGAGGACGGGTCGCAAACAGATGACATCGAGCGTACCGCGCCGGACGAAGGACAGCGCGATTTCCTCCACTAGGCGTTTCGAGACGCTGTAGGGATGCACCGGGCGCGAGGGATGGGCCTCGTCAACGGGCAGATATTGCGGCGGAAAATCGAAACGCATCTCGCCAAGCCCGGTCGCCGCCACCGAGGAACAGGCGACCACCTTGCGCAATCCCGCCTTCTCGGCAGATTGCAGCACGTGCCATGTGCCCATGGCATTTACGCGCACATAGTCGTCGCCCGGGACCGTGATGGCCAAATCGATGCCGGCGAGATGCACGACCGCATCGTGCGCCGCCACCGCCCGCTCGACCGCCGGCAAATCCATGATATCGGCCTCGATATACGGCACGCCTTGGGCGGGTGGCTTTTTGTCGAGCACGCTCACGCCGTGGCCGTTCTTGCGCAGTTCCTCGACGACATAACGGCCGAGCAGTCCACTGCCTCCGGTCACCAGAACCCGTTCGTATGCCATGTATTCCCCTATTCCTTCGGTTCGTCCCGCGTGTGTCGCGCCGCCTGTGATTGGTGTCACTGACGTTAGCGCCCGCCCCGGCCATTCTCCAGCCTCCGCCATCGTGGCGATAGGAGGTCCATGCCATGCAATCCGACACCATTGCCGCTCGCCTGTCGGCGGCGAGCGATCTTGTACCCATCGCGCATTTGCTGAAGGCCGGGATGGCGGGCGATGGGAATGCGAAGTATCTCGCGGGCCTGCGCTATCTGAATGGTCGCGGCGTGCCGAAGGACGTCTGGCGGGCGGCGCGGCTGATAGAGGATGCGGCGCGCGCGGGCGCCATCGGCGCGATTCATACCCTCGGCATCTTGCATTTCGCGGGCATCGGCGTCGCGCGCGACATCGTCGAAGCCTATCGCTGCCTCGCGGCAGCTTCGGATGCCGGGTATCCGGGCGCCGGGGCCAATTTCGCCTTGGCCGCGCGCTGGCTCAGCGATGGCGAGCGCGCGGCTGCCCTCGCAAGACAGCCACGATTCATGGCCGCGCCGTTCCAGCTTGAGGGTTATCGTGCATGACCCAGCCCGCCATCAGATAAACCAGGATGTAGCAGGCAAGGCGTTGCGCGCCCGGGGAATCGGGGGCGACGAAATGCAGCGCCATGACGTCGAGTCCACGCTTGGCCGCCTCGTGCGTCGCCTCGACGACATCGATTGCCGACAGGCCCATCGGCTCGTCGCCCCAATCGGGGATGGCGCCGATATCGAGCACGTCCATGCACAGCGAAAACCAGGTGCGCTCCATGCCGTCGAAGGCGTGCGGAAAAGCCTCGGCGCAGATCGTCGCCATGCCCGATTGACGCACGGTCGCGGCGGGGTACAGCCGCGCGCCGTTTCGGCGATAGGTCTCGACCATTTCGCGCACATTGCGCGGGCCCCGCATGCCGATCTCGACGTGCCTGGCGGGATCGACGTTCTGGCAATGCTCCCACAGCCGGCGCTGCCAGGTCCCGGGCCCCGGGCGTGCCCGCCCGATGGCCGGCGACAGCGTATCGAGACAATCGCCGTGGGCATCGAGGCTGATGGTGCCGATCTTGCCCTTGGTCGCGCGCGCCACACCCTTGGCGACCGCATAATTCGCCGTCGGCACGCAACCGCCGACGGTAATCACCCGGCAGCCCGCGTCCAGCGCCTCGGCCACCATGCGCACCACGTTCTCGCTGGCGCGTTCAGGATCGTCCTTCGGGATTTCCGCATTGCCCCAATCGACGACCTTCAGATGATCGAAGACGTCGAGGTCGTACTCCGGTAGGTAACCGCCGTAGCGCAGGGATTGCAGACGCATCTGATCAATGGCGCGACCGTAATCCGACCACTCATTGGTCAATCGTCCCGGCGAGGCGAGACCGCCCTGGGGAATGCCGATGATGGCGACATCCGCGCCTGCGAGATCGGCCGCCGTGCGCGCGATCGGAACGCCGAGCAGGCTCGGCACGTCGGCCGAGAATTGCGGCACCTCGCCGCCATAGAGCGTGGAACGCAGCGATACGAATCCCGCCATGACCGCCTCCCCCATTTGCCGCGAAGTCCGGCACGAACGAAATTACCCCTCGCGCGCGGGGCCTTTTGTTGTCTGACGCACGCCGTTCAGCAATCGATCGTGTTGTCGATTTCCCAAGGAGTGAGCGAGCCTGCAAAGCGCCGCCATTCTTCGTGTTTGAGCTTGGCGTAGCTGTCGACGAAGGCATCGCCCAAGCCCGCGCGCAACACCTGGTTTTTTTCGAACAGCCGAATGGCATCGAGCATGTTGAGCGGCAGGCGCTTGACCCCCTTCACGGTGTGGCCGTGGGTATACATATTGATATCCAGGCGCTTGCCCGGATCGCGCCGCTCGGCAACGCCGTCGAGGCCCGCCGCCAGCACGCCAGCCTGCATCAGATAGGGATTGGCGGCGCCGTCCATGAGGCGAAGCTCGAACCGTCCGGCATCGGGAATGCGCACCATGTGCGTGCGGTTATTGCCACCATAGGTCACCGTGTTGGGCGCCCAGGTGGCGCCCGAGAGCGTGACCGGTGCGTTGATGCGCTTGAAGGAATTGATCGTCGGATTGAACAGCGCGCACAGCGCCTCCGCCGAATGAAGGACGCCGCCCAGGAAATGATAGGCGAGCTTGGACAATCCGAGTTCACCCTTGGCGTCGTGGAACAGATTGTTCTTGCCCGACTTGTCCCAAACCGAAACATGGGCGTGGCAGCCGCTGCCGGTCAAATTCAGGAACGGCTTGGGCATGAAGGTCGCGCGCAGACCGTGTTTTTCGGCGATGCTCTTGACCATGTACTTGAAGAATACGTGACGGTCGGCGGTGACGAGGCAATCGTCGTAATCCCAGTTCATCTCGAACTGGCCGTTGGCGTCCTCGTGGTCGTTCTGATACGGCCCCCAGCCGAGCGCGATCATGGCGTCGCATATCTCGGTGATCACGTCGTAGCGGCGCATCAATGCCGATTGGTCGTAACAAGGCTTGGACTGGGTGTCGCGCGCATCGGCAATGGCGCGCCCGTCGGGGGTCACGAGGAAGAATTCGCACTCGACGCCCGTCTTCATCCGCTGTCCGAGCTTGGCCGCGCGCGCGATCTGGGCCTTCAGCACGCCGCGCGGCGAATGGGCAACCGTCTTGCCATCCATCACGATCTCGGAGGCCAGCCAGCCGACTTCGGGCTTCCACGGCAATTGGATGAGGCTGTCGGGATCGGGCACGGCGAACATGTCGGAATCGGCGGGCGACATGTCTAGCCAAGTGGCAAAACCCGCGAAACCAGCCCCCGATTTCTGCATCTCGCCGATGGCGCGCGCCGGTACCAACTTGGCACGCAGCGCGCCGAACAGATCGACATAGCTGATGAGGAAGTATTGGATTTTTCTTTGCTTGGCGAGCGCGGCCAAATCGGTGGCCATCGGTTCCTCCCTGTCGTGATTTTATCGTTGTTCTTCGGCGCCTCGGATTAAGGCCCGGCGCCGGGCCCTAAGCCTCAATACCCTCCCTGCCCGGGTATCCATTTCGTGCCCGCAAGCGGCACGCGCGCCATGGCCGCAGCCTCGACCGTCAGGGCAACCAAATCCTCGGGCTCGAGATTGAGCACGTGCGTCTTGCCGCAGGCACGGGCCATGGTTTGGAGTTCGAGGGTAAGCGTGGACAGATAATTGCGCAGCCACCGCCCGCCGCGCTCGGGATCGAGCCGGGCCTGCAATTTTTCGTCCTGGGTGGTGACGCCGACCGGGCAACGCCCCGTATGGCAGTGGTGGCAGAATCCGGGCTCGGTGCCGAGCGCGCGGTATTCCTCGACGTGAACCGGCCTGTTGCAACCCAGCGCCACGAGCACGGCCGAGCCGATGGACACGGCATCCGCACCCATCGCCAAGGCCTTGGCGACATCGGCACCCGAGCGGATGCCGCCCGAGACGATGAGTTGCACCTTGCGATGCATGTCGAGTTCCGTGAGCGCATCGACCGCCAAGCGCAATGCCGGCAAGGTCGGGATGCCGACATGCTCGATGAACACGTCCTGCGTCGCGCCCGTGCCGCCCTGCATGCCGTCGAGCACGATCACGTCCGCGCCCGCCTTGACCGCGAGCTGGGTGTCGAAATAGGTCCGCGTCGCGCCGATCTTGACGTAAATCGGCTTTTCCCAATCCGTGATTTCGCGCAGTTCCTGGAGTTTGATGGTCAGATCGTCGGGACCGGTCCAATCGGGATGGCGGGACGCGCTGCGCTGGTCGATTCCCTGGGGCAGGGTCCGCATCTTGGCGACGCGCGGACTGATCTTCTGGCCGAGCAACATACCGCCCCCACCCGGCTTCGCCCCTTGGCCGATCACGACTTCGATGGCGTCGCACCGGCGCAAATCGTCGGGATTGAGACCGTAGCGCGAGGGCAGAACCTGATAGACAAGCGTCTTGGAGGCGCGCCGTTCTTCCTCCGTCATGCCGCCATCGCCCGTGGTCGAGCTCGTACCCATGGCGGTGCAGGCCCGGCCGATCGATTCCTTGGCGTTCGCCGACAGCGAGCCGAAGCTCATGCCCGCGACCGTGATCGGAATCTTGAGTTCGATGGGCTTTTTCGCAAAGCGCGTGCCGAGCACTACATTGGTGTCGCACTTCTCGCGGTATCCCTCGAGCGGATAGCGCGAGACGGACGCGCCGAGCAGCAACAGATCGTCGAAGGTCGGCAATTTCCGCTTGGTGCCGAAACCGCGAATCTCGTAAAGGCCCTGATCGGCCGCACGGTGGATTTCCGCGATCACCTGGGGCGGAAACGCCGCGGAGGGGCGCAAGAGATTGGCATCTATGGCCCCCAGCTTGGCGGCCAAGCCCGTCGCGGCGGCCTTTGCCGGGCGCGCCGATTTGGCGGCGCGCGGCTTCGCGGGCCGGGAGCGCCTAGTAGGCATCGGCGTGATCGACGTTGAAGTGATAGAGCTTGCGCGCCGAGCCGTAATGACGAAAGCGCGCGGCATCGGCCTTGATTCCGGCCTTGACCAATAGGGCCGCGACGATTTTTACGTCCTTGGGAGTCATTTTCTTCTCCACGCAGTCCGCGCCCAGGCTTGCAACCTTACCCTGAACGTAAAGATCGGCCTCGTACAATGAATCCCCGAGCGCATCGCCCGCGTCGCCGCAGACCACGAGATTGCCCGCCTGCGCCATGAAGGCGCTGAAATTGCCGATCGAGCCGCCGACGACGATGTCCACGCCCTTCATCGAAATGCCGCAGCGCGGACCCGCATCGCCCTCGATGACGACCATACCGCCATGGCCCGAGGCGCCGGCCGCCTGCGAGGCATTGCCGGTCACGCGCACCAAGCCGCTCATGATGTTTTCGCCCACCCCCCAGCCGCATTGGCCGTGGATCACCACAGTGGCTTCCTTGTTCATGCCCGCGCAGTAATAGCCGACATGGCCCTCGACGTGGATTTCGACGGCCAGATTCAGGCCGACGGCCACCGCGTGCGCGCCGCGGGGATTGAGGATGCGCCACGCGCGCTCATTGGTGTCGCGCGGCAGCTGGTGGAGGCGTTGATTGAGTGTCCGCACATCGGACCGGGCAAGGTCGACGATCTGCATGGTGCTAATGTCCGACGCGCCAAGTGTAAACGACCGCGGGCGCGGGCTCCCAGACCCGCGCATTCTCGACTCCCGGCAAATCGGCAAGGCTGCGGTACTCGGACGCCATGGCCACCCAATCGTCGGTTTCGGCGAGGACGGCGGGCTTGCACGCAATGCCGTCGCGCAACACGGCAAAACCGTCGCGCGTGCCCATGGTGAACGTAAAGAAGCCGTCCAGATCCTTGAGGCCCGCCGCCATCGCCTCTTCGAGCGTGGCGCCCTCGGACATGCGATAGGCGAAGTAGCGCGCCGCCACCTCGCTGTCGTTGTCGGTTTCGAATCGCTGGCCCCGGCGTTTCAGCCATTCGCGCAGCCGGTTGTGGTTCGATAACGAGCCGTTGTGCACGAGGCACATATCGGAAGCGGCGGTGAAGGGGTGGGAGTGTTCGGTCGTCACGATGCTTTCGGTCGCCATGCGCGTATGGCCGATGGCGTGCGTGCCTTCCATGGCCTCGATGCCATGGCGGCGCACGACGTCCTTGGGCCGGCCCTTTTCCTTATAGACTTCCATCAGATGGCCGTAGCCCATGATGCGCACGTCGGGACAATGGGCAAGCAGCCAGTCGGCCACCGCCTTCTCCGGCGCCTTCGCGGTCAAAACCGCATGGGCCGCGCGCACCTCGACATCCGATTCAACGCTTAGCTCGTCGGACAGCCGCCCGGCCATGGCGCGCCAGTGATAGTTCGCGTCATCGTGGAACAGGGTGAATTTGCTCGAACCATGCTCGACCGGACGATGATAGACCGCCACACCCGCGCTATCGGGCCCGCGATCGGTCATGCCGATCAGCATGGCCGAGATATGCCGGCCGAGCTGGCTTTGCAGGGCCGGATTCTTCAGGAACAGGCCGACAATGCCACACATGGGATGCCTCCGGTCACGGGATGGGCGCGATTATAGGAGCACGGCGCGGCATCCGTCACGCCGGATGCGGCGCGAGCGCGCGCAGCGCATTGAGCCCGACCGCGCGGCCGCCGAATTCGATCATCGCATCCTCAAGGGATGCCCACATGAAGCCAGCCGAGGCGCTGTCGCCCAAAATATCGTAGGCCGGCGTGGCGCCCAGATCGCGGCGCGCGACGATGGCGTTGGAACGTGCGATCGAGGTTTGCGCGATGCGGCCATCCGCGAATTTCGCCGGGCGCAGATCGACCCCGCACAGCTTGGCGAACATCGCCGCCGCATGAACGCCGGCGACGACGAACCAATAATGGCTGTCGGCGCGCGGCACGGCATAGGTGCCGGGGGCGGTATCGAGCGACCAGGCGGAGGCGATGCGCGCGAGAAAAACGCTCCGTCCTTCAAGACCCGGCAAAAGCAATACCTCGCCCGGCGACAGGCGCAAGGCGCGCGCGCCGTCATATTGCGCGGTCGAGGCGTTGTCGGCTTCCATGCCGCGCACGCCTTGCACGCGCAGCCAATCGAGCGCGCTCCTGCCCTTGAACCCCCAGCGCGGCAAAACCGACAGATCGGCCAGACTCAGCGCACCCGCCGCGCGCGCGTCTTCGCCTTCCGTCCCGCAGCGCATTGCCATCGCGGCGCCGTCGAGTTCGGCGAACGCGGCGCCACGCTGCTTCAAGCGGCGATAGACGAAGCTGCGGCGGGCGAAATCGGTGGGACCGGAATTGGCCATGGTCACATGTCCTGCCGTTCGCCCTTGGGATCGTAGAACGGCAAGGACGCGATCTCGGCCTCGACCAGCACGCCGCCCGCGGCCTTGACCGCGATGCGCGTGCCCGGATTGGCTTGGTCGGGCGCCACGAAGGCAAGACCGACGATCTTGCCCAGCGCCGCCGAACGCGCGATCGAGGTCACGCGTCCGACGATCAGATCATCGCGTATCACCAAATGGCTTTCCTCCGGCACCAACGGCGAATCCAAGGGCATGACGAAGCCCGCGAGCTTGCGCCTAAGGCCCGCGCGCGCCTGGATATCGATGGCGCGCCCGCCGATGAAGAACGGCTTTTTGCGCGCGATCGCCCAACCCATATCGGCGTCTTCGGGCGTGGTTTCGGCGTCCGTGTCCTGGCCGACGATGATATGGCCCTTTTCGAGACGAAGCACGCGCTGCGCCTCGACGCCGAAGGCGCGGATGCCGAAATTGCGTCCGGCATACAACAGAGCGTCCCACAGCGCCTCGCCCTGGCTTGCCGGAACGTGGATCTCGTAGCCAAGCTCGCCCACGAAGCCAACGCGCAACAGGCGCGCGGGGATGCCCGCGACCACCGCCTCGCGCACGCCCATATACGGGAACGCAGCGGCCGAAAGGTCCGCGTCCTTGCACAGGCGCGCGAGCACCGCGCGCGATTTCGGCCCGGCCAGATTGACCCCCGCATAGGCGGAAGTGACATTGGCCACGTCGACATCGAGCCGCCACTGGGCGTTCCAGAACAGCATCTGCTGATAGACCCGATCGACCCCCGTGGTGGTCGCGGTCACGTAGAAATGCCGGTCGTGAAAGCGGCAGGCGACGCCGTCATCGATGATGGCGCCCATCGGATCGCACATCAGCACGTAGCGCGCGCGCCCGAGCTGTTGTTTCTTGTAGGCGAAGGTATAGAGGCGTTCGAGAAATTCGGCCGCATCGGGGCCGCGCACATCGAGGCCGCCGAGCGTCGAAACATCGATCAAGCCCACGCCGGTGCGCACCGCCCCGACCTCGGAGGCGATTCGCTCCTCGCGTTCCTGCGGTGCCCCGTAATAGGCCGGACGCAGCCACAGACCCGCGGGCATCATCTGGGCCCCGAGCTCGACATGCCGGGCATGCATCGCGGTCAGGCGCACCGGCTCGAAGCCGCGCCCCGCCAAATGGCCGAACTTCTCGGCGGAAACCGGCGGGCGCACCGTCGTTTGCCCCACGATTTCGAGATCGCGGCCGCCGGCCTCGGCCACCAGACGCGCAAGATTCAACGCCGAGTGCCGGCCTTGCGAGGGCCCCATGCCGGCCGTGGAAAAGCGTTTCACCAACTCGACGTGCTCGTAGCCCTCCGCCACCGCGTTGCGGATATCGGCGACATGCAAATCCTCGTCGAAATCAACGAAGTCCTTACCCTTGGGGTGCGGAAAAATCGGCCAGGGATGATTCCATCCTGCAGCCACCTTGAGCGGCGAGGGCGGCCCGTCCTCCTCCTGGATCGCATCGAGCGCGCGCGCGGCTTCCCATCCCGCGCGCCGTCCATCGGCGATGGCGGTATCGACCTCGTAGGCACCATCGACCGAACCCGCCGGACGGACCTCGGGCGGGTGGTTTTTGACGACGAAGGTTGCCGCCGAGCGGTCATAGCCCACGCGCGCGCCCGCATGGTGCAGAAGATGGGCGGCGGGCGCATAGCCGACCGACACGCACACAAGATCGCAGTCGAGCCGCACATCGGGCTTTTCGCACTTGCCCTGGCCGATCACGCGCGCGGCCAGCAGTCCCGCGACCGCGCCGCGCGCGTTCGCGACCGCCTCCCACGGCGCGTGGCGCGCGAAGATCGCCACGCCGCGCGCCTTGACCGCCGCCATGCGCGCGTCCTCGGGCGGGCCCGCGCGCAATTCCAGCACGGCCGCGATCTCGATACCCGCATCCAGTAAATCGAGCGCCACGCCATAGGCGTCCGGATTGCCCGCGATCACCACCGCGCGCGTTCCCGGCTTTACGCCGTAAAGACGAATGAGCCGCTGGGCGGCGCTGCCGAGCATGATCCCCGGCAGATCGTTGTTGCGAAACACCGCGGGCTGTTCCATCGAACCCGTGGCGACGACGACGCGGCGCGCGCGAATCTTGTGCAATCTTTGACCCTGGATGACGGGCAGCCAATGATCGGCGAACCAACCCTGGCACATCGCTCCGTTCATGACCGCGACGTTTGGCATTGTGCGGAGCGCGCTTTCGAGCGAGGCGCGGCGACGGGCGGCCAATTCGCCCTCGGCGTCGAGGCGCGCATAGGACAGCGAGCCCCCAAGCGTCGGGTTCTCATCGACAAGCACGACATCGAGCCCAGCCCTGCCCGCTTCCACCGCCGCCGCCATGCCCGCAGGCCCGCCGCCCGCCACCAGCAGATCGCAAAAGCCATAGGCCTTGTCGTAATAGGCGTGATGGGCGTCGAGATTGACCTCGCCAAGCCCCGCGCGCGCGCGGATGAAGGGCTCCCAACGCTTCCAGGCGCCGCGCTTGTAGAACGCCTTGTAGTAGAATCCGACCGGCATGAAGCGCGCGAGCCAAGACAACGGTCGCGCGCTCCAATCGCGCTCAAGCGAGCCGGTGAAGTTTTGCCCGCGCACCTCGAGCCCTTGGGTCACGGCGTGGAGGTCGGCGGCCACGTTCGGTTCGTCGGGCAATTGCACGAGGGTGTTGGCGTCCTGCCCCGCCATGGAGAGAACGCCGCGCGGCCGGCGATATTTGAAGGAGCGCGAGAGCGTGCGCACGCCATTGGCCAGAAGGGCGCTGGCTATCGTATCGCCCGCGAAACCCGGATAGGTGCGCCCCTCGAAAGAGAACGCGATCGACCGGGTGCGGTCGATGCGCTCGCCCTTTTGCGGCGGTAGGCGGAAGGCTTGACTCATGCGTCCGCGCTCACGCCTCGAAAATCGGCGCGAAATCGCGCCGTTCGGCGAATACTTCGCCTGGGGGATAGGTCTTGAGGATGGTGTCGGTCGAGGCGTCGCGCTCGGCGATGAACCAATACGAGGTCGGCACGTGGCACCACCATTCGCGCACCACGCCCGCCTTGTTCGACTGGGTGAAGACGTAATCGGCCCATTCGGCATCGCTCGCACGCACGGGATCGGGCATCGCCTTGACCTCGCCCGCCGAGATGAATTCGGAGATATTGCGCGGTCCGTTGAGCGGGCAGTTCATGATCTTCACGCCTTGGCCTCCGCTGCCATCAATGTCCGACCGCCGCCGCGCCGCGCTCGCCGACCTGCTGGAACTCGGCGAAGCGCGACAGGCGGAAGGCGTCGAGAATATCGGGCGCGCGGCCCGTCGCGATGGTTTCGGCCATGCGCTTGCCGCACACCGGCGTCGCCTTGAAGCCCCAAGTGCCCCAGCCCGCATCGATGTAGTAGTTGGCCAGCGGCGTCGGGCCCATGATCGGGCTGAAATCGGGCGTCATGTCGGCCATGCCCGCCCATTGGCGGAGCAGCTTTACTTCGGCGAGGAACGGGAACAGCTCAAGCATGTGCGCGAGCAGGCCTTCCTTGAAATCGAGCGTCGAACGCGAGGAATAGAGCGAATAGGGATCGGTCGAGCCGCCCATGACCAATTCGCCGCGCGCCGATTGCGAGATGTACACGTGAAGGGAGCCCGATACGATGATCGGGTCGAGAAAGCGCTTGAGCGGCTGCGACACGCAGGCTTGTAGCGGGACGGTACGAATCGGCAGGCGCAGGCCCGCCATGTCGGCGAGGCGCGTACTCGACCCCGCGACTGCCTGCAACACTTTACCTGCGCCGACGAAGCCACGATTGGTTTCAACGCCCACCACCCGGTCGCCCTCGATGCGCAGCCCGGTCACTTCGGTTTGCTGATGTATCTCCACCCCGCGCTCGGCCGCGCGGATGGCGTACCCCCAAGCCACGGCGTCGTGCCGCGCGATCGAGCCCGGCGGATGAAGCAGGGCCCCAAGCACGGGATAGCGCGCTTTGTCCGATAGATTCATGGACGGGCACAGCCGGCGGATCTCGTCCGGCCAGATCAGTTCCGACTGAACGCCGCAATGTGTATTGACCTCGGCGCGCCAGCGCATGGTGCGCACGGAGGCGTCCGTGTGCGCCAGAGTCAAATGGCCGCGCTCGGAGTACATAATGTTGAAATCGAGCGTCTCGGACAGTTCCTTGTAAAGTGAAACGGATTCACCGTAGAAGCGCACCCCTTCCGGAGTGAGATAATTCGCGCGAATGATCGTCGTATTGCGCGCCGTGTTGCCGCTGGCGAGATAACCCTTCTCGAGTACGGCTACGTTGCGGATGCCGTGAACGTGCGAGAGATAATAGGCGGCCGCCAAGCCATGCCCGCCGCCGCCGACGATCACCACGTCGTAGGACGGCTTCAAATCGGGCGTCGGCGGGATGCGCCGCGGCTCGGGATGGCGCCTGGATAGGCCGTATTTCAAAAGACCGAAAGGCACCGGCGAGCGACCCTTTGAGTTCGGGAGTGGCGGGGAAATGGCGAGATGAGGGCGACGCTAAGGCCCTTCCCGCCGAGCGGCAAGGCCTGCCAAATTTTGTTGCTGCGCCGCAACAATAGAAACACAGAGATCATATTTCCCTTAATTTTTTTCGAGTTTGCGATGCAACACTTGCCGTCCAGGCGGCACCGTGCCATATCGCTTTTCCGCCGCCCAAGACCGCCGAATATTGTTGTCTTGCCACTTCATTGCACTTCTGGCCATCGCATTTCCGGAGCGTTTCCCACCATGTCACGAGCCGCGTCCCGCCCCGCCAGCGCGCAGGATTTCGAGCTGCGCGGAGCAATCAAACCCGGATACGAATCCGTCCTGACGCCCGAGGCGCTCGCCTTCCTCGTCGCGCTTGAGCGGCAATTTGGCGAGCGGCGCCATGCCCTGCTCGCGCGCCGCGCCGAATTGCAGCGCAAGATCGACGGCGGCTGGCTGCCCGATTTCCGCGACGAGACGGCGGCGGTGCGCGCGGGCGACTGGAAAATCTCCGCCGTTCCGGCGGACCTCGCCGATCGCCGCGTCGAGATCACCGGCCCCGTGGACCGCAAGATGGTGATCAACGCGCTCAACTCGGGCGCGACGCACTTCATGGCGGATTTCGAGGACTCGAACACCCCCACCTGGGACAACCAGATTCAGGGCCAGATCAATCTCCGCGACGCGGCATCCGGCGCCATCGCCTTCACCGACCCCGAATCGGGCAAGGAATATAGGCCCAACACCAAGACCGCGACCCTGATCGTCCGGCCGCGCGGCTGGCATCTGCCGGAAAATCACCTGCGCGTGGCGGGCCGGCCCATGTCGGGCGCGTTGTTCGATTTCGGACTCTATTTCTTCCACAACGCGAAAACCCTCGCGGCGCGCGGCACGGGGCCGTATTTCTATCTGCCCAAGCTCGAAGCCCACGAGGAAGCCCAGCTGTGGAACGACGTCTTCGTGTTTGCGCAAGACACCCTCGGCTTCCCGCGCGGCACGATCAAGGCGACCGTGCTGATCGAGACGATCATGGCCACCTTCGAGATGGACGAGATCCTCCACGCATTGCGCGAGCACGCCGTCGGCCTCAATTGCGGCCGATGGGATTACATTTTTTCGTTCATCAAGAAGTTCCGCAACCGGAGCGATTTCGTCCTGCCCGATCGCGATCAGGTCACGATGTTGAGCCATTTTCTGCGCTCGTACAGCCAGCTTCTGATCAAGACCTGCCATCGACGCGGAGCGCACGCCATGGGCGGCATGGCGGCGCAGATTCCGATTCGCAACGACGCGGCCGCGAACGATGCCGCCATCGCCAAGGTGCGCGCCGACAAGGAGCGCGAGGCCGGCGACGGCCATGACGGCACCTGGGTCGCGCATCCGGGCCTGGTCGCCGTCGCGCGCGAGGTCTTCGACCGAATGATGCCCGGCGCCAATCAATTGGCGAAACTGCGCGCCGACGTGACCGTGTCGGCGAAGGATCTGCTCGCGGTGCCTGAGGGCACGATCAGCGAGAAGGGCCTGCGCCACAATCTCAATGTCTGCGTGCTCTACGTCGAAGCCTGGCTGCGCGGCCTTGGCTGCGTGCCGATCTACAATCTCATGGAAGACGCCGCGACCGCCGAAATCAGCCGCGCCCAGGTCTGGCAATGGCTGAGGCACGGCTGCCGCATCGCCGGCGGCGCTGTTATCGACGCGGCCTTGGTCCGGAAATTCCTGGCCGAGGAGATGGCAAAGATCGAGCCCATGGTCGGCGCCGAGCGGGTCGCCAAGGGTAGATTCCGCGATGCGGCCGAGATGGTCGAGAATTTCGTGACCGCCACGGAGTTCGCGGATTTCCTGACCCTGCCCGCCTACGCGCGCATCGTGCCGGCCTAGGCCGCGGCCGCGTTCGGCAATTCGACGGCAAAGCGCGCGCCACCGCCCTCGCGCGCCTCGCACCAAACGCGCCCGCCATGGCGTTCGGCGATGCGCCGGACGAGCGATAGGCCCAAGCCCCAACTTCCCGAAGCCTCGGGCGCGCCCGGCGCGCGGCGGAATGGCTCGAACAGGGCTGCGCGTTCCTCGGCGCTCAAGCCCGCGAGCGCGCACCCTGCGTCGCAGACCTCAAGGCGCACGACGCCGCCTTGCTCTTGGCGCACTTCGACCTCGGTCGGCGGCGCGCCGTGCTTGCCGGCATTGTCCAACAGATTGCGCACAAGACGCCGCAACAGGCGCGGATCGCCCACGACGTCCATGGGTTGACCCGAGACCACGGCGTTTGCGCGCGCGCCCTCCTCGGCGGCAAGTGCCAGCAAGTCCACGCGCTCGAAACGCTCGAGTCCGGCGACATGCTCAAGCCGGCTGGTCAGCAGGACCTCTTCGACCAATTGATCGAGCTCGCTGAGATTGCGCGCGAGCTCCGCCGCCAATGCCGGATCGCGCGCGCCCGGCAGCATCTCTATGCCGAGGCGCAGGCGCGCAAGGGGCGAACGCAGCTCGTGGCTGACATTGGCGAGAAGGGTCTTGTGCGCCTCGACGAGTTTTTCGATGCGAACCGCCGCCTCGTTGAAGCTCCGCGCCAACGCCGCGACCTCGTCGCGCCCCTCGGCCGGAATTCGGACCGACAGATCGCCAGCGCCCCAAGACTCGACGCCGCCGCGCAATTTCTCCAAGCGCCGGGTCAGGCGGCGCACGACCGGATAGGCGGCAAGCGCGACCGCAAGCGCGCCAATGGCGAGAAAGCGCAGCAATGCCCAGCGCGGCTCGCCCGGCGGCCGGGGCAGGCGCGCGACGACCTGCCGGCCATCGGGCAAGGCGAGCAGCCATTGGCCGTGGTAGGGGGGAAAGAATGTGCTCCGGCGCGGCACATCGCGCGGCGCGGGCAATTCCGCACCGATCCGGGCGAGGCGCGCGCCGTCCGGCGCATAAAGCGCGACATCGCCGCCGAAGGCCTGGGCGACCCGCCCGAGCGCCGCGGCCTGTTCCTCCACCGGCGCGTTGGCGGGCGGCAACAGGGAATCGAGCATGCGCGCGACGATCTCGCGCGCAGGGCGCGGCGGCGGCTCGCTGCTCATGCGCCACAGCGCGCCGCCAAGAATCGTCAGTGCGACGAGGCTCGCGAGCAGCGTGAGATAGATGCGCCAGAATAGCCGCCTGCCCATGGCTCAGCGCTCCTCGTCCTGAAGGCGCGCGAAGACATAGCCCGTGCCGCGCACGGTGATGATGCGGCGCGGATGGCGCGGGTCCCGTTCGATGGCGGCGCGAATCCGCGAGACGTGCACGTCGATCGAGCGGTCGAAGGCCTCCAGCGTTTCGCCCTTCACGAGATCGAGCAGACGCTCGCGCGACAGCACCCGCCCGGCGTTCTCCGCCAGCGCCACGAGCAGATCGAACTGATAGCTCGTCAAGGAACAGGCTTCGCCGTCGAGGCGCAATTCGCGCGCGGCGCGATCGATTTCGATGCGCCCGAAGCGCAAAGGTGGCGCGGCGCGCGCGGCACCGCTCCTTCGTCTGAGTATGGCCTTGAGACGCGCGAGCAATTCGCGGGGATTGAAGGGCTTGGGTAAATAATCGTCGGCGCCGAGCTCAAGGCCGACGATCCTGTCGGTTTCATCGCCGCGCGCGGTTAGCATCAGAACCGGCACGTCCGAAAACGCCCGCAAACGCCGGCAGACCTCGAAGCCGTCGAAATCGGGAAGCATGATGTCGAGCACCACGGCTTCGAAAGCCGTGCGTTGGGCGGCGCAGAGGCCGCCCGCGCCGTCTGCTTGGTGTTCGACCACAAAGCCCGCGGCGCGCAAATATTCCGACAGCATGGCCGCGAGGCGCTGGTCGTCGTCAATGATCAGCACGCGCGCGGCCATGATGCCAGTCTCCCGTGAATTCGGCCGAGCCTACATGTGGCCGCGACCGCCGCGTTCCGCCATGTTCTTGGCGAGTTTCTCGCGCTGGGCCGGGGTCAGCACCTCGGCTGCATCGAACAATGCCTGCATCATACGCTTGGATGCCTGATCGTGCAGGGCCACCTGGCGCGCCCGCACAGCCTCAACCGCCGCGCGGTCGATGGCCGGGGCGGCGAGCAGCTTATGCGCATCGGCGCGCGCCGCGGCGCGTTGTTCGCGCAAGGGAAACGTATCCTTGACCGCCGCCTCGGTGATCGCCTTGATCTTGGTCAGCTGCTCGGGCGTGGCATCGACGCGCTTCAGCATGTGTTTGACGCGAAGGGCCGCCATTTCCTGTGCGCTTTCGATATCGTGCGCGCCGCCCCAATGGCCAAAATGGGGCTGAGCGAAGGCCACGGACGCCGGAATTCCAGCGAGGGCAAAGGCCATCGCCCCGCCGAAGACACCGCGCCTGACATGCCGCCACCGCCCGCGATGACGCGGCTGGGCGGCGAAATTATTCGCAAAATCGTTCATCGAATTCTCCCGTACCGAAGGGGCGCCCGGGAGGGCGTCCTCAAGGAGATATTGGCACGGGCCTGTTTCGGGAAATCGCGGCCAAGGTGAAATTATGTGAAGAGCGCGAAGGGGCCGCAAAGCCCGCCGCGGGGCTGGCGCCGCCGGGCGGAAGTGTCTTTAATGATCCTGGCCGTCTTGAATAAATCTGACGATCTTTTCCTGGTAAGCGACGCCGAAAGGAAATCTAGCGATGGTCCGCCCTGTCGAGTTTCCCGCCGCGATGGAAAACCTCGTGCGCGTCATCGAGGATACGGCGCCCGGGGCCATGGTTGCCGCGACGCGCGCCCAGCTCGCGCGGGGCGCCAAGCCCGCCTCTCTCTATGTCGCCGCCGCCCTCGCCGTCTGCCGGTCGAGCGAAATCCAGATCGATCACCACGGCGGCCCCCTGCACCCCATTGCCGGCCTGCACGCGCTCATCGATGCCGGACGCCGGGGGGGCGAGGACGAGCTTGCCGTCGTGCAGGCGGCGGCGCTCGCCAATCGCCATATCCATGCGCCCGAAGGCGGGCCCTATGCCTTGGCGCATATCGAGCCCGATCCTGCCCTGGCCGACGGCGCGGCCTTGCTTGGCGCCATGGATGGTTTCGTGCCGAACGTCGCGGAAAAGCACCTTGTCGCCCTGCTGGCCGCCGGCAAACGAGCCGAGGCGATCTTCGCCCTCAACGAGATCGCTCTTCGCCGCCAGCCGATCGACGACCATTATCCGCTTTATGTCGGGCTGACGATGCGCACGCTCGACGTCATCGGCTGGGAATGGGCGCCGGTCGTCCTGCGTCCGGTCGCGCGTTGGCTCGCCATGTGCCCGATTTCCGTCATGCGCTCGGACACCGAGTCCAATTATTTCCGCAACAAGCTCGACGTCTATGCGCGCCTTCCCAATCTCGAAATCCTCGTCGCGCGCGCTCTCGCGCGGAAGCCGCGCCTCGCCACGGGGCCGGACGAGGATGCGGCCATCGCGCGCCTGGCCGAAAGCCTTTCCGCCCTCACCGATTACGATGCGATTCCCGAACCGCTCACGAAAGCCATCGAAGCGGGACTGTCGCTTTCCGGCGCCGGCGAAGCCCTGGGTATCGCGGGCGCCACGTTTCACGTGCGCTCGAATTACGGCAACCCCCTCGACACGCATATCCAGAACGGCATCGCCGTGCGCCGCTATCTGATCGGTCACGACGAGGTCGATCTTCGGCACAAGGTATTGGGGCTTTTGTCATGGCACACTGGGCCCGAATGCCGAACGGCCATGGGCAAGATGGTGCATAGCGCGACGCCCGCGTCTGAATTTCCGGATTTGCCGCAAGCACCCAAGGCCTTGCTGGCCGAAATGGAACGCGCAATCGCCGCTCGCAATGCCGACCGCCAAGCCGCAAAAACCGGGCGCGGACGTGACGCCATGCGTACCGTGCCGAGCGACCGACGCGCGCTCGGCGCGGCCGATGCGTATCTGGCGCGGGGGGGCGACGATAAAGCGCTGATCGCCGCTCTCGCGCGCCTGGTGTTGCGCGACGATGCGACGGAGTTGCACTCGGTGTCGGGTTTCCACGACGCGGTCGAGATGTACGAAGCGACCCGCGGGGCCACACGAGCGCGCCATCTGATTTCGGCGAGAT
>JBJXGH010000150.1:0-2910 GCA_046153685.1 Alphaproteobacteria bacterium
GGTGGCGCCCCGCGGGGCGCCAGCGCCTTCTGCGCGGCGATGGGTGAGGCTTGCGCTGTCGGGGGCGCGGTGGGGCGCGGCGGGGCCACCCGGCCGGCGAGCGCGGCCTCGATATCCGATTTTACGATTCGGCCGTGCGGGCCCGAGCCCTTGAGCACGCCCAAATCGACCCCCGCCTGTTCCGCCATTCTTCGGGCAAGTGGGGAAACGAACTGCCGTTCGACACCATTGTTCGAGGCTGCGACCGCCGCGCCAGAAGAAGGCGCGCGAGAAGATGGTGGGGGTGGGGGTCCGAGCGGAGTAGTGACAGGCGCCGGAGAAATCGGCGCCGGCTTCGCGGCCGCGGGAGGCGTATCCGCGGCCTCGGTGCCCTGCAACGCACCCACCGCCTCGCCTTCTTCGAGCAAGAGCGCAATCGTCTCGTTGACCTTGACGCCCTTTGCGCCTGCCGGCTGGACGATGCGACCGAGAATGCCGTCCTCGGACGCCTCGACCTCGACCGTCGCCTTGTCGGTCTCGACCTCGGCGATGACATCGCCGGATTTGACCGCATCGCCCTCGCGCTTGTGCCACTTGGCGATGGCGCCTTCCGTCATGGTCGGAGAAAGCGCGGGCATCGTTATCTTGATGGTCATGGCCTCAGCTCCGGTAGGAGACCCGTTTGCACGCGGCGACGATGTCGTCCACCTGCGGCAGGGCGAGCTTCTCGAGATTGGCGGCATAGGGCATGGGCACGTCCGCGCCGGTCACGCGCACCAACGGCGCATCGAGATGGTCGAAGGCGTGCTCCATGGCAATCGCCGCCATTTCCGCGCCGATCCCGCACACTGGCCAGCCTTCCTCGACCGAGACCAAGCGGTTGGTTTTTTTCACCGAGGCCACGATGGCCGCCACATCGAGCGGGCGAATGGTGCGCAAATCGACGATCTCGGCGTCGATGCCCTCCTCGGCCAAAATCTGCGCCGCTTCGAGCGCGACCCCGACCATGCGCGAGAATGCGACAACGGTCACGTCCTTGCCCACCCGCGCGATTCGCGCCTTGCCGATGGGCACGATCCAATCGGGCGCGCTCGGCACGTCGAAAGACTGGCCGTAAAGCAGCTCGTGCTCAAGCACGATCACGGGATTGGGATCGCGAATGGCCGCCTTGAGCAGACCTTTGTGATCCGCCGCGCTATAGGGCGCGACGACCTTGAGGCCGGGGATGTGGGCGTACCAACTCGCGTATTCCTGCGAATGCTGCGCCGCGACCCGCGCCGCCGCACCGTTGGGGCCGCGAAAGACGATGGGACAGCTGATCTGTCCGCCCGACATGTAATGCGTCTTCGCGGCGGAGTTGACGATCTGATCGATGGCCTGCATGGCGAAATTGAAGGTCATGAATTCAACGATCGGCCGAAGACCCATGATCGCCGCGCCGATGCCAAGACCCGCAAAACCCATTTCGGTGATCGGCGTGTCCACCACACGTCGCTCGCCGAATTCTTCGAGCAGACCCTGGCTCACCTTGTAGGCGCCCTGATACTGACCAACTTCCTCGCCCATCAGAAAGACGTTCGGGTCGCGGCGCATTTCCTCGGCCATTGCGTCGCGCAAGCTCTCGCGCACGGTCATCGACGTGCTCGGGCCGGTCCATTCCCTTTCCAACATGTCAGGCAGCGCAGGCGAAGCCGAAGGTGCTGCCGCCGCCATGGCGGGAGCAATCGCGGTCGCCGCGATCGCAGGGGCGGCGGAAGCCTTTGCAACGGCTGGCGATGCGAGGGCGGGCGCGGGCTTGGTATTGGCGCTCTCGCCGTCCTCGAGGATGATGGCGATCGGAGCGTTGACCGCCACGCTTTCGGCGCCCGCCGGAACCAGAATGCGGCCGAGCACACCATCGTTCACGGCTTCGAGCTCCATCGTCGCCTTGTCGGTCTCGATTTCCGCGAGCACGTCGCCCGAGCGCACATTCTCGCCCTCGCGCTTCAGCCATCGCGCGAGCTTACCCTCGGTCATCGTCGGGGATAGCGCCGGCATGAGAATTTCCACGGCCATGTCTCGCCTCTTCCTCAGGCCCGAACGAGAATATCCATGAACAACTCGGCGGCATCGGGCTCCGGGCTGTTCTGAGCGAATTCCGCCGCTTCGGTCACTTGCGCCTTGATGCGGCGGTCGATGTCCTTGAGCTCGTCCTCGCTCGCGTGCCCGTCCTCGACGAGAAGATGGGCCAGGCGGTCAATGGGGTCCTGCTCGGAGCGAACTTTCTGCACCTCCTCGCGCGTGCGGTATTTCGCCGGATCGGACATGGAATGGCCGCGATAGCGATAAGTAATCATTTCGAGGATGGCCGGGCCCTTGCCGGCACGCGCGGCAGCCACCGCCTTCTCCCCGGCCGCCTTAACCGCCAGCACGTCCATGCCGTCGACTTGCTGGCCCGAAATGCCGTGACCCATGCCGCGATGATAAAAATCGGTGCGGGCGGAAGCGCGCTCGATGGCGGTGCCCATGCCGTACTTGTTATTTTCGATGACGTAGATCACGGGCAGCTTCCACAGCGCCGCCATGTTGAAGCTCTCGTAAACCTGACCCTGGTTGACCGCGCCATCGCCGAAATAGGTCAGACACACCGCGCCATTGCCGCGATAGCGATGGGCAAAGCCAATGCCCGTGCCTAGCGGTACCTGGGCGCCGACGATGCCATGGCCGCCGTAGAAGTTCTTTTCGCGGCTGAACATGTGCATCGAACCGCCCTTGCCCCGGGAATAGCCGCCGCGCCGCCCCGTGAGTTCGGCCATCACGCCCTTGGGATCCATCCCGCAGGCCAGCATGTGGCCGTGGTCGCGGTAGCTGGTGACGACGGAATCCTTGTCCGTCACCGAGACCTGCATGCCGACGACGACCGCCTCCTGCCCGATGTAGAGGTGGCAGAAG
>JBJXGH010000165.1:0-34436 GCA_046153685.1 Alphaproteobacteria bacterium
GCTGGATCAGGCTTGCGCCCATTGTCCAAAATTCCCCACTGCTGCCTCCCGTAGGAGTCTGGGCCGTGTCTCAGTCCCAGTGTGGCTGGTCGTCCTCTCAGACCAGCTACCGATCGTCGCCTTGGTGGGCCATTACCCCGCCAACTAGCTAATCGGACGCGGGCTCCTCCTACAGCGACCGAAGTCTTTCTCCCGAAGGACGTATGCGGTATTAGCCTCAGTTTCCCGAGGTTGTCCCCCACTGTAGGGCAAATTCCCACGCGTTACTCACCCGTGCGCCGCTCCCCTTGCGGGTCGCTCGACTTGCATGTGTTAGGCCTGCCGCCAGCGTTCGTTCTGAGCCAGGATCAAACTCTCAAGTTGACTTAGCACGTCACCCCGCCCGGTTGCCCGGACGCGATGTCATGCAAGTGTGACCCGCTCGTCATTTATGCTGCGACATCCCCGTATTATCAGGGTGTCACGAGACACACAGTACGAGCGGGCATGCTCCCAAGTGGGAACGAGCCGCCGCCTGCGCATCCCTTCCGCGCTGTTTCACAATGTCCAATAACTGGAACGACCGGGCCGGTTAAACGACCCTGTCGTGATGGGCGGTTTATAGGGATGGCTTCTCGCCCTGTCAATTCAAACATTTGGGACGAAGAAACCCGACGCGCCGCGATAAATCGTAGCGCGCGGTCAATATGTAGCAGAAAGGGGCACAAAACTCCACTAGTGATTTTTCTAATTACTTGAATTCATGTCGCGATCAAGTTGACAGCAATGCCCCCTCATCCCATCCTGAGCCCATACTAGCCCTGGTAGATCATCGAGTTCGGCCAACGGGCTCGGCGCGGGGCGGTTATGTGTTGCATGCATGGTGCGCAATAAGGCGACTTCGAATGGCCTGCTCGAACGGCGCTGCCCGATCTCGCCCCTTCTTCCGGTCCGGCGGCCGATCCGGGCGGATACGGAAAGCCCCCAGCCCGGCCCGACGGATCGTCCCGCACATAGGCGGGGAAATTAGGCCGAAGATGATCGAACGCCTGCGCGCATGAAGACCGGGACCGACCACTCGCCGTCTCCGACCGCGTCCCGCCCGGCGCTGAACGTAAGCTCGGTTCCGGCTGGGAATTCGGGTGCCAGGCGGCGCCGACATCGGCTTTGGCTTCTGGCCGGCGGGGCGGCGCTCGGCGCGGCGGCGTTAGGTCTGGCGCACATGGGCGCCATTGTCGAAGAGCTCGCGCATTCGGCACTCGACCGAAAAACACTCGATATCTCGCTCGCGCACCTCGCCCGTGACCGCGCGACCGGGGCCGAACCCGACACCCTCGAAACCACCGTACGCGTGGGCAAAGGCGATACCATCCTCGACATTCTCATTTCGGGCGGCGTCGCGCGCACCGATGCCCACGAGGCCGTCGCGGCGCTCAAAACCCTATTCGATCCGAAGAAACTCAAGGCCGGCCAGGAACTAACCCTGCGCTTTGGTCCCGGCACTGGCCCAAGCGGCGGCAAGGACTCGGGTTGGCTTCGGGAAATGATCGTGCCGGTCAATTATCTGCATGACGTGGCGATACGGCGCGGTCACGCGGGCGGCTTCGCCGCCGATTCGGTCGCCAAGCCGGTCGAGCGTCAACCAACCTACGCCGCCGGCGTGATCGACAGCTCACTCTATCAGGCCGGCCTCGACAAGGACGTGCCCGTGGCCGTTATGGCGCAATTCTTCCAACTGTATAGCTACGATGTGGACTTCCAGCGCGAAATCCAGCCGAGCGACCATTTCGAAGTGTTGTACGACCAATACGTCAACGAAGTGGGCGAGCTGGTTCACGCCGGCCAGGTGCGTTTCGCCCAACTCACGCTTTCCGGCAAGGCGCTGCGCGTTTTTCACTATGTCGCCGCCGACGGCAAGGCGGATTATTTCGACGAGCGCGGGGAAAGCGTGCGCAAGGCTCTGCTGCGCACACCCATCGACGGCGCGCGCCTGACTTCGCGCTTTGGCATGCGCCAGCACCCGATCCTCGGCTATAGCGCCATGCACCGCGGCATCGATTTCGCCGCGGTCACCGGCACGCCCATCCAGGCCGCGGGCAGCGGCACCGTCGATATGATCGGCCCCAATGGCGGCTACGGCAATTATATCCGCATCCGGCATACCAACGCCCTCGCCACCGCCTACGCGCATCTCTCCGGCTACGCCGCGGGCCTGCGCAAGGGCGCGCGCGTGAGTCAGGGGCAAATCATCGGCTTCGTCGGCACGACCGGACAATCCACCGGGCCGCACCTGCACTACGAAGTGCTGTCGGGCAACAATCAGATCAATCCGCTATCGCTGAAGATGGCCGCATCGCGCAAGCTCGAGGGCAAGGAACTCGTGCGATATCGCTCCCACATCGTCGATATCGAGCGCCTGTTGCGCACCGTCCCGCCCGAACAGCGCATCGTGCGCCGCTAGCCGGTGCCGGCATTTGGCCGCGCCGCGGTCATCGGCCGCAGCGCGGCGGTTCCAGATTTTCTCATACCTTGCCAGATTCTCTCATACCTTGGATGAGAACAATTCGTTTGCGCAAACAGGCGCGTCCGCCAGATTCGACGCCAACCGATGGAGGCGTCCATGTTCGTGCTCTACGACAATCTCGATTCCGGAAACGGCTACAAAGTGCGCCTGGCGATGAGCCATTTGGGCCTGGCCTTCCGGCGGGTCGAACTCGACATCGATTCCGGCGCCACGCGCACGCCCGAATATCTCGCGAAGAATCCGAATGGCCGCATCCCCGCCCTCGAACTCGATGACGGCACGGTGCTCGCCGAATCAAACGCCATTATTTGCTTTCTCGCCGACGGCACGCCCCTATGGCCCGCCGAGCGCCTGGCGCGCGCGCAATGCCTGCAATGGATGTTCTTCGAGCAATACAGCCACGAGCCCTATGTGGCGACCCCGCGTTATATCCTGCGCCATCTGCCGGCCGACAGCCCGCGCCGCGCGGAATTGCCCTGGCGCACGGCCACGGGGCGCGCGGCGCTGGGAGTGATGGACGAACACCTGGCGTCGCGCCCGTTCTTCGTCGCCAACCAGCTGAGTGTGGCCGATATAGCACTTTACGCCTACACGCACGTGGCACCCGAGGGCGGCATCGATCTGTCGCCCTATCGTCATGTGAACGCCTGGCTCTCGCGTGTCGCGGCCCAACCCGGGCACGTGCCGATCACGCAACGCTGATCGCGCCTTCAAGCCGCCTTGGCCGCCAGACCGTCGATCGACAGGCCGTCCTTGTTCGCGCTGACGCGCACGCTTTGGCCGTCCTTGATCGTCCCGCTCAACAGTCGCTCGGCCAACTTGTTCTGCAACGCGCGCTGGATGACGCGCTTGAGCGGCCTGGCGCCATACACCGGGTCATAGCCCGCCTCGGCCAGCCATGCGCGCGCGGCCGCGTCGATGTCGAGCACGATCTTGCGCTCGGCGAGAAGGGCGTCGAGGCGTTGCAACTGGATATCGACGATACCCTTCATCTGCGCGCGGCCGAGGCGGCGGAACAGCAGAATCTCGTCGAGCCGATTGAGAAATTCGGGCCGGAACGCGGCACGCACCGATTCCATCACCTGGCCGCGCACCTCCTCCACGTCCGCGCCCTCCGGCTGGTGGGCGAGCACGTCGCTGCCCAGATTGGAGGTGAGGACGATGAGCGTGTTCTTGAAATCGACCGTGCGGCCATGGCCGTCGGTCAGGCGGCCGTCGTCAAGCACCTGAAGAAGCACATTGAAGACATCGGGATGGGCCTTCTCGACCTCGTCGAACAGAATCACCTGATAGGGTCGGCGGCGCACGGCCTCGGACAACGCTCCGCCTTCGTCGTACCCGACATAACCCGGCGGCGCGCCGATGAGGCGGGCGACCGAGTGCTTCTCCATGTACTCGGACATGTCGATGCGTTGGAGCGCCGCCTCGTCATCGAACAGAAATGCCGCGAGCGCCTTGCACAGCTCGGTCTTGCCGACCCCCGTGGGGCCGAGGAATAGGAACGAGCCGATCGGCCGGTTGGGGTCCTGGAGCCCCGCGCGGGCCCGCCGGACGGCATTGGCGACGGCCGTGACGGCTTCGTCCTGGCCGATCACCCGGCCGCGCAGGCGGTCCTCCATGGCGAGCAGCTTGTCGCGCTCGCCCGCGAGCATGCGATCGACCGGAATCCCGGTCCAACGCGACACCACCGCCGCGATATCGCCATCGGCGACTTCTTCCTTGAGCATGCGTTTGCCCGCGCCCGCTTCGGTGCCCGCGAGCCGGCGCTCGAGTTCGGGAATCCGGCCGTACTTGAGTTCGCCCGCGCGCGCGAGATCGCCCTGGCGCTGGGCGATGTCGAGTTCGCCGCGCAGCTTGTCGAGCTCTTCCTTGATCTTCTGGGTCGAGGCGAGCTTGTCCTTTTCCGCCCGCCAGAGCGCGGTCAGGTCGGTGGATTTCTTCTCAAGCTCGGCGAGCTCGCCCTCAAGCGCCGACAGGCGCTCCTTGGCGGCCGCATCGCTTTCGCGCTTCAGCGCCTCGCGCTCGATCTTGAGCTGGATGATGCGCCGGTCGAGTTCGTCGATGTCCTCGGGCTTCGAATCGACCTCCATGCGCAGGCGGCTCGCTGCCTCGTCCACGAGATCGATCGCCTTGTCGGGCAGGAATCGGTCGGAGATGTAGCGGTGCGACAGCGTCGCGGCGGCGACGATGGCGCCGTCGGTGATGCGCACGCCGTGATGCAGCTCGTATTTTTCCTTGAGGCCGCGCAGGATCGAGATGGTGTCCGCGACATTGGGCTCGCTCACGAAAACGGGCTGAAAGCGCCGGGCGAGCGCCGCGTCTTTTTCAATGTGCTTGCGGTACTCGTCGAGCGTGGTCGCGCCGACGCAATGCAACTCGCCGCGCGCAAGCGCCGGCTTGAGCATGTTGGAGGCGTCCATGGCGCCTTCCGCCTTGCCGGCACCGACCAGGGTATGCAGTTCGTCGATGAACAATACGATTTCGCCGGCCGCGTGGCCGATTTCCTGCAACACGGCCTTGAGCCGCTCCTCGAATTCTCCGCGAAACTTGGCGCCCGCGATGAGTGCGCCCAAATCGAGCGACATGAGGCGTTTTTCGCGTAACGATTCCGGCACGTCGCCGTTGACGATGCGCTGCGCCAAGCCCTCGACGATGGCCGTCTTGCCGACCCCCGGTTCGCCGATCAGCACCGGATTGTTCTTGGTCCGGCGCGCGAGCACCTGAATGGTGCGGCGGATTTCCTCGTCGCGGCCGATTACCGGATCGAGCTTGCCCTGCCGCGCGGCTGCGGTCAGATCGCGCGCGTATTTCTCAAGCGCCTGGAAATTGTCTTCGGCCGAGGCGCTATCGGCCTTGCGGCCCTTGCGCATCGAATCGATCGCCGCGCCGAGGCGGGCGGCATCGGCGCCCGACGACGCCAATGCCCGCGCGGCCACGGTGCCCGACTCGCCGGAGATCGCCTGAAGCAGGCGTTCGGCGGCGATGAATTGATCGCCCGCCTTCTCCGCGAGGACCTTTGCGGCCTCGAACAGGCGCGCGATTTCGGGAGAGGCATAGAGCTGACCCGCGCCGGCGCCTTCGATGCGCGGCAATTTGGCCAACTCCGACTCGACCGCCTGTAGCGCGCGCGCGGGATCGCCGCCCGAAGCGCGGATGAGCTTTGCGGCCAAGCCCTCCTCGTCGTCGAGAAGGACCTTGAGTAGGTGTTCGGGTACGAAGCGCTGATGGCCCGAGCGGGCCGCCAGGCCCTGGGCCGACTGAATGAAACCGCGCGACCGCTCGGTAAACTTCTCGATATCCATGTCACGACCCCGTTTGCAGGTTTTGCCCCCATTGACGCGGCGGGCGACAAACGCGGACCCGCCATCGCGGCATCCGAAAGGAGATATGGGGCCGGACTTCGGCGCCACAAGATGGACCGGAGACGTATTATGGCGCAGGCGGCGCTGCCGGAATCCTTAACTCGGCCGCAAGAGCGCGCCAGGATGCGACCCGAACCGATATCGGCCAGGGCGACCCTGGGCTGCCGACATGATCGAGCAGACCGAGCCTCGAAGGACGCAGAGCCATGTAGGCAAGAATATCGCGGGCAGCCTCGTCCCGCGCCCACGCCGTTCGCGCAGCACCGCGCTCGGCCGCTTCGTCGTCGCGCGCGGAGAGCGCTATTGCGATCCGAAATTCAGCGAGCTCTATCGCCCGATCCTGCGCCGGGTGCGGCATTGGCTGTAATCGCGCATCGGGCCCGGCGCGGCCCGAACTTTACGTCGGCTGATATTGTTCGCTTTCCTCGTAATCGCCGGTTTCATCGCCGCCGGGCGCTTGGGGCTGGTCTTGGCCGCTTGGCTGGGGCGCCGAGGTGTTCTCGGGCTGCGCGGTGTTCGGGTTGGGCTTGAACTGGCCTTCGTTCGATGCCGCGATGATGCGGAAATAATGCTCGGCGTGCTGGAAGTAATTTTCCGCGGTGATGCGGTCGCCCGACGTTTGTGCGTCGCGCGCGAGGACGAGATACCGCTCGTACACTTGGTAGGCATTGCCCCGAATTCGCCCGCCGGGGCCGTTGCTGTCGAATGTTTGCGTACGCGGAGCGGATATATGGCGTTGTTTATTTCCGCCGCCGCCGCCGCCATTGCCACGGCCGCGCATGCGCCTGTGGTTATTGTTAGGGCCTTGCCTCATCATGGGTATCGCTATCGTTGGGGCTAAGCGCTTCTAGCACTGGCCAAACGCAAGGAACCGTCGCGGCAATTCGTGCCAATTAATCGCGGAACCTTTTTTGGTTGTTGCGTTCTCTGGGGATTGCCTCTGGCAATCCGCGCTGAAGCACCCTGAGTTAATAGCAAATTACCCCACAAACCGCTAGATGATTCGCATTACGGAGCGCAATATTTACTTAACATCCGACTCCGTGCTTGGTCTGCAACACGACGCAGCGCTCGATTCCACTTAAATCGGCATGCGATGCCAAGGTACGGAGACCGCCCGCACCGGCGAGTGCGCGCACCGCTTGTCCCTGGCCTTGCCCCAATTCAAGCACGACGAAGCCGCCGGGCGCGAGCAGCCGCGCCGCATCGGCGAGCACCGCGCGATAGCCGCCCAAGCCGTCTTCTCCGCCCGCCAGCGCCGCCCGAGGATCGTGGCGCGCGACCTCGGGCGCAAGCGCGGCGATGTCGCGCTCGGCGATATAGGGCGGATTGCAAAGCACCGCGTCGAAGCGCGCGCCAAGCGCCGTGCCCCAATCGCCGGCGACAAAATGCGTCCGCGCGCCAAGCCCAAGTCGCAAGGCGTTCTCGCGCGCAACACGGCAGGCCCCCACGCTTTTATCGACACCCACACCCCAGGCGTGCGGTAGTTCCGACAGCACGGCGAGCAGCAGACAGCCGCTGCCCGTGCCGAGATCAAGCACGGCCGCCTCCCGATCCCGCGATCCCAGATGTGTCAGCGCAGCCTCGACCACCGTCTCGCTATCGGGGCGAGGATCGAGCACATCGGGGGTGAGCGCGAAATCGAGGCTCCAGAACTCGCGCCGGCCGAGGATGCGCGAGACCGGCTCGCCTGCGAGGCGGCGCGCGATCAGCCGGGCGAACCGCCCGGCTGATTCGTCGTCCCCCGCACCGTCCGTGCCCCGCGCATGGGCCCACAGAATCCGCGCGTCCAACCGGGGCGTGCCCGAACGCGAAGCGAGGCGGCGCGCGGCCTCGTCGATCAACTCCGCCCGGTTCACGTCAGCTCCGGGCGCTTTGCGGCGCCGAAGCTCATTGCAATTCCGAAAGCCGCTCCGCTTCGTCGTGCGAGACGAGCGCATCGATGATTTCGTCCAGCGCCTCGCCGGCGAGTATTTTTTCGATCTTATGCAGCGTCAGATTGATGCGGTGGTCCGATACCCGGCCCTGAGGATAATTATAGGTCCGGATGCGCTCGGAGCGATCGCCGGAACCGATCTGGCTTTTGCGGGTTGCCGCGCGCTGGGCATCGGCCAGGGCGCGCTCGCGCTCGTACAGACGCGCCCGGAGGATCTTGAGCGCCTTGGCCTTGTTCTTGTGCTGCGACTTCTCGTCCTGCTGCGAGACGACGACGCCGGTGGGAATATGGGTGATGCGCACCGCGCTGTCGGTCGTATTCACGCTTTGCCCGCCCGGACCCGAGGAGCGGAAAACATCGATGCGCAGGTCCTTTTCCGCCATGTTGATCTCCACGTCCTCGGCCTCGGGCAATACCGCGACGGTTGCCGCCGAGGTATGGATGCGTCCGCTGGCTTCGGTTTCCGGCACGCGCTGGACGCGGTGAACGCCGGATTCGAATTTAAGCCGCGCGAACACGCCGCGCCCGCTGATCGCGGCGATGACTTCTTTCGTGCCGCCGAGCCCGGTGTCGTTCATCGACAAAATCTCGACCTTCCAGCCGCGCAATTCCGCGTAGCGCTGGTACATGCGCAAGAGATCCGAGGCGAACAGCGCCGCCTCGTCGCCGCCCGTGCCGGCGCGAATTTCGAGAATGGCGCTCTTCTCGTCCGCCGCGTCCTTCGGCAGAAGCAACAGCGTCACCTCGCGCTCAAGCCGCGGCAACTCCACCTTGAGCGCGTAGTACTCTTCGGAGGCGAGCGCCTTCATCTCGGCGTCGCCGCCCGGATCATTCATCATGGCGTCAAGATCGGCGAGGTCGCGCTCGGCCTTTTGCAGCGCCTTGATGCGCGCGACCACGGGCGAAAGCTCGGCATATTCCTTCGACAGCTTGACGAAGGCTTGTGAGCCGGCCCCCGTGGGATCGGCCATGGCCTGGGCGAGTTCGCCGTGGCGCGCGACCACGCGTTCGAGTTTGTCTTGCAGCAGAACCGGCACTTCGCCCTCAGCGATAGCGCGCGAGGCGCTGGTCGAGCGCCGACAGGGCCACTGTCTCCTGCGCACCCGTATCGAGATCGCGCACGGTCGCGGTGCCGGCCTTGAGCTCGTCCTCGCCGATCAGCACGGCCGCGGCGGCGCCGAGCTTGTCGGCGCGCTTCATGCGCTGGGCAAGCTTGCCCTTGTAGCCGAGTTCGACCGCAAAGCCGGCGCGCCGCAGCTGCGCGGCCAGGCCGGTTGCCACGCATTCGGCTTGCGCGCCGATGGGCACCAACGCCACGGGCCGAAGTGCCGCCGGCGGCTGGGCGAGCAGCATGGCCAGGCGTTCGATGCCGGCCGCCCAACCGATACCCGCGACCCGAGGCCCGCCCATGGTTTCGACAAGACCGTCATAGCGCCCGCCCGCGAGTACCGCGCCCTGCGAGCCGAGCGCGGTCGTCGTGAATTCAAAGGCGGTGTGGCAGTAATAATCGAGGCCGCGCACGAGGCGCGTGTTCAGGCTGTAGGCGATGCCGAGCGCCTTCAGCGCCTCGGTCACGGCCGCGAAAAAATCGCGCGAGACGGTGTTGAGGTAATCGGTGAACACGGGCGCACCGGCGATGATGGCGCGATCGCCCTCGTCCTTCGAATCGAGAATGCGCAAGGGATTGCGCGCAAGACGCGCGAGGCTGTCCTCGGACAATACCGCGCGATGGCCATCGAGATAGGCAACGAGCGCGCCGCGATATGCCTCGCGGCTTTCGCGGTCGCCAAGCGTGTTCAATTCGAGCACGGTCGCACCGAGCACGCCCAGTTCCTCGAGGATGTGCGCGCCCAGCGCGATCACCTCGACATCGCCCTGGGGCTCGGGCACTCCGAGAAGCTCGACATCGATCTGGTGGAACTGGCGCAACCGGCCCTTCTGCGGCCGTTCGTAGCGAAACATGGGGCCGTGGGTGAAGACCTTGAGCGGCAAGTCCTGCGCGAGGCCGCCGGTGATGAGCGCGCGCGCCAAGCCGGCCGTCGCCTCGGGGCGCAACGTCACCGAATCGCCACCCTTGTCCACGAAGGTGTACATCTCCTTCGTGACCACATCGGAAGTCTCGCCCAAGGTGCGGCGGAACACCTCGCTCAATTCCAGGATCGGGGTGTGGACTTCAAGATAGCCGTAGCGTTCGGCCAGCGAGCGCGCCGTCTCGACGACATGGCGATGGCGTCGCGCGTCCGCGGGCAAAAGATCCCGCGTGCCGCGGACCGCGTTCAGTCCCGACATGGGCAGGCTCCGTTCACGCGGCTATTCGGCCGCGGCTGATTTCTTGAGTTCTTCGTCGGCCCGCGCGGCTTCGATTTGCGCCGCCTTCTTCTCGACCAACTCGACCAGATGATCGACGATATCGCCGTCGCGCAATACGTGATGTTTTTCGCCGTTGAGATAAACTTGGTGATGCCCCTTGCCGCCACCCGTGAATCCAATATCGGTTTCTCGCGCCTCGCCCGGGCCGTTCACGACGCAGCCTATGACCGAAAGACTCATGGGCGTCGAGATGTGTGCCAGGCGTTTCTCGAGTTCCTCGACCGTCTTGATGACCTGGAACTGCTGGCGCGCGCAGGACGGGCAGGAAATCACGTTGACGCCGCGATGACGCAGGCCGAGCGCCTTCAGCATGTCAAAGCCGACCTGCACTTCCTCGCTCGGATCGGCCGAGAGCGACACCCGAATCGTGTCGCCGATGCCCGCCCACAACAATGCGCCCATGCCGATCGACGACTTGATGGTGCCCGAGCGCAAGCCGCCAGCCTCGGTGATGCCGAGGTGGAGCGGGTAGTCGCACGCCTCGGCGAGCTGCTGATAGGCGGCGACCGCGAGAAAGATGTCGGAAGCCTTGCAGCTGATCTTGAATTCGTGAAAATCCGCGTCCTCGAGCATTCTGACGTGATTGAGCGCGCTTTCCACCATCGCCTCGGGGCAGGGCTCGCCGTAACGCTCGAGCAATTCCTGCTCAAGGCTCCCGGCGTTCACGCCGATGCGCATGGAACAGCCGTGATCCTTGGCCGCCTTCACGACTTCGCGCACGCGCGCCATGCCGCCGATATTGCCGGGATTGATGCGCAGGCACGCCGCACCCGCCTCGGCCGCCTCGATGGCGCGCTTGTAGTGGAAATGGATGTCCGCGACGATCGGCACATTGACCGCCGGAATGATCTGCTTCAACGCCGCGGTCGAGCCCTCGTCAGGCACCGAAATGCGCACGATATCGACGCCGGCCGCCTCGGCACGGCGAACCTGCTCGATCGTGCCCTGAATGTCGGTCGTCAACGTCGTGGTCATGGTCTGCACCGTGATCGGCGCACCTCCGCCAACGGGAACCTTACCCACGAATATCTGACGCGACTTGCGGCGCTGGATGTCTCGATAAGCCCGGACACTCATTTGTCATTCCCAAGCAGTGCCGGCCAAGACGGTCTGGCCGACGCGACATAATGTTCGGCTATTTATAGCTCAAGACCCGTCCCGCTCCCAACCATATGGGTCAGGCGCGCGGCCATGGAAAGCCCACCTAGCCGCCCGCCAGTAATTTCTCGGGGTCGAGCGGAATATTCTTGCGCACCGTGCCGGGCGCGCCAAGCGCCGGCACTGCCTTGCCATCGACCGTGGCCTCGATGCCGCCCGCATTACCGGTGGAAAGGGTCAAGCCGGATAGGTTCGGCACGCGGAAACTCTCGCCCGGCTTGAGCAGGCGCATGCCGACGACATTGCCCTTGGCGTCCTGGACTTGAACCCAGCTTTCCGCCCTGGCACGGAGGACGACCCGCACATTGCCCTCGGCACCATACACCGGTCCATCCGGCGTGGGGGCTTTGGGCGCGGGCGTCGCCATCGCCGGGGGCGATGGCGGCGTCACGGACGCGGAGCGCGATGCGGCGGGCGATGTGGGAACAGATGCCGGGTTCTGACCGGTTGACGCCGGCGCGATCGGCGCCGTGGCCATCGCGGGCGGCGACTGCGTCACGGCCGGCGTTGCACTGGCCGGCATGGACGGCGGCGGCATCGAGACGGCGGCGGGAGCAGAAGCGGAAGATGTCGTGGGCGGAGAGGTGGAGGAAAGAGGCGGCGCGGAAGCGCCTGCTGGTGTCGATGGGCTCGTGGAAGTCGCATTGCCCGCAGATGCGCCTTCGGGCGATGTGCCGTCGGCGGGCTTTGCTTCTTCCTCCGCCTTGTCCTCGGAAGGCTTTTCCGCGTCTTGGCCGGCAAATCCGACCGGCACGGACGGCACGGATTCAGTTACGCTGCGGTCGCGCGAGGCCATGTTGTGCCAGATGCCGTAAACGATCACCGCGGCCGCGGCCGAAGCGGCGATGGCGATGCGGCCCGGAAACCGGCCCTCGGAAACAGGCGATGGGAAAAGAAGCTCGGTGCGCCGGTTGAGCCCAGCGGCGCCTTCCTTGAAGCGCCGGATGATTTCCCCGCCGTCGAGTCGCAAATAATCCGCATAGGCGCGCACGAAGCCGAGCGCATAGGCGTGCCCCGGCAATTCCTCGATCCGGCCGAGTTCGATGGCTTCGAGATAAGGCTGGCGGATGCGCAACATCGCCGAAACCTGATCCAGCGTAAGGCCCTGGCGCTTGCGCTCCTCGGCCAATAGGGCGCCCACCCCGCCTCCCGTAGCATCCGATGGACCTTGCGAGGCCATGCCCGTCTCCTTCGGGGTGTCGCGTGTGCCTGTCGTGGCGGCTCGACCGTTTCACGGTCCGGCCGACCCCGCGACGGACCAGCCGAAAATGCCAAAATTCCAATGATTTCCGGTTAATACTCTAGCAAATCAAGCGCGCTTGTAACAAGTTCCCGCGCTCCAGGGCAAATCCGGCGCGCAGCACCCGCCACTGGGGACGGCATTCGTCAATCGCGGTCGAGCCCATACGCCGTGTGCAGAGCGCGCAGGGCCAGTTCGGTGTATTCCTCGGCGATCAGCACGCTGATCTTGATCTCGGAGGTCGAGATCACCTGGATATTGATGCCCTTGCCGGCAAGGGTCTGGAACATCAGTTGCGCGACGCCGACATGGCTGCGCATGCCGACCCCGATAACCGAGACCTTGACCACGTTGGAATCAGGCACGAGCCGCACATAGCCCAAATCCTTCTGACGCTGGGATAGGAGTTGCACCGTGCGGTCGAGATCGGCGCGCCCGACGGTAAAAGTCAGGCCTGTCGTCTTGCCGTCCTCGGACACGTTCTGGACGTTCATGTCGACATTGATGCTGGCCTCGGCCAGGGGACCGAAGATCGCCGCCGCCACGCCGGGGCGATCCTGGACGCCGATGAGCGTGACTTTCGCCTCGTCCCGACTATAGGCGATACCGCTGACAACTTCCTGTTCCACGACTTCGTCCTCGCCGACGACCAGGGTTCCGGGGGAATCCACGAAACTCGAAAGCACTTGGACCCGCACGCCCTGGCTCATGGCCAGTTCGACCGACCGGGTCTGCAACACCTTGGCCCCAAGAGAGGCCATTTCGAGCATTTCCTCGTGGGTGATCTTATCGAGCTTGCGCGCCTTCGCAACGATGCGCGGATCGCAGGTATAAACGCCGTCCACATCGGTGAAGATATCGCAACGATCAGCGCCGAGCGCGGCCGCCAGCGCAACCGCCGACGTGTCCGAGCCGCCGCGCCCCAGAGTCGTCACGCGGCCGTCCGAGGCGATACCTTGAAAACCCGATACGACCGGCACCTGGCCCTCGGCCATGTGGCTCTTGAGCACATCGGTCGCAATTGCCGCGATGCGCGCCTTGCCGTGCACGTCATCGGTCGATACCGGAATCTGCCAGCCTTGCCACGAGCGCGCATCGACGCCCGCGGTTTGCAACGCAATGGCCACCAGACCGCTCGAGATTTGCTCGCCCGCGGCTACGACGACGTCGTATTCTCGCGCGTCGTGCAGCGGCGAAAGCGCCTGGCATTTGGCCACGAGATCATTGGTCGTGCCCGACATGGCCGACACCACGACAGCGACTTGATGCCCGGCGTCGATCTCACGCTTCACGCGGCGCGCAACGGCCTGGATGCGCTCGACAGAGCCAACCGAGGTGCCGCCGAATTTCTGAACGATCAAAGCCATCAAACGATCCGTGCGCGATATCCCTCTGGCCCGCGATTGCCTATCCGCGGTTGCCGCCCTGGGCGCGCGTACCCATACTGTCTTTAACCCGCCTCGCGCAACGGAACTTGCCGGAAAATCCATGCCCACCGCCCCACGCCCAACGGTTGACGACGCGGAAATCGCCAAGTTTGCGGCGCTCGCCCATGCCTGGTGGGACCCAAACGGCGCCTACCGGCCGCTGCACAAACTCAATCCCGCGCGCCTGCTCTTCCTCCGGGATGCCCTCGCGGCGCATTTTGGCTGCGACACGAAGGCGGCACGCCCCCTTGCCGGCTTGCGTCTGGTGGATATCGGCTGTGGGGGCGGCATCCTGTCCGAGCCCCTGTGCCGTCTCGGAGCCGAGGTAATCGGCATCGACGCCGCCACCGAAAACGTCGCCGCCGCCGAGTCTCATGCTCGCGAATTGGGCCTCGATGTGCGCTACCGCGCAATCACGGCCGAGGAGCTCGCCGCCGAGGGCGCCAGCTTCGACGCCGCGATTTCGATGGAAGTGATCGAGCACGTCGCCGATCTCGGCGCTTTCCTCGCCGCCGCTTCCGCCCTCGTCCGCCCGGGCGGCGCCATGGCACTCGCAACCCTCAACCGCACGCTCAAATCCCTGGCGCTCGGCGTGGTGGCCGCGGAATACGTGCTCGGCTGGCTGCCGCGCGGCACGCACGATTGGAAGCGGTTTGTCCGGCCGTCCGAACTCGCCCGCCATCTGCGCGCCAATGGCCTGGCGCCTAAGACGCTTGCGGGGGTGGGCTACAACCCGATTTCCGACACCTGGGCAATCACGCCCGATCTCGGCGTGAACTACATGGTATTCGCAACCAAGTCCGCCTAAGGGCGCTCAGGCATCGCCGCGCGGCCAGGGGATGCGTTGGAATGCGACGCCTTCCTCGGCAAGCGCGCTCGCCTGGTCGTCGCTGGTTTCGCCGTAGATATTGCGCTGCTCGGCTTCGCCGTAGTGAATCTTGCGCGCCTGCTCGGCGAAATCGCCGCCGACATACTCGCAGTTCTTCTCGATGTGTTCCTTGAGTTCCCTGATTTTCCCGAGCAGCGCCGTGGCCTCGGGACTGGCGGCCATGGCGAGTTGGCGACGCTCGGCGCCTTCGTTCGCCTCGCCGTCCGCCCCGCGCGATTTGCCCGAGGCGATGCGCGGCGCCATGGGTGCCTTGGCAACATGGGTGTCGCCGCAGACCGGGCAAGAGATGAGCTTTTTCGACTTCTGGCGTGCAAAGGCCTTGCTGTCGGCGAACCACGCCTCGAACACATGACCTGCCTGGCATTTGAGATCGAAGACGATCATGTGCGCTCAGAGCCCTGTGAAAATGAACGCTCGCCGGTTGCGCCCATATGGGGACGGTATGCCTAAAATGGCGTGAAATTTCGCCATGGCAAGGGCTCACTCGGCCAGGTCGTGGGCCGGAACGAGCCGAAGCTCGCAAGAGCCTCCATTTTCGGCCTTGCGAATAGCCCCATTTTTGGCCTTGCGAATAGATGGGCAATTGGCGAATCCTTCGCACTTACCGCGCGCCCCGCGATCGAGCCGGTGGCGAGCACATAGCGGATGGAGAGTGGTCCCATGACTTTGCGCCTTGGCGATGTCGCGCCCGATTTCGAAGCGGAATCAAGCGCCGGCAAACTGAATTTCCACCAATGGGTCGGCAATTCCTGGTGCATTCTGTTCTCACACCCCAAGGACTTCACCCCGGTGTGCACCACCGAGCTCGGCTATATGGCCCGGATCAAGCCTGAGTTCGACAAACGCAACGTGAAGATTCTCGGCGTCTCGGTCGATGCCGTCGAATCCCACAAGGGCTGGATCAAGGACATCGAGGAAACCCAATCAGCGACCGTCGCCTATCCGATCGTCGCCGACCAGCAGCGCAAAGTCGCCAATCTCTACGGCATGATGCACCCCGCGCACGACGAGGTGTACACGGTGCGCACCGTGTTCGTGATCGACCCGAACAAGAAGATTCGGTTGATGATCACCTATCCGCAGACCTGCGGGCGCAATTTCGACGAGATCCTGCGCGTGGTCGATTCCCTCCAATTGACCGATCGCTTCAGCGTGGCGACGCCGGTCAACTGGAAGAAGGGCCAGGACGTGATCATCGTGCCTTCGCTGTCGGACGACGACGCGAAGAAGAAATTCCCCAAGGGCTGGAAGGCGTTGAAGCCCTATCTGCGCATCACGCCCAATCCCGAATCCTGAATCGACGATAAAGCCCGACGCGACCGGGGCCGGCAGCTCTGCGCCGGCCCCTTTTTTCTCGACGACCCTGGGCCGGCAGCTCTGCGCCAGCCCCTTTTTTGCCCGGCGCACGGGACGGTGGCATTGGTTTTTGCTTGCGGTTCGGCTTTGATGGCCGCCAAGGCAAGCGGAGGGCGAATGGTCGAATCGAAACATGTGGTGCGCGCGGCGGTCGTTCAGGCGGCCTCCGTGGTCTTCGACCGCGACCGCACGATCGAAAAGGCGCGCGCACTCATCGCCGACGCCGCGCGCGGCGGAGCGCAACTCGTGGTTCTGCCCGAAGCCTTCGTGCCGGGCTATCCCAAGGGTCTCGATTTCGGCGCGCGCGTGGGCAATCGCACGGATTCGGGCCGCGAGGATTTCCGCCGTTATTGGGAAAGCGCCGTCGAGGTGCCCTCGCCCGCGACCGTCGCGCTTGGCCGCGCGGCGCGCGATGCGAACGCCCATCTCGTCGCCGGCATCGTCGAACGCGACGGCGGCACGCTGTATTGCACGGTTGTTTTCTTCGCCCCGGACGGGACGCTGCTCGGCAAGCACCGCAAGCTGAGGCCCACCGCCGCCGAACGCCTGGTCTGGGGCTTCGGCGACGGCTCGACCCTGCCGGTGTACGATACCGCACTCGGCAAGCTCGGCGCGGTCATCTGCTGGGAAAACTACATGCCCATGCTGCGCATGACGATGTACGCCAAGGGCATACAGCTTTATTGCGCGCCGACCGCCGATGGCCGCGATTCATGGATTCCGACCGTGCAACACATCGCGCTCGAGGGCCGCTGTTTCGTGCTGTCGTGCTGCCAGTATCTTACGCGCGCGGACTGCCCAGCCGATTACGCCCTCGACATCGAGGCGCCTGGCGGCGTGCTAATGCGCGGGGGAAGCTGCATCGTTTCGCCCTTCGGCCAGATCCTCGCGGGCCCCCTTTACGGCGCCGAGGCGATTCTGTTCGCGGATTTGGACATGGCGGAGATCGCGCGCGGCAAGTACGACATGGACGTGGCCGGGCATTACGCGCGCCCCGACATCTTTCGCCTCATGGTGAACGAGCGGCCCAACCCCGCGGTTGCGAGCAATGCGGGGTCGGTGGCGGACGCCGGCGATCCCTTCGCGCCGCACAGCAAAACGTGACGCGGCACTTTCCGTTCAGCGGGGCGACATTATGATTGGGCGGGACGATATCGAGGAGGCGGCGGCGCGAATCGCTTCCCATATCCGCGCCACGCCGACATTGGCGCTCGAACCCGGTGCCCTCGGTTTGGCCGCGCGCGTCGTGCTCAAGCTTGAACTCTTGCAGCACGCGGGCTCGTTCAAGCCGCGAGGGGCGTTCAACCGTATTCTCTCGGCGCGCGTGCCCGCGGCAGGAGTCATTGCCGCCTCGGGCGGCAATCACGGCATCGCCACGGCTTACGCCGCGCGTGCGCTCGGCCATGCGGCCGATATTTTCGTGCCCGAGATATCCTCGCCCATCAAAATCGCACTCCTCAAGGCGCTTGGCGCGCGCGTGAGCGTGGTGGGGCGCGACTATCAGGCCGCGCTTGAGGCGAGCCAGACGCGCGCGGCGCAAACCGGCGCGCTCGTCGTCCACGCCTACGATCAGGTCGAGGTTATGGCGGGCCAGGGAACGATCGGGCGGGAATTCGAGGCGCAAGCCCCCGATCTCGATACCGTGCTGGTCGCGTGCGGCGGAGGCGGGCTGATCGGCGGCATCGCCGCCTGGTACGGCGGGCGGTGCCGGATCGTGAGCGTCGAACCCGAGCGCGCGGCAAGTTTGGCGCGCGCGCTGGAAGCGGGAAGACCGGTCGAGGTCGAGCCGAGCGGCATCGCCGCCGATTCGCTCGGCGCGCGCAAGGTTGGCGCGCTCATGTTCGAGATTGCCCGTGCCCATGTCGGCCGCGCGGTACTCGTGCCCGACGCGGCGATTCGCCAGGCGCAACTCGCGCTGTGGCGAGAAATGCGCCTTGCCGCCGAACCGGGCGCGGCCGCCGCCCTTGGCGCCCTGCTGTGCGGCGCGTACGCGCCCCGACCGGGAGAGCGCGTGGGCGTTCTCGTCTGCGGCGGCAATGTCGATCCGGCTTCGCTCAACCCCGCGCCCGAGGAGGGCTTTACGCCATGACCAATCCCCCGACACCAGCGGTCCCCACGACGATGAAAGCCATCGTTACCCGCGGCCATGGCGGCTTCGAGATGCTCGATTATACCGATGTGCCCGTGCCCAAGGCGCAAGACGGCGAAGTCTTGGTGCGCGTGACCGCGTGCGGGCTCAACAACACCGATGTCTGGAATCGCGAGGCGCGCTATGGCACCGACCGCGACCCCGAGGCGCGCGTGGGCGTGGGCCGCGTCCTAAGCGCATGGCCGCGCATCCAGGGCTGCGATATCGCGGGCCGGATCGCCGGCGTCGGCGCGGGCGTGGACGCGGCGCGCATCGGCGAGCGCGTGCTGTGCAATTTCGTGATCTACGGACCGACGGGGCTCGGCTTTGCGGGCTCGCTCGGCGCCTCGCGCGATGGCGGTTACGCCGAATACACGACCCTGCCCGCCGGCAATGCCCACGTTGTCGGCGATATCGCGCTGAGCGACGCCGAGCTCGCGACCTTGCCCTGTGCCTATGTCACGGCCGAGCACATGCTCGATTCGATCACGGTGCGCGCGGGGGAATGGCTGCTGGTAACCGGCGCCTCGGGCGGGGCGGGCTCGGCCCTGGTGCAGCTTGCGCGCGCACGCGGCGCCAAGGTGGTGGCGATCACAAGCTCGCCCTGGCTCGAGCAGGTGCGATCGCTCGGCTGCGAGCACACGATCGCCCGCGACCGCGGCGATGTCTTCGAGCAGGTGCGCGCGGCCTTGGGCGAAGCGACGCTCGATGCCGCCGCGGACGTGGTGGGCGGGAAGCTGTTCAACACGGCGCTGGCGCTGCTGCGTCCAGGCGGGCGCTATGTCTCGGCGGGCGCCATCGGCGGCGCCGTCGTGGCGTTCGACATCCGCACGATGTACCTGAAAAAATTGACCTTGCAGGGCGTGTCGATCGGCTATCCCCAGCACTTCGCCGCGGTGCTCGACCACGTCCGCGCGGGACGCGTGAAGCCCCTGCTCGCCGCGCGCTTCCCGCTCGCGCGCTTCAAGCAAGCGCAGGAATTGTTCATCTCGAAAAATTTCTTCGGCAATATCGTCGTCGAACCGTAATCGCTCGTCCGCGTTATTCCGCTGCGTTCAAGGCACCGCGAATGACCACGGGGGCAGGGTTGGCAAACGGCCGGTCGTGCGCCAGTGCCGGCACCATGGAACGCGCTTCCGCGACGCGCGCGGTGTCGATTTCGGCCACCGACACACCGACCTCCTCTCCGCCATCGGCTAGGATTTCGCCCCAGGGCGCAACCACCAGGGAATGGCCATAGGTTTCGCGCCCGTCCTCGTGCTTGCCCACCTGGGCGGGGGCGATGACGAAGCACCCGGTTTCAATCGCCCGCGCCCGCAACAAGACGTGCCAATGGGCCGCACCCGTAAAGCGCGTGAAGCACGCGGGCACGGTCAGGAACGACGCGCCCGCGTGGGCGAGCGCGCGGTACAGATGTGCAAACCGCAGATCGTAGCAAACCGTCAGGCCCACGAGCCCCCACGGGGTGGGCGCGAGCACGGCCGAGGTGCCCGAACGCACCGTTGCCGATTCCCGGTAGCTGTCGCCGTCCTTGAGATCGACGTCGAACATGTGAATCTTGTCGTAGGTCGCGACCGTGGCGCCCGTTGGATCGAACAGATAGGACCGGTTGGCAACGTGCTCGTCGTCGAGCTTGATCGTGAGCGAGCCCGCGAGCAGCCAGGCGCCGGTTTCGCGCGCCATTTCGGCGAAGGCGGGAATACCGGGATGGTCGCGCTCGGCGCGCGCCTTCCCCAGCATGCGCGTCCGTTTGCGGTCCACCATCAGCGCGGTCTCGGGTGTCGCGATGAAATCGGCGCCGCGCGCGCGCGCCGCGTGCACCAGCGGGCGCAGCGACGCGATGGCCGGCGCCATTTCGAGGCCCGTATTGGTCTGAACAAGACCGACCGTGAACTTGGTCATGCCGCCCTCCCGAGAAGATTGTCGAGTTCGCCCGATTCCTCGAGCGCCGCGAGTTCGTCCGAACCGCCCACAGCCCGACCGTCGATGAAAATCTGCGGCACCGTGCGCCGGCCCCCGGCGCGCGCCGTCATCGTCTCGCGCGTCTTCGGATCATAGGTCACGTCGATTTCCTCGAACGCGACGCCCTTGTCCTCGAGCAAGGCCTTTGCCCGGTGGCAATAGGGGCACATCATCGTCGTGTAGATTTGAACATGGGCCATGATCCGCCTCGCCACGCCGTTTGCGCCGGCCGCGCGCCGACCAGAGCATATCATAAGGATAATAGGTCGGGCGCACCTTGCCTTCCAGCCTTCGAAGAACACCGCCAAGGTGGCGCGGCCTAGCCCTTGCTGATAACGCGGGCGAGCGTCAGCACATCGACCGCCCGCGCCCCCGCGCGCAGCAGCGTGGCCGTACACGAATCAATGGTCGCGCCGGTGGTCATCACGTCGTCCACGAGCAATACGCGCTGGCCAAGAGCGCGCATGCGGAGTGCGGGGTGAAGCGCGAAGGCGCCGCGCACATTGCGCGCGCGCTGGGCACGGCCGAGACGCCCTTGGGACTTCGTGCGCCGATGCCGGCGTAAAAGATCAGGGATGACGGTTTTCCCGGTGAGCGCGCCGAGCGCCGTCGCCAAGAGGGCGGCCTGATTGTAGCGGCGGGAAAAGAGCCTAGTCCAATGAAGCGGCACGGGGGCGATGAGATCGGCCTCTTCCAGCAATGTCGCCCCCGCACGCGCGAGCCACCGACCGAAGGCGGGGCCGGCATCGGTGCGATCGCCATGCTTGAAGGCGAGTACCAGGCCCCGGCTGGCGTCGTCGTAGCGGAGCGCTGCACGCGCCCGGTCGTAGGCCGGCGGCTGGGCGTGGCACAGGGCGCACCAACTGCCCTCGGGCGGCACGATATCCTCGAAGGGCACACCGCAGCGCTCGCATTGCGGCGGGGCGAGAAAGCGGATTTGCGACCAGCACGCAACGCACAGCGCGCCCGGTTCCGCGACCACCGTCTTGCACGAGAGACACAGCGGCGGCAACAGCGCATCGAGCGCGATACGCCCCGCGCGCCGCCACGCCCCGCCCGAATGTTCCGAGCGCTCCGCTGTCATGGCGCAATCCGAGCGCAATGCACGGGGCGCTGTCAACCGGCCGATCGTTTAGGGCCCTACCGCCATGCGCGGCGCCCTGCCCGCCTCGCTTTCTCGCGCCTCCGCCTCGCGGCGCGCCGCTTGGCATGCGATAAATCCGCCATGGTTATCGAGGTCTTCGATCGGCACATCGTGCGCGCGCGGCGCGAGCGGGCGGAATACGGGTTCGCGCGCCACGACTTCCTGTTCCGGGAGTTCGGCGCGCGCCTCGCCGAGCGCCTCGGGGATGTATCGCGGCGCTTCGAGCTTGCGCTCGACCTCGGCGGACATGGCGGCATCCTTTCAGACGCCTTGCTGGCGGGCGGACGGGTTGACGCGGTCGTGCATTGCGATCTCTCGGAGCGCTTTGCGCGTCGTGCGCGCGCGCCGAGCCTCGTGGCCGACGAGGAGGCCCTGCCCTTTCGCGATGCGTGCTTCGATTTGATCGCGAGCAATCTTGCGCTTCATTGGACGAACGATCTGCCGGGAGCGCTCGCCCAGGCGCGGCGCGCGCTCAAGCCCGACGGACTTTTCCTGGGCGCGCTGTTCGGCGGCGAAACCCTCGTCGAATTGCGCACGTGCCTGCTAGAGGCCGAGCTCGCCGAGGACGGCGGCGCCAGCCCGCGCGTCTCGCCCATGGCCGAGATGGCAGACATGGGCGGGCTTCTCCAGCGCGCGGGCTTCGCCCTGCCGGTCGTGGACCAGGACCGCATCGAGGTGAGCTATCCCGACGCGCTCGCGCTCATGCGCGAGTTGCGCGCGATGGGCGAATCGAACGCCGTTGCCCGGCGCACGCGAAGGCCCACGCGTCGGGCCACGCTGGCGCGCGCGGCGGCACTCTACGCCGAACGCTTTGGGCGAAAGGACGGCCGGATCCCCGCGACCTTTCAGGTGTTTTATCTTACCGCCTGGACGCCCCATCCGAGCCAGCAACAGCCGCGTCGGCCGGGCAGCGCGAATGCCCGGCTCGCGGACGCGCTGGGCGCCACGGAAGCGAGCAGCGGCGTGGCAACGGGCCGGCGCGAGCCGGACGCGGAAAATTGAGCCATCTCAATACGCCGTCGGCGGGGCACGATAAACTTTCCTAACCGAAATATGCGAGTATCAAGACAACAAGATCGCGGCAGGAATAGGGAGGACCGCATGGGCAGCCATATCTTGAGCGGCCATATCTTGCGCAGCCGTATCACGGCTATCGTGGCCTTGGGAACCGCGGTGCTGTTCGCTTTCTGCGGTTCGGCGCAAGCGCAAGGCGATGCGCGGAACGGCCGGGCCCTGGCCCGCTCGTGGTGCACGTCTTGCCATCTGGTCGAGCCGAGCGGACTCGGCAGCGACACGGCGCCACCCTTCGCCATCATCGCCAACGATGCGCAGCGCTCGCCGGCGCGTCTCAAGCGCTGGCTCGCCAATCCGCACCCACCCATGCCGAACATGCGCCTGAGCCGGAATGAGATCGACGACTTGGTCGCCTATCTCGAAAGCCTCAAGAGCAAGAAATAACCTCGGCGTTCGCCTATAGGACGTCGCGCAGCATGGCGATAAGCGGCACGTCGGCGGGTGGCATGGCGTAGTCACCAAGATTTTGACCGCGCACCCAAGCCAAGCGCTGGCCCTCGCGGGCCTCGACCAGCCCATCCCAGATACGGCACAGATAGAGCGGCATCAGAAGATGGAACGCCTCGTAGCGATGCGAAGCGAAGGTGAAGGGCGCAAGACAGCGCGCACTGACATCGATGCCGAGTTCTTCCTTGAGTTCGCGAATGAGCGCCGCTTCCGGCGTCTCGCGTGCGCCCAGCTTGCCGCCGGGGAACTCCCACAACCCCGCCATCGCCTTGCCCGGGGGGCGCTCGGCCAGTAAGACCCGGCCATCGGCATCGATTAGCGCCGCGGCAACGACCACGACAACCGGCGGCTCAGCTCCGGTAATCGGCATTGATGCTGATATAGCCGTGCGTCAGATCGCAGGTCCAAACGACCGCCTGGCCGCGGCCAAGGCCAAGTTCGACCACGATATCGATTTCGGCACCCTTCATATGCCGGGCGACGGGTGCCTCATCGAATTTGGGTATGCGTAGGCCGGCCTTGGCCACTTGCACGCCGCCGATGCGAATACCGAGCTTGTTCTGCCTTGCGGGCTCGCCGGATTTTCCGACCGCCATGACGAGACGGCCCCAGTTCGCGTCCTCGCCCGCGATCGCGGTTTTCACCAAGGGCGAATTGGCGATCGCCAGGCCCATGCGCCGCGCTGAGGCGTCGGACACGGCACCCTTGACCGTTATGGCGATGAACTTCCGTGCGCCCTCGCCGTCGCGCACCACCTGTTGCGCCAAGTCCCGCATGACCGCATCGAGCGCGGCGGTGAAATCCTTGAGATGGCCGTTCGTCGCCGAAGTCACCGCCCTGTGCCGCACCTGGCCGGTCGCGCACAGCACGACCGTGTCCGAAGTCGAGGTGTCGCCATCGACCGTCGTGGCATTGAAGGACCGGTCGGAGGCGCGGGCGATGAGCGCGCGCAATACGGGCGCCGGCAGCCGGGCGTCGGTGAAAACAAAGCCGAGCATCGTGCCCATGTTCGGCGCGATCATACCCGAACCCTTGACGATGCCATTGATCGTGACCTTCGTACCGGCGATTTTCGCCGTGCGCGTCGCGGCCTTGGGGAACGTATCCGTGGTCATGATCGCCGCTGCCGCCTCGGGCCACGCCCGGGCCGAGAGGCGCGCGCCAAGCTCGGCCAGCTTCGCGGTGATCTTCTCGTCGGGCAGTGGCTCGCCGATCACGCCGGTCGAGGCAACATAGATCTCGTGCGCGGCACAGCCGAACAATTTCCGCGCGCCCTCGACCGTGCGCCGAACCGAAGCGTCGCCGACCTTGCCCGTAAAGGCATTGGCATTGCCCGAATTGACGACGATCGCACGCGCCCGGCCCTTGGCGTTGATCTCTTTGCACCACATCACCGGCGCGGAAGGCATCGAGGTGCGGGTATAGACCCCCGCCGCCGTCGTGCCGGGGGCCAGTTCGACCAAAAGAAGATCCGTGCGGCCCTTGTAGCGGATGCCGCAATTGCCCGAAGCCAGGCGCACGCCAGCCAGGGCGGGCAAGGCCGGGAAGCGGGCGGGAGCGAGTGGGGAACGGTCGGTCATGGCACGCTCGCAGGGCTGGATTCCGCTGGCCGATTAAGCACATGACAGCGTCCCGGCACAAGACGCGACCGCGCGACCGCACGTTGACAGCGTGAAGGTCCGTACCTATCTGTTAGCAACGGCCCTCCCCCCCCTTACGAGTCGGATTCCAGCATGTTTGGCGGCCTTGCCCGTAAATTGTTCGGCACCGCCAATGACCGCTTCCTCAAGCAGCTGGAGCCGCTGGTCGGGCGCACCAATGCGCTCGAACCCGAACTCGCGCGCCTCGCCGACGAGCAATTGGCCCAGCGCACGCCCGTGCTGCGCGAACGGCTGTCCAAGGGCGAACCTCTCGACGATCTTCTGCCCGAAGCCTTCGCAACCGTGCGCGAGGCCGCCAAGCGTACCCTCGGCCAGCGCCATTTCGACGTCCAGCTTCTGGGCGGCGCGGTGCTTCATCGCGGCATGATCGCTGAAATGGCGACGGGCGAAGGCAAGACGCTCGCCGCCACCTTGCCCGCCTATCTCAACGCCTTGACTGGCAAGGGCGTGCACGTTGTGACGGTGAACGACTATCTAGCCCGGCGCGATGCCGAATGGATGGGACAGATCTACAAATTCCTCGGCCTGTCGGTCGGCGTGATCGTGCCGAACATCCTCGACGAGGAACGGCGCCTGGCCTACGCCGCCGACATCACCTACGGCACCAACAACGAATTCGGTTTCGACTATCTGCGCGACAATTTGAAATTCCGCCTTGAAGACATGGTGCAGCGGCCGTTCAATTTCGCCATCGTGGACGAGGTCGATTCCATTCTGATCGACGAGGCGCGCACGCCGCTCATCATCTCGGGCCCGGCGGAGGATTCCTCCGACCTCTACCGCCAGATCGACGAACTCATCCCCAAGCTTCAGCCCCAGCATTACGAGAAGGACGAAAAATCGCGTGCCGTCAGCCTGACGGAATCGGGCGCGGAGGAAATCGAGGTGCTGCTGCGCGCCGCGGGAATGCTCGACGAGGGGCATCTCTACGACGTGTTGAACGTGACGACCGTGCATCACGTGACCCAGGCGCTGCGCGCCCACAAATTGTTCGCGCGCGACACCGATTACATCGTCAAGGGCGGCAAGGTCATCATCATCGACGAGTTCACCGGCCGCATGATGGAAGGCAGGCGCTATTCCGAGGGACTGCATCAGGCGCTCGAGGCCAAGGAACACGTCGAAATCCAGCCCGAGAACCAGACTCTCGCCTCGATCACGTTTCAGAACTATTTCCGCATGTACCCCAAGCTCTCGGGCATGACCGGCACGGCCATGACCGAAGCAACCGAGTTCCACGACATCTACAAGCTCGAAGTGGTCGAGGTTCCGACCAATCTTCCATGCATTCGCGTCGACAACGACGACGAAGTGTACCGGACGATGAAGGAAAAGATCGGAGCGGTTCTGGAGCAGATCCAAGAATGCCACGGACGCCAGCAACCGGTATTGGTCGGCACGGTCAGCATCGAAAAGTCCGAATCGCTCGCCGAGGACTTGAAGCGCCTGAAGATTCCCCACCAGGTCCTGAACGCCCGCTATCACGAGCAGGAAGCCTATATCGTCGCCGAGGCCGGGCGACCCGGCGCCGTGACCATTGCGACCAACATGGCGGGGCGCGGCACCGACATCCAACTCGGCGGCAATTACGACATGCGCGTGCGGCGCGAGCTCGCCGAGGTCGTGGACGAGGACGAACGCGCGCGCCGCAGCGCGGCGATCAAGGGCGAAATCGAGGACGCGCGCCGGGTCGTGCTCGCGGCCGGCGGCTTGTTCGTACTCGCCACCGAGCGCCACGAAAGCCGGCGCATCGACAACCAGCTGCGCGGCCGTTCCGGCCGTCAGGGCGATCCAGGCGCCTCCAAGTTTTTCGTCTCGCTCGAGGACGACCTGATGCGCATCTTTGGCTCCGAGCGCATGGACTCGGTGCTCCAGCGCCTCGGCCTTGAGGAAGGCGAGGCGATCATCCATTCGTGGATCAACAAGGCGCTCGAAAAGGCCCAGCAGAAGGTCGAGGCGCGCAATTACGACATGCGCAAGAATCTCCTGCGCTTCGACGACGTGATGAACGATCAGCGCAAGGTTGTGTTCGAGCAGCGCCGCGAGATCATGAGCGCGAACGACGTGGCCGAAACGGTGCAGGACATGCGCCAGGAAACCATCGATGTCGTGGTGGCGCGCGCCATCCCGGAAACCGCCTATGCCGAACAGTGGGACGCCAAGGGTTTGCGCGACGAGGCGCGCCGTCTGCTCGGACTCGACCTTCCGGTCGAGGAATGGGTCAAGGAAGAGGGCATCGCCAACGAGGAGATTGGCGAGCGCATACGCGCCGCTTCCGACTCCCACATGGCCGAGAAGGCTGCGAGCGTCGGGCCCGAGGTTATGCGCATGGTCGAGAAGAGCTTGCTTCTGCAGCTACTCGACCAGATCTGGAAGGACCACCTGCATCACCTCGACCATTTGCGCCAGGGTATCGGCCTGCGCGCCTACGGCCAGCGCGACCCCTTGAACGAATACAAGCGCGAGGCCTTTGCGTTGTTCGAGGAGATGCTCGGCCGATTGCGCGAACGGATGACCGAGGTATTGTCGAACGTCGAGCTCAGGGCCGCCGCGCAACAAACCGAGGACGATTTGTTCCCCGAGCGCCAACCGCAAGCGCTCAAGGCCACCCGCATGGATCCGGCCTTCGCCGAACATGGCGGCGAGCAAGAAGCCGAAATACCGCGGGTCGGCGCTCGGCGCCTCGTGGGCGCGGCCATCGATCCCAAGGATCCGACGAGTTGGGGCAAGGTGCCGCGCAATGCCGCGTGCCCGTGCGGATCGGGCAAGAAATACAAGCACTGCCACGGCTCGTTGAAATAATCGCCGCGCGCGCGTGCCCTAGGATTTGGGGCGATGGAGTCGATATCGGCCCCTGCCGATTTTCAACGTCTTGGAAACAAGGCCGCGCAGGGCATTGTCAAACCGGCTGGCGAGCCGTTTGAATTTTTCCTCAGGCCGCCCGGTGAACGATGTGCCGTGGAAATATTCGTCACCATCGGGGGAGATCTTGGAAAAATAGTAGTTCGAAACGCAACATCGCGGCCCGTCGGCTTGGAGCGGGCTTACCGAATGCCAGCTTCGCTTGGTGGTTTCCATGACGATCAAGCGGTTGGCGCGAGCGACCACCGTCTTGGGGATCGTGCGCGCGTCGTCCCACAATTCGAAATTGCCGCCGCTTTCCAATGTCCAATCGGGCGAGACGTAAAATAGCAAATTCAATCTGCGATATCTGCCGCGTTCGGCGTCGTGGCTGTTGTCCAAATGCGGATTGAGAAAATCGCCCCTAAACATCATCGACAGGCCGCCGGCATATAATTGCGGGTCGGGTTCGATGTGTTCGAAGTCGGCGAGGCGCGCTATCCAGTCAACGATCTTCCGATCTTGAAGCGCGTAGGTTACGGCGCCGAGAATCGGCTCGTATTCGTTTAAGTTGACGGACGTGCGCTTCCTCTCGCGGAAAGAATCGAGACGATGGAAGCCCTCGGCATTCTTGGGGAACGCATGGTAAATCCGGGCGCAAATCTCCGGGGGCAACAAATCGTCCACGACGAAGTGTCGCGTCTGCGTGCCTTGGGGGTTGCGCCACTGATGCGACAGCGAGTCTCGATCGCGGTTCAATTTTTCGTGGATCCATGCGACCAATTGCTGCTGCGATGTCATGGAGAGTCGCGTTCCTCCAGGGTCCTGTCCGGCGGCCTCTTGCGAGCGACGACGATCATGCTTTTCCATAGATACGGCAATCGCCCAACGCCGTGAAATTCCAAGACATCAAACCCGTTTTCCCCCAGAAGCTTGGTCAAAGTCGCGCGACTCCAGAATTTGATGTGTCCACCGTGCCAAAGCGCCGTGTGGTGGAAGTCCCATTTGCCGAAAATCGACAGGGCGAGATTCTTCCAATAGCCATGATAGGGCGTGCTGACGATCAGATACCCGCCGGAGGCTAGAACTTCCCTGGCGTAGATGGGCAGGAGATGCTGCGCGTACAGATGCTCGACGACTTCCGTGGATATGACGGCATCGAACGGTTTCTCTTCCGCCATCAAGATGGACGGATCGTCCTGGACGCCGAAATTGTAAAAGGGAATGCGCGGATGGACTTGGCGTGCGATCGCGATGCCGTGCTTGTCGTACTCGACGCCGACGACGTCACGGCCCGCATCCGCCATCATCGCGCATAGCGCGCCATTGCCCGCACCCAAGTCCAGGATGCGGCGAACGCCCAATTTCTGGATCAGCGCGATGATTCGGGGCGCGATGTACGCGCAGGAGCACGGGGCCTGATCGTTCGTCCAGCCGTAATTTGCAACGGCGTCTTGTTTTATGGCGCGCCCTCGTCTGCGGTCCGATCTTTCCAAGCTATATCACGTGACCGCGGCACGGCTCAATTTTTGAAGCTTGCGGGCATCGCTTCGTCCGGCGCCTAGCCTAGGCCCTTCTGGCCCATCTGCAAATATTTCTCGCGCCGGCGCGCGACCAGGACCGCGCCGTCGAGATAGGCGAGGCGCGCAAGCGCGCCGTCGAGCGCGTCTCCCAGGGCCTCGATCGCCGCCTTCGGCTCGCGGTGCGCGCCGCCCAGCGGCTCGGGCACGATGGCGTCGATGACGCCGAGCTTCTGCAAATCCTGCGCGGTCAGCCTTAATGCTTCGGCTGCGAGCTGGGCCTGATCGGCGCTGCGCCACAGGATCGAGGCGCAACCCTCGGGCGAAATCACGGAATAGACGGCGTGTTCAAGCATCAGCACCGCATCGCCCGAAGCCAGCGCAATGGCGCCGCCTGAGCCGCCCTCGCCAATGATCGCCGAAACAAGCGGCGTGCGCACGGCGAGGCAGGTGTCGATCGAGCGTGCGATGGCCTCGGCTTGGCCGCGCTCCTCGGCGCCGATGCCAGGAAACGCACCGGGAGTATCGACGAGTGTGATCACAGGCAGGCGGAAGCGCTCGGCCATGCGCATCAGGCGGCGCGCCTTGCGGTAGCCCTCTGGGTGGGCCATGCCGAAATTGTGCTTCACGCGCATTTCGGTCGTAGCGCCCTTCTCGTGCCCCATGATCACGACGGTGCGCCCACGCAGCCGGCCAAGACCGCCGAGGATCGCCGAATCGTCACCGTAGAGCCGGTCGCCTGCGAGCGGAGTCCAATCCTCGACGAGCGCGCCGATGTAATCGCCGAAATGCGGCCGCTCGGGATGGCGCGCGACCTGCACCTTCTGCCAAGCCGATAGCTTGGCATAGGTTTGGCGCAATTGGCGATCGATGCGCGATTGCACCCGGCCGACCTCCTCGACGACATCGATTTCGCCGCCGCCTGAAAGATGGCGCAATTCTTCGAGACGCGCCTCGAGTTCGGCCACGGGTTTCTCGAAATCAAGGAAATGCCTCACTGCCTAACGCCCCGCCAGCGCGGCCTTCTTCACCAGCGCTTCGGCTTGGCGAATGGAGGCGATGTCGATGAGCCGGCCGTCGAGGGCGACCGCGCCCTTACCCTCGCGCATCGCTGCCGCCATGGCGTCGAGGATGCGCCGCGCGCGGACGATCTCCTCTTCAGACGGGCTCATGATCTGGTTGGCGAGCGCGATCTGGGAGGGGTGGATGGCCCATTTGCCCTCGCAGCCCATTGCCGCGGCGCGTCGCGCGGCGGCCCGGTAACCCGCCGCGTCCGAAAAATCGCCAAACGGCCCATCGAGCGGACGCAATCCGTTCGCGCGCGCCGCCACAACGACGCGGGCGAGCGCGTAGTGCCAAACATCGCCCGGATGGTTCGAGCGGGCGCCCGCCGCATCGGCGTCCGACAGCATGGCGTAATCGGGATTGAGGCCGCCGATATTCGTCGTCCGGGCACGCGTGGACGCGGCATAGTCGGCGACGCCGAAATGCAGCGCTTCGTTGCGCGGGCTGGAAGCGGCAATGTCGTGGATGTTCTGCATGCCGAGCGCGGTCTCGATGATGATCTCGATGCCGATGCGCTTCTTGATGGCTTTCGCCGCCTCGATCTGGGTCAACAGCATGTCAACCGCGTAGATGTCCGCCGCCGTGCCGGCCTTGGGAATCATTACGAGATCGAGCCGCGCGCCGGCCTGCTCCACCACGTCCACGATGTCACGGTACATATAGGGCGTATCCAGGCCGTTGATGCGTACCGAGATCGCCTTCTTGCCCCAGTCGATCTCGTTCAAGGCACGGATCACGTTTGCGCGCGCCGCGACCTTGTCGTCCGGCGCCACGGCGTCCTCGAGGTCGAGAAAGACGATATCCGCCTCCGAGGCGGCCGCCTTGGCGAAGAGCTTGGGCTGGCTGCCGGGAACGGCAAGCTCGCTGCGATTGAGCCGTGCCGTAGCCTGTTCCACGGTTTTGAAGCTCATGGAGCCTCCCGGGTGCGTGCCGCGCGCGAGCGCCCAGAAGCGGCAGCGGCGCGCGAGGATTGTTTGGATCGGCGCAAGATGGCGGCTCGCGGCGCGCTCTGTCAACCGCGGGGCTTGGTGCGGCCGCGCGCCAGCGGATGGTGCCGGCCAACGATCTCGGCCAGCCGGTCGTCGAGGACGTGGGTATAAATCTGCGTCGTCGCGATATCGGCATGGCCGAGCAGGCGCTGCACGCTGCGCAGATCCGCCCCGCGCGCGAGCAAATGGGTGGCGAAGGCGTGCCGGAGCACGTGGGGCGACAATTTGCGCGCATTCAGCCCCGCCTCGCGCGCAAGAGCCTTGAGCATTTGCCCGAAGCGCTGGCGCGTGAGATGTCCGCTCGCGCCGCGCGACGGAAATAGCCATTTCGAATCGCGCCCCTTCGGCAAAAAGCACGCGCGCAAGGGATGATACCGCGCGAGTGCCTCTTCCGCATTGGCGCCGAGGGGCACCAAGCGCTCTTTCCCGCCCTTGCCGCGCGCGACGATAAAGCGCGGGTCGCGCCCGAACGCGGACAGGGGCAAACCGACGAGTTCGGACACGCGCAGGCCGGTCGAATAGAGGACTTCGAGCAAGGCCGTCAGGCGCACTCCCTCCGCCTCCCCCTGGCGCGCGGCCGCAGCCAACAGGGCTTCGACGTCCCGCTCGTCGAGAATTTTCGGCAGGGTTCGCCCGCGGCGCGGCGCGGACAAGGCGGCGGTCGGATCGTCCGCGCGCGCGCCCTCGGCGACGAGAAAGCGATGGAACTGACGCAAAGCAGAAAGCCGACGCGCGGCCGAACGCGCGGCGAGGCGACTACCTTGGGCGGCGAGATAGGCGCGCACCGCCGGCGCATCGGCGCGATCGGCCGCGATGCCGCGCGCGGCGAGGAATGCAGCGAAATGGGCGAGATCGCTCCGATAGGCTTCGACCGTGTTCGCGGCCGCGCCCCGTTCGGCGACAAGCATTTCGAGAAAGGTCTCGACGCGCGGCGGCACCACGCGGGCGGCCGCACGTGCCGGACGGCCCGGCCGGCGCTTCACAGCCCCGCCGCGAAAGCGGCCTCGAGCGCAAAGCGCCGCGCCTCGGCCTCGAACCCCGCGGCGCGCAATGCCGCCACCGCCTCGCCGAGCGCGATCGGATGAGCGCCCGCGGCCCCGGCCTCGCCGAACACGCTCAATGCAAACAGCGCCGTATCCCCTCGCCGCTTGGCCGCGCCCGCCTGCGTGAGGCCAGCGAGCAAGGGCAAGGCCGGAAGCGACGCGGTCGCGGACGGCTGCGCGCCCGACAGCAATTGGCGCCACAGGGGCGGCTCGACCTTGGTCCCCAGCGCCTCGTAAAGGGTGAATACAACGCCCGCGCGCAAAATCGCCCCCTCGCGCCCGGCAATCCCGATCCACCATTGCCTGAGCACGGCCGAATCGGCGGCGCTCTCGATGCCCGCGAGCTGGGCGAGCACGCCGATCGCCGCCGAGGTGCCCGGGCGGGCGCGCGCCGCTTCAAGCCACGGCTTTGCGCGCGCAAAATCCTGCGCGACCAAGAGCGTGCGTAACGCCTCGGGCGCGAAACTCGCGAGCGCTGGCGCGGGCGCCATGAGCGCGACGAGCGTCGCCGCGACGCGCGCGGCTTGGGCCTATCCACCCTTGGCGCGCGCATAGTTGAGCATGCGCTCAAGAGCGAGCGCCTGAGCGGCGGGATCGATCTGGCCGCGCGCGGCGGCGAACAGGAGAGAGCGCGCGCGCGCGTCATAGGCCAAATCCGCGCGCCTAGCCGGTTGGGCCAATTCGGCCGGAGTAAATTCGAGCGCGCCGTAGATTTGCGCGAGCTCGGTCGCCCCAAGCGCGCCTTGCTCCTCCGCGCGCTCGCCCGCAGCCGCGCGCACCGCGCCCTCGACGGCCGCATCGCGAGCGACCGCCGCGAGCACTCCCGCATGGGGCGAGGACGCGATGTCGGCGGGCGGTTTGAGATTCGCCGCGCGCAGCATGGCGAGATGCAACGGCGTGGCCTGGGGCAGCGAATCGAGCTTGATCGCATTGCCCTGCATGGCGGATGTCAGCTTGAAGAACGCGGGATCCGAGCTGTCTTGTTCCTTTAGCACTTCGAGCGCCAGTCCGAGCCGTGCATTCAGCCCCTTGAGCGCGCAAAAAATACCGAGTTTTTGCCCGAGCGTGTCGCGTGAATCGCGCACCAGCGCCGGCGCCTCGGCGCAAGCTGCGGCGATTTCGTCCGCGAGCAAGGCTGTTTCCGCGCGCGCGCGCGCGTCCAGAAATCCATCGACGCGCTCGGGCGCAAGACGCGCGAGCGCCGCCGCCTCCTTCGCATGGCCCATCGCGAGCAGTTTTTCGACGCGCAAGCGCACCAAATTCGGAGCCCCCGCATTGATCGGCATGGGGCCAGGCGGGGTGGAAGCAGCCGACAGCAGAAGGCGGCGCTGCAAATCGCGCGCCGTACGCGAGACCGTGCGCGCGGGCAGACGCGGCAAAATCTGTTCGAGCGTCGCGCGCTCACTGCCCGCCCAAAGCTCCGCCCCCAAGCCCTCGGGCGGCACCAGAAGACCGACGCCATCGGGATCGGGCGGCGCAAGGGGTTGCACCGTGATCTCGTCGCCGGGCGGCTTCGGCGTAATCGGCGTCGCGGCCGTGTCGGGACTGGGAGTTTTTGGCGCGGCCTCCGGGGGGGAAGGATTTGGGGGGGACGGAGATGACGGTCGCGTGGATTCGGGCGCCAGTGGCTGGGGGGCAATCGCGGGCAACACGACGGCCTGCGATTGGGCGGCGGCGGGCGCGCCCAAGCACAGCACGGCAACCCAGAATGCGACGGCCCAGGCCCTAAACCGATTGATGATCCCAGAACAACGGATGACCATGGAACGGCCGCGCCTAACGCGGCAACCGGTCATCGGGAATGACTTTCTCGACATTGCGCGCGGGCGGCGGGGAATCCATCGCCGCGACGTAAACCGCGCCGCCAACAAGGGCGAGGACGGCAACCAATCCGATCAGCGCGGCCAGTCTAAGCATCGTTGTTTCCCTTGACCGAGATTTGGCCCCATGGCGAGGGCCTGGAAGGACGGAACCGGCGGCGGGCCGAGACGCCGCGCCGGGACGACGCTCGCAAATTGTGCTAGCGTTCGTTCATGGCGATTGTAGGGTACGGATTCAAAGGAACAATCGGGAAATTGCCGGGTTTCCGGGTCGGACGGCCGTGAGCCGCGCCAAGGCGCGGAAATACGACCGCACCGTGGTGCTGGTCGGCCTGATGGGCGCGGGCAAGACCTGCATCGGCAAGCGCCTGGCGAAACACCTCGGCATGAAGTTCGCGGACGCGGACGCGGCGATCGAGCAGGCCGCGGGCTGCACCATCCCGGAGATCTTCGCCCAACACGGCGAGGCGGCGTTCTGCGAAGGCGAGCGTCGCGTCATCG
>JBJXGH010000173.1:0-2750 GCA_046153685.1 Alphaproteobacteria bacterium
CCCATGCGGAAGATTACCTTATCGACCTGTTCAAGCCGATATGGAACAGCGAAATTGGCATCTGTTACGGCTTTGGAAAACACGGCGACGCCCCGGAAACCCGGGCGAACCTGCGTTCACCGTGGGACACATTGCATCCCGGACGTGATTGGGCGCATCGCGATCAGAACATACGGGACGCGAAGTCCCCCGACCAAATCACAGGGAAAATTGCTGCGCACCTGGCGGCCAACCCTCCTGTCGGTTCAATTGACGAGATTCTCCGGAGATTCCTCGAAGAAATGCGCGGTGCCGCCTAATCGAGCAGAGGTTCGTGCTTGGCGCGGTTAAGCCCGAGACTTTAGTAATGCGCGAACCGGCGCGCCTTCCCTTCCTCGGTGAGCGGCATGCGTCAAACGCCGTGGGTCACCGGCCGGAATTCACGTCTTCCGCCGGTTATATGGCGATTGATTGGTCGGCTTGAGGGAGATGCCCTCGGTGCTGGCTTTCTGTTGCACGGCCGTCGGCGTGCGGCCGAGCTTCAAGGCGGCAACGCGAGTCGGAGTGTTCTCCTTCGCGAGCTGCTTGAGTTGCTTCACGTCGGCGGGCGTCCAATCGGTACCGTGGTTCTTGGGAGGCTTTGCCATGTGGATTGCTCCTCTTGTTGTTACGTTGTGCGAAAACCCATCGTTGCCGCATCGGGGTTAAAATTTGGCTTTGTCGTAGACTTTCAAAATGCGCTTCGCCAAATCCTCCGGAAGTTCGCGGCTTTCCGCTTTGAGACGGCCAAGGTAGCACAGGCCGACAGCGTCGAAATCCATCCGCAGAGTTTCGATCGTATGGGATTCTGCGAGTCTTCGCAGTTGGTCGCCATGACATTTGCGGACAACGCGCCCGCTTCCGCACGGGCAGGGATGATGCCCCCGGTATCCGTGCTCCATGAGGAACAATACTACGTAAAGAATGACACGTTCGTCAGTGAGTTCGAAGATGTCGCGGTAATACGCCAAGATGCCGGCGACGCCGTGCGGTTGGTCCCCGAATGGATAGGTGCCGTATCGTTGCCGATGGCAGTAGCTGAAAAGGTAAGGCACCACGAGGTCTTCAACAAAACCGAGCAGCGTCGGGCGCTGCCGGAAGATGCGGCGCGCTTCGACCGGGACGGCGAGGCAGAAGGAGCGGTCCGTGTAGAGATGTTCGTAAGCTGGATCGATCTGCCCGCCCGTTTCGCGCACAGACGGAAGGTGTGCGGGGTAATTCTCCGGGACCGTGATTTCCAAGTCGAATGCCGCCGAGATTGACGGAAGCCCTTCCCTCACCGCCTCAAACGGAAACGGGCCGGACAGCAGCGTTGCCCCATCCGGCCCATCGGAGGCCGTAAGGCCGGTATGGATGCGGGTAAGCTCATTGACGTGGTGTCGCACCTCCGGCGTCACTCAGCTCCTCCATGGTTTGGGCGTGCTGGTAATCTGGATTCGCGGGACGGCAGCCGGGGCCGCGACCGCCGGCCGAATGAGCGTCGCGAAACATGCGGCGACGGGCGCGCCGCCAAGCGCGCGCGCGAGGCGCTCCTTCAGACGCGTCGCGTTTGTCTCGCGCGCGAGATAGGCCAGATCCTCCGCGATAGCCTCGACCCAGGCGAAGAACGCGATCGCCCGGGCATGATTGTCCTCGTGCCAGCGGTCGGCGAAATTCTCCTTCGGATTGGTGGGATTTCCGATATACCAACGGCCGTCCGGCATCCGCTGAATAAGGTCACCTGCGGCGACAGCCTGGCTTTTCGGGACGCCGTGGACGAGGCTGGCGTGCGCCTGAAGTTTTCCGACAATCGCCGTCAGCGCCGAATACACGTCCGCTCCGTTGTTGTAGAGGCTTGCCGCGAGCGTGGTGATCACAATCGAGATTGGCGCATACGGGAGGCGCTGCCGTTGATTGAAGCGCATATCCCGATGACGCTTCATAATCTGTATGGCCCGCTGAAGGGGTGTACGGACGAGCGGGTCCGGCACATCGTCCACCCGGGCGTAGACGCCCGGCGTTGCGGTAAAAATCTCCAGCTTTCGCGTTGGCGCGATGTGGGCGAACGCGGCGGCGTTGCAGCGGTCAAACCAGGCACCGTAGCCGCGCGGATTGCTCGCCGACCAGCTATACACGCCGTCGGCGTTATTCGTGATCGCGATCGACGTGTCGAGCAGGCCGACGGGATCGGGCACCGCCGGCAGCACGTCGAGATGAAATCCGATGCCGTCCTCCTCGGCGTATTCGAGCGTCCAGCACCTCTTGCCTTCGTCCGTCAGCAGCCGTGCGTAAGTGCCGTTCTCCTCAAGGCGGTCGCCGACCATGTGCTTGACGGTTTTCGGCGTGGTCGATGCCTTCAGGATTGAAAGCTCGGACACAAGATCGATATCGTAGGCGGCCTCGATGCCGTCGCGAATCGGGCGAACGACCGTCCCGAGGCGAAACGACTCCTGCGGGCAAATGCTCGGCGGGCCGGAGCTGCCGGAATATGTGCCGCCTTCAATCCGTTTTCCAACGCGCGTGTAGCGGTCCACGGCGTCCTGATATTTTTTCGGTGGTATGTCCAGCTCGCCGCCAACCTGGTCAAGGAAGCGAGCGAGGTCGCGCGTGTTGATCGTCATACTTGAGTACCCCTCTCATGGGAGTTGGCGGCGCGTTCCGTCGCGTCGAGTTTGTGAACGGGATCGAATGCTTCCGCCGGTGCGTCGAAGAACACCGGTTCGAGCACGGGCAGCCGGTCCCGGGCGAAGGTG
>JBJXGH010000178.1:0-27662 GCA_046153685.1 Alphaproteobacteria bacterium
TTGGCGGCGCTGGCCTTGGGTCAATTCGGAATGCCAGCCCACGGGATCGGCGCCGAACCGGTCGCGAAAGCGCGCGTACCATTGCGCGGTCAGCGCGATCTCGGGCAGCAAGACCGCGGTTTGCAGGCCGCGGCGCAAGGCTTCGGCGATCGCCTCGAAATACACCTCGGTCTTGCCCGAGCCCGTGACGCCGTCGAGCAGCGTGACCGAGAACGCGCGCGCCGCCACCGCCGCGACCAATTCGCCGGCCGCGCGCGCCTGCGCCTCGGACAGGGCGACGCGCGCATGATCGGCATCGGGCGCGCCCAGCACGAGGCGCGGCGCCAGATGGACCGCTTCGATCAGACCGGATTCCGCCATGGCCCGGACGACACCCGCGCCCACGCCCGCCTCGCGCGCAAGTTCGACGGGCAATCGCGGCGGCCCGTCGGCGAGCACCGCCAACACGCGCCGGCGCGCGTCCGTCCAGCGCGCGTCCGCTTCACCACCCTCCGGACGACGATAGGCGAGAATGGGCTTTTGCGGCTCCAGCGCCGCCGAAACGCTCATCGCCATGCGCAGCACCGCGCCCGGCGGCGTCATCGTATAGGCGGCCACCCAGTCGATCGTGCGCTTCAAGGATTCCGGCATCGGCGGCACGTCGAGCGCGCGCATCACATCCTTGAGCTTTTCGGGCGCGACCGTGAGATCGCCCTTCCCCCATACCACGCCCACCGCTTCGCGCCGCCCGAGCGGCACCGCGACGAATTGACCCTCCGCCAGCACCATGCCCTCGGGCACCCGGTAGTCGTAGGCGCCGGCCAGGGGTAGAGGCAGAAGAACCTGCACCAGGCGTGACCCGGCTTCCCGGTTAACGTGATCCGGATGCGCCGTCATCGGCGGAATCGATCCAGCAAATATTGTTGCGCGCGTGTCATGGGGCGGTATCGATGATAGAGTAGAACCGGTTCGAGAGAACCACGGGTGTTCGCAGCCCGGACAGACAGCGAGGCACCGACATCATCGGCGCCCCTAAACCATCGGAGTCGGCATGAAGTTTTTCGTCGATACCGCGGACGTGAAGGAAATACGCGATCTCGCCGCGACCGGCCTGGTCGATGGCGTGACCACCAATCCCTCGCTGATCGCCAAGTCCGGCCGACGCTTCCTGGACGTGGTGGCCGAGATCGCCGCGATCGTGCCCGGCCCGGTTTCGGCCGAGGTCGCCGCGACCGATCATCCAACCATGCTGGCGGAGGGGCGCAAGCTCGCCAAGATCGCGCCCAATATCGCGGTCAAGGTGCCGCTCACGGTCGATGGCCTGAAGACGTGCAAGGTATTGTCGGACGGCGGCATCATGGTCAACGTGACGCTGTGCTTTTCGGCGGCGCAAGCCCTGCTCGCCGCGAAGGCCGGGGCGTCGTTCATCTCGCCCTTCGTCGGCCGGCTCGACGACATTTCAGCGCCGGGCATGGAGCTCATCGCGGATATTTGCCAAATCTACCGCCAATATCCGCACTTCAAGACCGAGGTGCTGGTGGCATCGATTCGCCATCCGCTACACGTGGTCGATGCGGCAAAAATGGGCGCGCATGTCTCGACCCTGCCACCCAATGTCTTGCGCCAATTGTTCGCCCATCCCCTGACCGACAAGGGTCTTGCCGCATTCCTCGCCGATTGGGCCTCGACCGGCCAGTCGATTCTGGAGGAGCCAATAGAGGATCGACGCGCCCTTGCCCAAGCGAGATAAAGCCGCAGCCGAGCGTTCGGACGGGCCGACCGGCGACCAGGTGCTCGCGTACCTGGAGCGCCACCCCGATTTCCTGCTCCGGCACCCCGAATTGCTCGGCGCGCCGCAGGATTCCGAGGGTGTCGTCGATCTGCGCCAATTCCTGTTGCGCCGCCTTCAGGAAGAAGTGCGCTCGGCGCAAGTCGATTATTCCGAACTCGTCACCACCAGCCGCGCCAATCTGTCGTCCCAGGCGCGCGTGCACAACGCCGTCCTGGCGCTGTTGTCGGCGCGCAGCTTCGAGCACCTGATGGAGATCGCAACGGCCGATCTGGCGGTGCATCTCGACGCCGATGTCATCAGCTTGTGCGTCGAGGCGCTGGACGGCGCGACCGTGCGCGCGCCGATGCGCGGCATCCGCATCTTGGAATCAGGCACGATCGAATCGCTTATCGGCAAGAAGCGCGAAGTGCTGCTGCGGCCCTATATCGCGGGCGATCCCGATTTGTTCGGTCCGGGCGCCGGTATCGTGCGCTCGGACGCCTTGCTGCGCCTCGACATGGGCGCGGGCGCGCCTTTCGGTCTCCTGGCCATCGGCTCGCGCAACGAGGGCCAGTTTCTGCCCGCGCAGGGCACGGAGCTGCTCGGCTTCCTCGCCCAGGTTCTCGCGGTCACGATCCGCTCATGGCTCGACCTGCCGGCGGAGTAGAGCCGACGCCCCCCATCGCGGCCCAGCCCGATCTCGCGGCCGCCATCGCCGCGTGGCGCGCTTGGCTCGCACACGAGCGCCGCGCCTCGCCCCACACCCTTGCCGCTTACGGCCGCGATCTCGCCGATTTTCTCGCCGCCATGGCGGCGCACCTCGGCGGCCCCATGGGCTTGGCCGAATTGCGCGCGTTGAAGACCGCGGATTTTCGCGCCTGGCTTGCGGGGCGTCACGCCCGAAATCTCGCACGCACCTCGCTCGCGCGCGGGCTTTCGACGGTGCGCGGCTTCGTCGCCTATCTCGAACGTCACGCAGGCGGCGGCAACACCCAACTCGCCGCGCTCAAGACCCCGCGCCTCGGGCGCGCGGTGCCCAAGCCCCTCGCCCCCGAGGACGCCTTGGGCGTGATCGAGGAGGCAGATGCCGCACATCAAGTGCCGTGGCTGGCCAAGCGCGACGTCGCCTTGTTCGCCTTGCTTTACGGCTGCGGCTTGCGCCTGTCGGAGGCGCTGGCGTTCCGCCGGCGCGAAGGCGAGGAGATGGCGGCCGCGCCGGCCGGCACCATGCTGACCGTGCGCGGCAAGGGAAATAAGGAGCGCCGCGTTCCGGCGCTCGCGGCGGTCGGCGCGGCCATCGGGGAATATTTGGCGCTCTGTCCCTTTCCAGCCGAGGCGGATGCGAAGCTGTTTCGCGCGCGGCGCGGCGGCGCGCTTGGCCCGCGCGAGGTTCAGCGCCGGATGCAGGACTTGCGCCGACGACTGGGCCTGCCCGAGACCGCGACGCCGCACGCGCTCCGCCATTCCTTCGCCACTCATTTGCTCGCGGGCGGGGCGGATTTGCGCGCGATTCAGGAATTGCTCGGCCACGCCTCGCTTTCGACCACCCAGCGCTACACCGAGATTGCCGACGAGGCGCTGCTCAAGGTATTTCACGACGCCCATCCCCGCGCGCGCTAGCGCGCGTCTTGACGAGCGCCATTCCAAGAGAAAAAGTCGACGCCAGGAAGGTTCCAACGATGAGCCACGAACTGCCGCCGCATTGGCCCGCGAATAAAATCGCGCTCGAAAAGCCCACGGGCGAGGCTGGGGGCCTGCCTGCCGACGCCTATTGGAGCGCGGATTTTCTCGCCCTCGAAAACGAGCGGTTGTTCGCTCGAAACTGGATTTGCATCGGCCTGGTCGAGGACGCGCCAGCGCCCGGATCGCTCCATCCGGTCATGGCCGCCGGCAAGGCCCTCATTCTCGCGCGTGACTTGGCGGGCAAGTTGCGCGTCTTCCACAATTTCTGCCGGCACCGGGGCATGCGTCTGGTGGACGCATCAAGCGCGAACGCCAAGGCCATCATCTGCCCCTATCACGCCTGGAGCTACGGCCTCGACGGGGCGCTGCTGAAAACCCCGCATGTCGCGGGCATCGACCGCCACGACCGCGCGGCGCTGCCTCGAACCCTGCCGGGCCTCGCCCCGGTGCGCCACGCGATCTGGGGCCCGCTGATCTTCGCCGATCTTTCGGGCGTCGCGCCGCCCTTTGCCGAACACATGGGTCCGCTCATGCGGCGCTGGGCGGCCTATGATTTCGCCACGCTGCGACGCGGCGCGACCCTGAATTACGAGATCGCGTGCAATTGGAAATTGGTGATCGAGAACTTCATCGATCTGTATCACGTGCCCTACGTGCATCCGGGCCTCAACGGCTATTGCGCGATGAAGGACCACTATCTCGTACACGACAACGATGTGTTCATGGGCCAGGGCCTGAACGCCTACGCGCCCGAGGACGACGCGGTCGGCGCCCTGCCCGCTTTCCCCGGCGCGCCCCCCGGCGCGGCCTCGTTCATGGACGCTTTCGGGGTGTTCCCCAATCTCTGCATGACGCTGTTCCACGACAATCTGCGCGTCATCATCGTCGAGCCCGACGGCCCCACGCGCACGCGCGAGCGGGTCGAGGTGTTCTTCGTCGGCCATGGTGCAACCGATCCCGCGTTCAGGGATGCGCGCGCCGTCCTTGTCGAGCGCTTCGGCGCGTTCAATGTCGAGGACATAGGCGTGGTCGAGAAATTGCAGCGTTCGCACGAGTCCAGCGCCTTCGACGGCGGCCACTTCACCCCCGTGCTCGACGGCGCGGTGCACCGCTTTCACCGCCTCGTGGCCGCGGCCGTGGACGCCTCGCCCTAGTGTGAAAATCGCGCGCGCTTGCGGCGCCGATCATGGCCGGAATCGAACGGTTAAACCCTAGCCGGAAAATTTTGCTGCCGCGTCCGTGCCCGTCATCACGGGCACGAATTCAAAATCGACGAGATCGCGCCACTGCGCGGCCCAAGCTTCGAGATCGCCGATCGATGCACATTCCATGAGCTGAAAGCAGCGGTCGAAATTGGTCTCGACCCAGCTGCCGACGAAAACGAGGTTTCCCGGCAAGAATCGGCCGTGCTCGCGCAAGCGCCGATAGACCGCGGCCGCGTCGCGGTTCTTGAATCGCTCGATGACCATGACGATCACGCGGTCGCCTCCTCTAGCCCCGCGCCTCCGGTCAGACCGGCCTGTCGCCCGCGGCGGTGGTGCGGTGCATGCGCCGGTGCACGTCCGGGCCATAATCGATCGACACATAGTGCTGCGTCGCGCGCTGGTCCCACAGCACCACGTCGTCGGGCCGCCAGCGGTGGCGGTAGATACGCTGGTGCGCGTTCGCCATCTCGGCGAGCTGCTTGAGAAGCGGCGCGCTCTCCTCGCGCGTCCAGCCGACGAAGTTCGTCGCAAAGGCGCCGTTGACGAACAACGCCTTGCGCCCGGTTTCGGGATGGGTGCGGATTACGGGATGAACCACCGGCGCGGGAATCTCGGCGATAGGCACGTTGTAGCTGCCCTGATTGTTGCGCGCGCGCAGGAATTCGGCCGAATGCACCGCCTGCATGGGCTCGACGAAACGCTTCAAGCCCGGCGACAGCGCGTCATAGGCGGCATACATGTTCGAAAATAACGTGTCGCCCGAACCCTCCTCGGCCGCGCGACAATACAATAGGCCGAGCATGGGCGGGGTTTCGCGGAAGGTCAGGTCGGTGTGCCAAACATCGTTGCGCCCATTGAAGAACTGGCCCTTTTTGTGTTCGAGCACGAGAATGTCGGGATAACCCTCGATCATGGCCGAACGATACAGCGGGTGCTGCTCGACCTTGCCGAATACGGAGGTGAAGTCGATCTGCTGGCGCTCGGTCATGCGCTGGCCGCGCAGCAAGAGCACGAGGTTTTCGAGGAAGGCGCGCCGGAGCTCGGCCTTCAGCGCTTCGTCGATGGGTTGCGACAAATCGACGCCGATGACCTCGGCACCCAAAGCGCCCGCGATCTTGCGCAGTTGGAATTTCTTGTACGGCGCCGATGAAGTTTCGAGTTTGTTCACCAAATGCCTCCCGAGCCGAGCCGCCATCCTAGCCTTCCGCGCGCCGCCCGGCAAAACCCCCGACGCAAGAAACCTCGCTCCGGCCTTAGTCCTCCTCGCGCCCCAAGCGCGCGAGAAAGAGCGGCCCCAGGATCACGCCGGCGCCCATGACGGCGAAGGCCAGCCACCAGGCACCGATATTCGCGTTGCCGCCTGCAGCATCGAGCACCATGCCAAAGGCCAGCGGGCCGAGGAACGAGGTCAGAAATCCGAAGAAGGAATGCATCGCCATGGTCGCGCCCTTCTGCCCGGCGGCGGCGAAGGCGATCGAGCCCGCGGTCAGGGCGGCCGAATCCGCAGTTACGAGCACGCCGTACACCGATACCAGCAGAACCACCGCCCAATATGGCAGACCTGCCGCAAGGCCGATGAGCGAGGCCGCGAGCGCGGCGCAAATCATGATGCAGGTCGCGGCGCGCCGCCGGCCGAAACGCACGGCCAGCTCGTTGCCGAGAATGGACGCGGGCACGCCCAGAAGATTGATCGCCGCCGCCGCCGCGGTCGCGCGCCAAGCCCAGGACCCGGCCTCTTGCAGCGTCAAACTGAACGCGAGAAAGGTCACGATCCAGGTCCGAAAGCCGAGCAATTCCCAGCAATGCGCGCCGTAGGCCAGCACATAGGCCATGGCGCCGCGATTGCGAAACACCGGCCGGAAATCGAGCAGGACCGCGCCGGCGCTCTCGCGCGCCGCGACCGCCATGGGACGCACGAAGGCCAGGACGATCAGCCATGCGCACAACGAGCCGGAAGCGGCGAGCGCGAAAGCGAGCGGCCAAGAGGCGAGCGTTTCGATTTCCCCGGCCATCCAAATGGACAGCGACGAGCCGATGGCGAAACTTGAAGTGTAGAATGCGACGAGGCGCGATTGATGGGCCTGCGGCACCCGGTCGGTCAGCAGTTTGAGGCCCGGCATGTAGGTGCCGGCGACGCCAATGCCGGCGAGCGCGCGAAATGCCAAGGCCGTCCAGAAGCCGTCCGCGAATGCGGCGAAGGCGATCATCGAGGCGCCCGTCAGGAGGGCGCAAGCAAGATAGACGCGGCGCGAGTCGATCCGGTCCGTCAGCCCCGCGAGCACCGGAACCGCCGCCGCATAGCCGCCGAAATAGATGCCGCTGATCCAACCAGCCTCGGTATTGCTGAGACCCCAAACCTCGAAGAAGGTCGGCAACAAGGATGGAAATGTTCCGATGCCCGCAAGGCTCAGCACATGGGCAGCGCACATCCAAACGATGAGGCGCGTGCCGGTCACCCCGCCCTGCGCCGCCGCCGCCGTGCCGCCATCGCGCGCGCATGGGCTTCGGCGCGCCTGATCTTGGCCTTGATACCGGGAAAGCGCGCGAGCAGTCGCGCGCGCAGCTCGCGTGCCCATTTGACCTCGCGCGACAGCAAGACCAAACCTATGGCGAGGAACAGTACGCCTTGCAGGAAAGGTAGGAACAATCCGAGCGCGCCAAGAACGAGAAACGTCCAGCCGAGGATGTAAACGGCCCAATTGCGCTTCCGGGGCGCTGGCGGCGGTGATTGGGGACTGGCGGCGCTCACGGCGACAGGGGATAGCACGCAGCCAGGGCCCTAGGCCATGACCGCCTCAACCAAGGACCGTCGCGAACGCAAGCGCGCCACAAATGCCCGTTCGAGACACCCATCGCGACCGAAATCGAACGATCGGAACGCGCCCCGCGTTTTGCTCGGAAAGCCGGGATTCCAGGCGAAGCGGCCGCGCTTTGGTCCCTGCGCGCGGCAGGTGGAGGCGCGGCTATTTCTTCGTTTCGGAGGCGGACAGGATTGCTTGGAATTCCGCCTCGGCGGCCGAGGTGCCGACCAAGCGAAGCGAGACGACATGCCCGGCGGCGCCCAGGCTATAGCCGAGCGCGCGCGTCATGACGCCCAATTCTCCTGGGCCCGTGCGGTCGAGATCTTTGACCACATCGGCGCCGGGCCTTGCGGGGCCACGTGCGAGCCGATCGAGCGATGTCGCCAGCGTCTCCAATGCCGCGCGCTGCGCCCAGACCTGGCACGAGCCATCGTCGAAGGAGACGAGCACGAACATGCCGTATGCGGCGGGGCCGATAAAGGCTTGGCCGGGCCGGCCACGCAAAAAGCGCTCGGAGTTCTGCGCGGGCTTGAGCCCGCCCTCGCGCGCCCAGCGGCGCTGCGCCTCGGCCTCGCCCACGCGCGTCACACATCCTTGAAGATAGAGATTGAACGCCGCGCGCGCCTGATCCTCGCCAAGGCTGGGCGTGGGCGCGGCGCGCGATCCCGACGCCCAGGCCCCAAGCAGGACGACGAGCGCGGCCGCGGCGCGACGCATGACCGAAATCAAACGTGAATGGGGCGGCCGGCGACCGCGAGGGCGGCTTCCTTGACCGCCTCGTTCAGCGTCGGATGCGCGTGGCAGGTGCGCGCGATGTCCTCGGCCGAGCCGCCGAACTCCATCGCCATCACGCATTCGTGGATGACCGTTCCGGCATCGGCGCCGAGGATATGCACGCCGAGCACGCGGTCGGTCTTGGCATCGGCCAGGATTTTCACGAGCCCATCGGTCTCGCCGTTCGCGCGCGCGCGGCTATTGGCGAGGAAGGCGAACTTCCCAACGCGATAATCGATCTTTTCACCCTTCAGCTGTTCCTCGGTCTTGCCCACCGAAGCCACTTCGGGCGCGGTGTAAACCACGCCCGGGATCACGTCGTAATTCACGTGGCCGCGCACCCCAGCCATGCGCTCGACCGCGACCACGCCCTCGTCCTCGGCCTTGTGGGCCAGCATGGGGCCGGGCCGCACATCGCCGACGGCGTAGATGCCGGGCACATTGGTTTGGAAGTCCTCGCCGGTCTGGATGAAGCCGCGCCCATCGAGCGCGATACCGAGCGTCTCGAGACCCAAGCCTTCGGTGTGCGGGCGACGTCCGATGGCGATCAGGACCACATCGGCCTCAAGCGCCTCGCGCGCCCCGCCCGCAACCTGTTCAAGATCGAGCACCACGCCCTCTGCGCCCGCCTTCGCGCCCACGACCTTGGTGCCGAGCTTGAAGGCGAAGCCCTGCTTTTGCAGCGCGCGCTGGAAATGCTTGGCGATCTCGCCGTCCATGCCGGGCACGATGCGGTCGAGGAACTCGACGACCGTGACCTTGGCGCCGAGACGGCCCCATACCGAGCCCATCTCGAGCCCGATATAGCCCGCACCCACCACAACCAAATGCCCAGGCACGGATTCGAGCATGAGTGCGCCGGTCGAGCTGACAATGCGTGCCTCGTCGATCGCGATGCCGGGCAAGGGCGTGGAATCCGAGCCCGTCGCGATCAAGATGCGCTTGGTCTTGAGCGCGCGCTTGGCGCCGGCCGCATCGGTAATCTCGACCTCGGACGGATTGGCGATGCGTGCGCTGCCCGCAATCCAGGCGATCTTGTTCTTCTTAAATAAGAATGCGATGCCCTTGGTCAGGTCATCCACGACCTTGGCCTTGCGCGCCATCATGGCCGGCAAGTCGAGCTCCACGCCCGACAGCTTCACGCCGTGCACGCCGAGCCCTGCCTTCGCCTCGTGGTACTTCTCGGACGACTGAAGCAGCGCCTTCGACGGGATGCAGCCGACATTGAGGCAGGTTCCGCCCAAGGCCGCGCGCCTCTCCACGCACGCCACGCTCATGCCAAGCTGTGCCGCGCGAATCGCGGCGACGTAGCCGCCCGGCCCCGCGCCGATTACCACCAAATCAAATTCATCGGCCATTTCGCGTTCCATTCCCTCACATCTCGAGCATGATGCGCTCGGGCGCTTCAAGGCAGTCCTTGACGCGCACCAAAAACGACACCGCCTCGCGGCCGTCGATGATGCGGTGATCGTAGGACAGCGCCAGATACATCATCGGCCGGATCTCGATCTTGTCGCCGATCGCGACCGGGCGCGGCTGGATTTTGTGCATGCCAAGAATGGCCGATTGCGGCGGGTTCAGGATAGGGGTGGACAAGAGCGAACCGTACACCCCGCCGTTCGAGATGGTGAAGGTGCCGCCCGAGAGCTCGTCGATGGTCAGCTTGCCGTCGCGCGCGCGTTTGCCGAAATCGGCAATGGCCTTTTCGATATCGGCGAAGCCCATTCCATCTGCATCGCGCAGCACAGGCACGACCAGGCCCTGGGGCGTGCCGACCGCGACGCCGATATCGTAGTGATTCTTGTAAACGATATCCTCGCCGTCGATTTCCGCGTTGACGGCGGGAAGTTCCTTGAGCGCGACGATGCACGCCTTGACAAAATACGACATGAAACCGAGGCGCACGCCGTGCTTTTTCTCGAAGGAATCGCGGTAGATCGCGCGCGCCTCGTTCAGGCGGGTCATGTCCGCCTCGTTGAAGGTCGTGAGCATGGCCGCGTTGTTCTGCGCCTGTTTGAGCCGCTCGGCGATGCGCTTGCGCAGGCGCGTCATGCGCACCCGTTCCTCGCGCGACCCAATTGGGCGCACGGCCACCGGGCGCGGGATCGCCGGCGCCTGTGTCGTCGCGGCCCCGGATTTGTCGGAAGCGGATTTGTCGGAAGCCGATTTATCGGAAGCGACGAGCGCGTCGGCCTTGGTCAATCGTCCGTCCTTGCCGGTGCCCGCGATCATCGCCGGATCGAGGGCATTTTCCTCGACAATGCGGCGTACCGAGGGCGCGAGCGCTGCGGCGCCGTTCGCAACCGGAGCAGCGACGGGGCGCGAGGGCGAAGCGTGCGTCTTCTGAGCCGGGGCCACGGCCTTCGCGCCCGCGGCGCCGATCACGCCGAGCGCGGCGCCGACCAGGACATTCTCGCCCTCGGCCACTCGGATTTCGACCAGCGTTCCAGCCTCGCGCGCCGGGACCTCGATCGTCACCTTGTCGGTTTCGAGTTCGACCACCGGCTCGTCGAGCGCGACCGCATCGCCGATTTTCTTGAACCAGCGGGCAACGGTCGCTTCGGTTACCGACTCGCCGAGCACGGGCACTGTGATATCCATGACGTTCCTCCGACTGCCCGCCGCGTCCGTCCCGTGGCCGGGAACGGCGGGACGCGATTCAAATCGTGAGCGCTTGGGCGACGAGCGCCGCCTGTTCCGCCGCATGGCGCTTGGCGCTGCCCGTCGCGGGCGAGGCCGCCTCGGCCCGACCGACATAGCGCGCGCGGACGCCCGCGCGACCCATTTGGGCGAGGGTGTCCTCGATGCGCGGCTCGACGAAGGTCCAGCCGCCCATGTTCCGAGGTTCTTCCTGGCACCAGACGATCTCGGCATTCGGCCAGCGCGCGAGTTCGCCCGCGATCGATTGATGGGGAAAGGGATAGAGCTGTTCGACACGCAGCACGTAAACGCGCTTGTCCTCGCGCTTGGCGCGCGCCTCGATGAGATCGTAGTAGACCTTGCCCGAGCAAAGCACGACGCGCTTGATTTCGGCGTCGGGAGCGGGATCGCCGCGATCCCACAGCACCCGGTGGAACGCGCTGCCTTCGGCCATGGCCTCGAGCTTCGAAGTCGCGCTCTTGTGACGGAGCAGGGATTTCGGCGTCATGATGACGAGGGGCTTGCGGAAATTGCGCCGCACCTGGCGGCGCAGGGCATGGAAGTAATTCGCCGGCGTGGTCAAATTGACGACCTGCAGGTTGTCCTCGGCGGAGAGCTGCAAATAGCGCTCGAGCTTGGCGGAGGAATGTTCGGGCCCCTGACCCTCGTAGCCGTGGGGAAGAAGCATGACTAGGCCCGACATGCGCAGCCATTTCGATTCGCCGCCGGCAATGAACTGGTCGATGATGACCTGTGCCCCGTTGGCGAAATCGCCGAACTGCGCTTCCCAAATCACCAGCGTGCGCGGATCGGCAAGCGAATAGCCGTATTCGAAGCCGAGCACCGACGCCTCGGCGAGCGGGCTGTCGAAGATCTCGACCGGCGCCTGATCGGGTGCCACATGGGCGAGCGGGAGATAGCGTTCCTCGGTCTGCTGATCCACGACCACGGCATGGCGCTGGGAGAAGGTGCCGCGGCCACAATCCTGACCCGAGAGGCGGACAGGCGAGCCTTCGACGGCGAGCGCTCCGAGGGCAAGGGATTCGGCGGTCGCCCAATCGACGGCCTCGCCAGTCTCGACGGCCTTCAGGCGCTGCTGATAGATGCGCTCGAGTTTGCGGTTGGCCCCAAAGCCCTCGGGCAAGGTGCAGAGCTTGCGGGCAAGGGCGCGCAATGTCTCGATGGGCACGGCCGTATCGCCGCGCCGCGCCTCGCCGCGCGCGACGTCGAAACCCGTCCAGGAACCCTCGAGCCAGTCGGCCTTGTTCGGCTTGTAGGTCTTTGCCGCCTCGTGGGCGCGTTCGAGTTCGCCGCGGCAAGACGCCAGCATCGCGTCGATGTCCGCCTCGCCGAAGCCATCCTCGCGCATCAGGCGCTCGGCATAGATCTGCCGAGTCGTCGGATGGGAGGCGATTTTTCGGTACATGAGCGGTTGGGTGAAGCTCGGCTCGTCGGCCTCATTGTGGCCGTGGCGGCGATAGCAGAACAGGTCGATGACCACGTCCTTGTGGAAGCGCTGACGAAAATCGACCGCCATGCGCGCGACGTGCACGACCGCCTCGGGATCGTCGCCGTTGACGTGCAGGATCGGCGCCTGAATGAGCTTGGCGACGTCCGAGCAATAGGGCGAGGACCGGCCATAGGACGGCGAGGTCGTGAAGCCGATCTGGTTGTTGACGATCAGATGAATCGTGCCGCCCGAGCGATAGCCCTTGAGGTCGTAATAGCCGAGCGTCTCGGCGACCAGGCCCTGGCCCGCGAATGCCGCGTCGCCATGCAGAAGAATGCCGAGCACGCGCTCGCGCGCAAGATCGCCCCTCTGCTGCTGCTTGGCGCGCACCTTGCCGAGCACCACCGGATCGACCGCCTCGAGATGGGAGGGATTGGCGGTGAGCGAAAGATGCATCTTCCGGCCGTCGAATTCGCGGTCGGAGGACGTGCCGAGGTGATATTTCACGTCGCCCGAACCCTGAACGTCGTCAGGGTTGGCGCTCTGGCCCTCGAATTCGGAGAAGATCGCCTGGAACGGCTTGGCCATGACATTGGCAAGCACGTTGAGCCGGCCACGATGGGGCATGCCGAGCACGGTGTCCTCGACGCCGAGTTCCGACGCGCGGCGCAGGATCGCCTCGAGCGCGGGAATCGTCGCCTCGCCGCCTTCCAGGCCGAAGCGCTTGGTGCCGGTGTATTTCTTGTCGAGAAAATGCTCGAAACTTTCGGCGCGCGTGATCTGCTCGAGAATCCAAATCTTCTCGGCGCGCGAAAACGCCGTGCGGTTGTGCGTGGCCTCGATGCGCTCCTGAATCCACGCCTTCTGATCGGGCTCCTGGATGTGCATGTACTCGACGCCCACCGAGCCGCAATAGGTCTCGCGCACGCGCGTTGAAATCGTGCGCAGCGTCGCGGTCTCGAGTCCGAGGACATGGTCGATGAAGATCGGGCGGTCGAGATCGCCGGGGCCGAAGCCGTAGGTCTTGGGATTGAGTTCGGGATGTTCCGCGACCTTGGCCAGACCCAAGGGATCGAGTTTGGCCTCGAGATGGCCGCGCACCCGGTACGAACGAACAAGCATGAGCGCGCGGATGGAATCGAGCGCTGCGGCGCGAAACCCGGTCGCATCCGCGCCCCCGGCCATTGCCTTATCCGCCCACGCCCCGTTCGCCGCCTTAGCCGCCAGGGCACCATTGCCATGCGCGCCCGCGCCGATTACGGCCGCGTCATTCGGCGCCCAGGACGCGCCTTCGAGTTCCTTGAGCACGCCGCGCGCATCGTCGTCGAGATCGCGGAAGAACTCCGCCCACCCCGGATCGACCGAAGCCGAATCCTCAAGGAAGCGGCGATGCAATTCGGCGACGAAAGTCGCGTTCGCGCTGGTCAGAATGGATTCGCTGCGTCCCGCCATGAAGGTTTACCGCTTGCCGCGTCGCGACTTGGAATTGGCGCGTTTGGGAGTCTTTGCTCGCGTGGGAGTCTTGGCGCGCCTTGCCGTATTCGCGGACTTCTTCGCCGCCTTGGGTGAGGATTTCGTCTTCGCCGCCGGCTTTCTGTCCGGGGAAGACCTTGGAGAGGTCTTTGAAGAAGACGAGGAGCTACGCCCGCCCGATTTCAAGGCATCGAGCATGGCCGAGCCAAGCGTGGCCGGGGAATCCGCGACGCCAATTCCGGCCGCGCGCATGGCGTCGATCTTGCCTTCGGCGCCGCCGCTACCGCCCGAGATGATGGCACCGGCATGGCCCATGCGCCGCCCCGGCGGAGCGGTGCGTCCGGCGATGAAGCCGATGACGGGTTTCTTGCGCTTGGCGGACCTGAGGAATGCGGCCGCGTCTTCCTCGGCCGCACCGCCGATTTCGCCGATCATGACGATACCCTGGGTTTCATCGTCGGCCAGGAAGAGTTCGAGGCAGTCGATGAAATTCATGCCCTGTACCGGATCGCCGCCGATGCCGATGCACGTCGTCTGGCCGAGACCGGCGGCGGTCGTTTGACCGACGGCCTCGTAGGTGAGGGTGCCCGAGCGCGAAACGATGCCGATCTTGCCGCGCCGATGGATATGGCCGGGCATGATGCCGATCTTGCACGCACCGGGCGTGATGATGCCCGGGCAATTGGGGCCGATGAGACGCGTGCCCGAGCCCTCGAGCGCGCGCTTGACGCGCACCATGTCGAGCACGGGAATGCCCTCGGTGATGCACACCACGAGCGGTAATCTCGCGTCCACCGCCTCGAGGATCGCATCGGCCGCGAACGCCGCCGGCACGTAAATGACGGATGCCGTGGCGCCGGTTTTGGCGACGGCATCGGCGACTGTGTCGAACACGGGCAAGCCGATATGGAGGGTGCCGCCCTTTCCAGGCGTGACACCGCCGACCATCTTGGTGCCGTAGGCGATGGCTTGTTCGGAATGGAACGTGCCCTGCGCGCCGGTGAAGCCCTGGCAGATGACGCGGGTGTTCTTATCGACAAGGACGCTCATCAGGCCGCCTCCCGCACTGCGCCGACAATTTTCCGGGCAGCATCGCCGAGATCGTCGGCGGCCAGAATCTGGAGGCCGGATTTCGACAAGATTTCCTTGCCCTGCGCCATGTTCGTGCCGACCAATCGCACGACCAGGGGGACGTGCAGCGAAAGCGCGCGCGCCGCGGCGACCACGCCCTCGGCAATGATGTCGCAGCGCACGATGCCGCCGAAGATATTGACCAGAATGCCCTTCACATTGGGATCGGAGAGAATGAGCTTGAACGCCGCCGCCACCCGTTCCGCCGTGGCGCCGCCGCCGACATCGAGGAAATTCGCGGGCTCGGCGCCATACAGCTTAATGATGTCCATCGTCGCCATGGCGAGGCCGGCGCCGTTCACCATGCAGCCGATCTGGCCGTCGAGCTTCACGTAATTGAGACTGTGCTTGCCCGCCTCGAGTTCGGTCGGATCGACCTCGTTGGGATCGAGCATGGCCTCGATATCGGGATGGCGGTACAGCGCGTTGTCGTCGAAGTTCATCTTGGCGTCGAGCGCGATCACTTCGCCCTTGCCGGTGACGACGAGGGGATTGATCTCGAGGAGCGAGGCATCGAGTTCGACATAGGCGCGATACAGCGCGGTCACGAACTTCGTCCCCGCCTTCACCTGATCGCCCTGCAATCCCAGGCGATAGGCGATGCGCCGGGCATGATGGCCCTGGATGCCGGTCACCGGATCGACGGCGACGCGCAGAATCTTCTCGGGCGTGCGATGGGCGACCTCTTCGATGTCCATGCCGCCTTCGGTCGAGGCCATGAAGGTCAATTTCCCGGTCTGGCGATCGAGCAATAGGCCGAGATAGAGCTCGCGCTCGATGTCGCAGCCTTCCTCGACATAGACGCGCTTGACGACACGGCCCGAGGGCCCGGTTTGATGGGTGACGAGGGTGGTGCCGAGCATCGCACGCGCGGCCGCGACGACGTCCTCGACCGAGCGCACGACCTTGACCCCGCCCGCCTTGCCCCGGCCGCCGGCGTGGATCTGGGCCTTCACCACCCAGATTGGCCCGCCGAGCGCGCGCGCGGCCTCGCCCGCTTCCTCCGCCGTGAACGCGGCCTTGCCGCGCGGCACGGTGACACCGAAGCGCGCCAGCAATTCCTTGGCTTGATGTTCGTGGATGTTCATGCGTCCCCAGCCTTGCTCAAATCCTTAAGGAAGAGCGTTGAGTTATGGTTAACGCGACACGGCGAACGACCGCACGACGGCGCATCGACACCACCGCCCCGCCATCGCCGCGCGGCTATTTCTTCTCGGCCAAAATCTTTTTCGAGGCGTCGAGCAGGCTCTGCACCGCCGCCACGGACGAATCGAACATCTTTCTTTCATCGGCGTTCAGGCGAATCTCGACGATCTTCTCGACCCCGCCCGAGCCGATGACGACCGGGACGCCGACATAAAGCCCGGTCACGCCGTATTCGCCGTCGAGATAGGCGGCGCACGGCAGAACGCGCTTTTTGTCCTTGAGATACGCCTCGGCCATCTCGATCGCGGCAGCGGCCGGCGCGTAGAAGGCCGAGCCGGTTTTCAGCAGGCCGACGATCTCGGCGCCGCCGTCGCGGGTGCGCTGGACGATCTTGTCCACGCGCTCCTGGCTCGACCAGCCCATGGCGACAAGATCGGGCAAGGGAATGCCCGCGACCGTCGAATAGCGCACAAGCGGCACCATCGTGTCGCCATGGCCGCCAAGCACGAAAGCGGTCACGTCCTTGACCGAAACCTTGAATTCGTCGGCAAGGAAATGGCGGAAACGCGCCGAATCCAGCACGCCCGCCATGCCGACGACGCGCGCGGGCGGCAGGCCCGAGGCCTGCTGCATCACCCACACCATGGCGTCGAGCGGATTGGTCACGACGATGACAAAGGCGTGCGGCGCATGGGCCTTGATGGCGGCGCCGACGGTGTTGATGACGGCGGCATTGATGCCGATGAGGTCGTCACGGCTCATGCCGGGCTTGCGCGGCACGCCGGCGGTGACGATGACCACGTCCGCGCCCGCGATCGCCGCGTAGTCGGTCGCGCCGCTCAAACTCGCATCGAAACCGACCACCGGGGCTGCTTGCGCTATGTCGAGCGCCTTGCCCTTGGGCATGGCCTCGGTTTGCGGGATATCGATGAGCACGACGTCGCCCAGTTCCTTCATGCCGGCGAGCAGGGCAAGGGTGCCGCCGATTTGTCCCGCGCCCACGAGCGCGATCTTCTTCCGTGCCATGGCTAGGCTCTCCAGTTGCAATGAAGCGGCTCGAGCGCAAGGAAATGGGCCGGTTTTGCGCGCCTGTCCGCTTGCGGGCGGAAACCAGGAAAGGCCTGGACGCGCGCCGGTGTGGTAGCGGTTTTTCCTCGCTTTCGCAAGGTGTTAGAAGGTTAATGGACGATGGGAGCAAGAGCGCTTTGGCCGTCGGTGAATTAGAGCCTAGCGGCAAAGGGTTAAGCATTTGTGCCGCCTGCGCTCGCGCGGGATTAAGCTCGCCGTCCCTGGAATGGCCGGGGCGAGCAGGACTTTGAATATGCGGCCCATCGAACATCTCTATCGCGGCGCGCGTCTCGATCCCGAGGCCGAGGCCCTGGCTTTCGGCGCGGAAACCATCCGCCACGGCGCCCTAGTGCGCCGCGTGGATGCGCTGGCCGCCGCCTTCCAGAACCTCGACCCGTCTCCCGGTTCTCGCGTCGCCATTTGCGCCCACAACACGCCCGAACACGTCATCGCGCTGTTGGCGACTTTGGCCGCGGGAAAGACCTGGGTGGCGCTCAATCCCCTGAACGGCAGGGGTGAGCTCGACGCCTTCATCGCCGCGACGCGTCCCGGCATCGTGGTCGCGGACGAAAACTGCCTCGGCCTGTTCGATCATGGCGCCGCGCGCCTCGTCATCGGCCGGCCCGCGCACGCGAGCAGGAGGGCGTCCGACGGCTTAGCCGCGCTCGTCGCGCGTCACGACGGCAATCGCCCCGGCGAAATAGCCCAGGCACAGACGGACGCGCAGGCGATCAAGTTCACCGGCGGCTCGACCGGCCGGCCCAAGGGCGTCGTGCAAACCTTGCGCGTCTGGAACACGGTCGCTGCGACGCAGGCGATCTCGGTCGGATTCTCGCGCGCCTCCGCCCATCTTTGCGCCTCGCCGGTGACGCACGGCACGGGCACCTATCTGTTGCCGGTCTTGGGCGCGGGCGGACGATTGGTGCTGCTTGAGCGCGCCAAGGCCGCCGATATCCTCGACGCCTTCGAACGCCAAGCGATCACCAGCACCTTCCTGCCGCCGACCGCGATCTACAATCTGCTCGCCGAAAAATCCGTCGCGGCCCGACGCTACCCGGCGCTCACGCACCTCATCTACGCCGGCGCGCCGATGCGCCCGGAGAAGATCGCCGAGGCCAGGCGCGTCTTCGGCCCCGTGATCGCCACCACCTTCGGGCAAACCGAGGCACCGCAGATCGTCACCTTCCAGGCGCCGGGCGAATTCGATGATGCGCGCAATCTCGCATCGGTCGGGCGCGCAACCGCGTTCACCCGCGTTGCCATCATGGACGGCGAAGGCCGCATCCTCCAACCCGGCGGCGAGGGCGAGATCGTCGTCGGGGGCGATATCGTGATGGGCGGCTATCTCGACATGGCCGAGGAAACCGCGCGCACCATCCGCGACGGCTGGCTGCACACGGGCGATATCGGCGTGATCGACGCGCGCGGCCATCTGTTCATCAAGGGCCGAATGCGCGACATCGTCATCTCGGGCGGTTTCAACATCTATCCATCGGACGTCGAAGCGGCCTTGGGCCGCCATCCGGCGGTCCGCGAATGCGTCGCCTTCGGCATCCCCGACGACAAATGGGGCGAGCGATTGGAAGCGGCGGTGGAACTGCACGATGGCGCCATGGCAGATTCGGCCGAGCTCGCCGCCATCGTGCGCACCGCCTTGGGTCCCATCAAGACGCCCAAGGCGATACACGTCCTCGCGCTCCTGCCGCGCAGCGCCGTCGGCAAGGTCTTGCGCGGCGCGGCAATGGCCATGATTCATCCCGACCGAACCGCACCCGCCAAACCCCGAAATTGAGGACGCCATGCCCACGACAGCCTTGTGCCGCCACGACCACGACGCCATTCACCTGCGCGACAAGAATCTGGTCGAGGAGATGATCGGCAAAGTCGATTTCACCCAAGCGCTGTACTTCCTCATCATCGGGCACATGCCCGGCGCGGCCGAACGGCGCATCGTCGATGCGGTCCTCGTCACGTTGATGGAGCACGGCTTGACGCCCTCGGCCATCGCCGCGCGCATGGTTTATGGCAGCGGGCCCGAGGCGCTGCAGGCGGGCGTTGCGGCCGGGCTCTTGGCGGTCGCCAGCAATTTCGTCGGCACGATGGAACCAGCCGCGCGCAACCTGCGGGCCATCGTCGAGGATCAAGCGGGCATGGACGCGGCCGCGCGGCGTCTCGCCGAGGATTATCGCGCCCGTCGCGCCGCCATGCCGGGCTTCGGCCACCACCTGCACAAGCCCGACGATCCACGCACGCCCAAGCTCTTGTCGGTCGCCGAGGAGGCGGGCGTACCCGGCAAGCACATCGCGGCCCTGCGCGCGCTCGGCCGCGAGGTGGACCGGGCCGCGGGCAAGCACATCACCATCAACGCAACCGGCGCCATCGCCGCCGTGCTATCGGAAATCGGCATCGAGCCCGAGATCATGCGCGGCTTTGCCGTCATCAGCCGCTCGGCCGGTCTGGTCGCGCATATCCGCGAGGAGCAATCCGATCCGACCTTGCGCGCGGTGTGGCAAGCGGCCGAGCACGCCGTGCCCCACCGCGAGAGCTAAGCGAGAGTCGCCGCGCGCGGCATTGTTTTTTCCAGGCGAAAGCTAAATCTCGATGCGCGCGTTCGACGCGTACCACGATTATCCCGAACGGGGATGACGCCCGGCCGCGGTGTGTTCGGCGCGTGCTATCGCCCGCCGGAGACGCGCAACACCTGGCCCGTGATGTAGGACGCCTTGTTCGACAGCAAATACATGACCGCGTCGGCCACTTCCTCGGCCGTACCGGCGCGCTGCACGGGAATGGCTGGAACAATCTTGGCCGCGCGGCCCTGGTACTGGATTTCGGTTTCGATATAGCCGGGCGAGACGGCGTTCACACGCACGCCCTCGAGCGCCATTTCCTTGGACAGACCGTAGGTGAGCGCATCCATCGCCGCCTTCGACGCGGCGTAGTGAACGAATTCGTTGGGGCTGCCGAGCGTCGTCGCCGCCGAGGCGATGCCGACGATGGCGCCGCCCGCGCCGCCGAAGCGCTTGGCCATGCGCTTCACCGCCTCGCGCGCGACCAGCAGGGCGCCGACGCTGTTGACATCAAAGCTGCGCTGGATGTCGGCGGCGGTCAGGGTTTCCAGCCGGCCGATCGATGCCACGATGCCGGCATTGTTGACCAGCGCCGTGACGCGGCCCAATGCCGAATCGGTCTCGGCGAACAGGCGCAACACGTCCGCCTCCTTGCTCATATCGCCCTGCACCGCGATCGCGCGACGCCCGAGCTTGCGCACCGCCCCAACGATCTGCTCGGCGCGGTCCTTGGCACGCTCGTAATTGATCGCCACGTCGTAACCCTCGCGCGCCGCGCTCATCGCGCACGCAGCACCAATGCCGCGACTGCCGCCCGTGACGACGATGATACCGGCCATGATCTGATCTCCGCTGATGGTGAGGTGGGGAAAATCTATTCCGCGGCGTGCAAGGCCGGCGCCAGTTCGCGCTCCATCTCGGCCCGCAGGCGATATGCTTGGGTCGTGGAATCGAGCGTCACATCGGCACGGCCCACGATCTCGCCCGCGCCGATCGCGCGCGCAAGACGGCCATGCGCCAGGCCGATCGGCAATGCGCCCGCGGACAGCGATTCGGCCGCGGCCATGAGCCGGCCCCAGACGCAATATCCGCCCTCGCCGTCGAGCACCTCGCCCGCCTTCAAGTCGCGCTTGGCCACGGCCACGACATCGGCGCGAAAGCCGGTCGCGGCACCCGTCGCCTCGCGCCGGAGAGCGACCGAGGCGACCGAGACGCCGAGTTCGAGGCCGATCAGATGATAGGGCCGCCACAAAGCGGCGTAGCGGCCGGAGGAATCGGTCTTCAGACCGTAATCGGCGAAACAGCGCCTGACATATTCGCTCGACGCCTCGAACACCACATAGGTGCCCCAGCGAAGATTGTCCGCGACCACCGCCCCGCCCGGCCCCACGCTCGACACCACTTCGACCTGGCCCTTGAACGCGAGCATCCCGCCGCCTTCGCGCGGCCTCAGATTTTCGGCCAGGTCGTACACGCCCACGGGCGGAAAGCGAAGTCCACCGGGCGCGGGCAGCAGGCCCGTCGCGTTGGCCACGGCCGCCATCTCGATGCCCGATTTGGTGCCATCGAGAAACGAGTTGAACATCTTCGGGTTCATGCCGCTCGCCGCCGCGCGCTCGGCCGTCAGACCGTAAAAACCCCAAACCGTGTCGGGGGTGGAGGCGTGGAATTCCGGGCGGTGCTTTGTGCCCTTGCCCGCCGCCACCACCTCGAAGCCGGAGGCGCGCGCCCAATCGACCTGCTCGCAGATGAGCGCCGGCTGATCGCCGTAGGCGAGCGAATACACCACACCCGCCGAAGCCGCGCGGCGGGCCAGCATGGGGCCGACCAGCACATCGGTTTCGACATTGACCATGACGATATGCTTGCCCATTGCGATGGCCGCGAGGGCGTGACGCGTGCCCGCCACGGGGTCGCCCGTCGCCTCGATCACCACCTCGATGCCGGGCGCGGACAAGGCCGCAAGCGCGTCCTCGGTCAGCCAGGTGGAGCCGTCGCGCATCGCTTGGGCGATGTCGCGCGCATCCAGCGCCGCATCGGGCCAGCCGGTCGCGCGGGCGTTCGCGCGGGCACGACCGGGCGAGAGATCGGCAATGGCGGCGACGTGCATGCCCGGCGTGCGGCGCGCCTGCGACAAAAACATGGCGGCGAATTTGCCCGCGCCGATCAACGCCACGCGCACCGGCGACGACGCGCGCGCACAAAGCAACGCCGCAAGGTTCACGGCGTCATTCCGCGGCGCGCGGGCGGCTTCGCGCCAGCGCCATGAGGCAATCGTCGGGCACTGCCTCGATGGGCGTGGGATCGCGGTGCGCAATCCAATTCGCCCGCTTGTGCCGACGGATCGCGTTGTCGGAGCGGTTGAGCGAGAGATAGACCACCCAGCGCGACCAGGGCGAGAGATTCGAGCCCGAGGCATGCACCAGATTGCCGTGGAACATGAGCATCGAGCCCGCCGGCCCCTTGGGCGCGACGATGCCGCCGCGCTCGACCAATTTGGCGATGGTTTCGTGATCGATGGTCCACAAGGGATAGCTGGTCGTCGTCGTGTCGTGACCCGCGGCAAGACGCCCGCCGACATGGCTGCCTGGGATGAACATGAGCGGGCCGTTGAATTCGTTCACCTCGGCGAGGAACAGCGCGATGTTCATCGCCTTGGGCTCGGGCATCTCGTCGTCGTTGTGCCAGGTGGCGTAGTCCTGGTGCCATTGCCATACCGCGCCGTCGAACGCCGCTTTTGCGTTGATCTTGAACTGGTGCATGTAGAGCCGGTCGGAGCCGAGCAATTGAGCGACGGGCGAAATCAAACGCGGGTGGCGCGCGAGCAGGGAAAACGCCTCGTTCCATGTCTGCACGAAGAAGGCCGAACGCGGCGCGCCCGAACCCTTCTCGCGCACGATCTCGGGCCGGTCGGACTCGAACAACCCGGGCACCTCGTCCGTCAGCACCCGCACTTCCTCGGGCGAAAACACCGCGGGCAAGAACAGATAGCCGTCGCGCGTATATTGCCGGAACTGTGCGTCGTCGAGCTTCATGGCCGGGATTCCTGGCATGCCGAGCCTGGGAGATGCGTCCGGCCAAGTATGGGCGAGCGAACCCGACGGGCCAAGGGATCGGATTGGCAGGCGCCTCGGCGCCATGGCGGATTTCACCGAACGCCGGCTAACCCTTTAAAATCTCGAAACGAAAGGACATCGCAACGCGCGGCCTGGGAGCTTGAATACCCGCCATGGCGCCGCCTGGAACCCAGGCGCGCGGCGGATGAATAGGGTCAGGGCCTAGTGCCCTTGGCGCACATTTGTCCGGAGGCCTCGCAATTCTTGATGCAGTCATTGCTGCCGCCGCATTTCACGATGCACGAGCGCTGCTGCGCCCTGCAATCGGCGCTGGGTTTTTGTTCGCTAGCCGGGGCGGCGTGGGAAATCTGCGCGGCCAGAAGGGCGGCGGCGGCGATGAGCGGCATCAGAATGCGTCGCATGCGGTATCCTTTTCCAAGGGGCCCAAGCTCGCAGCGCGCGTATCCTTGACGTCGCCCCGCAGCCTTCGCACCATCGCCGAAGGCGCGATCCTATCGGACCTGAAAGCGCCAAACAATGCGCGGTTCAGGGCTTTTTCGGCTCGCCCGCATCGAGCCAAGCCTGGTATTCGGCCGCCGTTTTTTCGTCGGGCGGATAGGTTCCGAACAGCGGCGCACCGCTTTTTATCTTGAGCGTGACGAAGCGCTCCTTGCGTTCCATCTCCCAACCCTCCGCCGCGACCTCCTCGGCCAAATGGCGCGGGATGCACACCACGCCGTCGCCGTCGCCGACGATGATATCGCCGGGATAGACGGGCACCCCCGAACACCCGATGGGCACGTTCAAATCTGCCGCATGGTGCGCCACCAGATTGAGCGGCGCGACCGCCGCGCGAATATAGACGGGCATGGGCAATTCGGCGATCTCGGCGATGTCGCGCAGTCCCGAATCGGTGACGACTCCCGCAACCCCGCGCACCGACAGGCGCGTCATCAGAATGCCGCCGCCCGTGGCGCCGCGCACCTCGCTACGCGCGTCCATCACCAGAACGTGGCCCGGCGGGGTTTCCTCGATCGCGCGGCGCTGGGGGTGATCGGCGCGGCTGAGGATTTCGAGAACGTCGATGTCCTCGCGCGAGGGGATATAGCGGAGCGTGAACGCCTCGCCGATCATGGTCCGCGCCTTGGCGCCGAGCGGCTTCAACCCGCCCATGAAGACATTGCGCAGGCCGCGTTTGAACAATTGGGTGGTGATGGTCGCGGTCGAAACCTCGCGCAGCAATTCCCTGGTCTTCTCGGCGATCGGCTTTGCCATGTCGTCCTCCTTCGGTGAGCGATCCCACCCCAAGGGACGCGCGGATGCAAGTCGCTCAGCTCGCCGCCTCGGCGCGCAGCCAGTCGCGAAACAGGCGCACCCTGCGCAGCTCCGCCTTGTGGCGCGGACAGACGAACCAATAGGCGAAGGCCAAAGGCTGGATGCCTTCGAACGGGCAGACGAGGCGCCCGGACTGAATGTCGTCCCGCGCCAGAGTGCGCTTGGCGAGACCCACGCCGCGGCCCAAGACCGCCGCCTCGATCACCAGGCTCGATTGATTGAAGCGCGGCCCGCGCAAAGCGTCGATATCGCCGACGCCCGAGGCGCGCAGCCACATGCGCCAATCGGGGCAGCTCGGATCATTGTCGGGCGAGGCGTCATGCAGCAGCGCATGGTGGCGCAAATCGCTCGGCGCACGAATCGGGTTGGGGCCTTCGAGCAATTGGGGGCTGCAAACGGGCACGACGTTTTCGCCGATGACGCGCTCGACGAACAAGCCCTCGTAACGCCCCGAGCCATAGCGGATGGCCGCGTCGAGCGCGCCATCGGAAAAATCCACGACCGCCATCGAGGCGGACAGATGGACATCGATGTCCGGACGGCGCGCCTGGAATCGATCGAGGCGCGGCACCAGCCATTTTGACGCGAAGGACGGCGCGACGCTGACGGTCAGAACCCCGCCCTCGACCGCTTGATTGATAACCTCGAGCGCGGACGCCAGCCGGTCGAAGCCGTCGCGCAGTCCGGGTAATACCGCCTGGCCCGCCTCGGTTAGCGCGAGCGCGCGATGCAACCGATGGAACAAGGCCTGACCCAGCCGGTCCTCAAGCAATTTCACCTGCTGGCCTACCGCCGCCGCCGTGACGTTCAATTCCGCCGCCGCCTTGGTGAAGCTTAAGTGTCGCGCGGCGGCCTCGAAGGCACGTAAGGCGTTCATGGGCGGCAATCGGCGCATATTATCTCGCTAAAGAAATTATTTATTGAGGGTACAGAAACTCTCGTTTGTATCGCTTTGTCAACATCTCTAGGAATCACTCTGCATATAGCGAAACTATTTCAGCGATTTTGGCCGCGCGGTCGCGCTTGCCCGAGATGGAAGTGCCATGACGTATCGATCGGCCCGTGCTTCTTCTGGCCGAATGCGGCGGATCTCGCGTCCACGCGGCGCCACTGCCAGCTGTAGGCGCTGATCCGCCGGGCGGATGTGAGTTCGCCCCGTCGGCCGATTTTTGAAATTTCATATCTCCGAGGAGTGCGATTATGCGGATCCGGACATTCATCGCGGCTTTGGCCGCCTTCTCATTTACCGTCGTCGCCGGGCTTTTTGTCGGAGTTGCCCCGGCGCAGGCCCAAGCGAAGAAAATTCGCCTCGACTACGCCTATTACAATCCCGTCAGTCTGGTGTTGAAGGATAACGGCTGGCTCGAACAAGAACTCGGCAAGTCCGGCATCGCCGTCGAATGGGTGCTGAGCCAAGGCAGCAACAAATCGCTCGAATATCTCAACGGCCGGAGCATCGATTTCGGCTCGACCGCGGGCGCCGCCGCGCTGATCGCGCGCGCCAACGGCATTCCGATCAAGGGCGTCTATATCTATTCCAAGCCCGAATGGACGGCGCTCGTCACCCAGGCCAATTCGGCGATCAAGTCCGTGTCCGAATTGAAGGGCAAGCGTATCGCGGTCACACGCGGCACCGATCCCTACATCTTCTTGCTGCGCGCGCTCGACAAGGCCGCGCTCACCGACAAGGACGTGAAGATCGTCCTGTTGCAGCACCCCGACGGCAAGACGGCGCTCGAACGCGGCGACGTGGACGCCTGGGCGGGACTCGATCCATTCATGGCGCAGACCGAACTCGAACAGAACTCGCGCCTGTTCTTCCGCGATGCCGATGCCAATACCTACGGCTTCCTCAATGCGCGCGAGGATTTCATCGCCGAAAATCCGGATCTGGTCGCGCGCGTGCTGGCCGTGTACGAGCGCGGCCGGAAATGGGCGCTGGCCAATCCGGGGGAATTGCGCGCCATCTTGGCCAAGGCGGCGAAGCTGTCGGACGCGGTCGCGGCCAAGCAGTTGGAGCGCACCGATTTGACCAAATCGGCCATCGGCGACGTCCATCGTGACGCCATCATCGCCGCGGGCATCGTGCTGCAAAAGAGCGGCGTCATTCCGGCGACCGCCGATGTGAAGGCCTTGGCGGCGGCGCTCATCGAGCCGCGCTTCTCGGCCCAGTTCGCCGGCAATTGATCGGGGTATGCGAGATGATCGTCCTGACCTCCGAAGCCGTCGCGGCGGGCGAGCTGTTGCGCGAAACACCCTCGCCGGGCGCGCGCGCGGCCCGCGCACAACCGAGAAGGCGCACGCCCGGCCCTGGCCGTCGCGGCATCCTGGGATTCGTCGTGCCGGTGGCCTTGCTGGTTATCTGGGAAGGGCTGGGACGAACCGGGCTGGCCGCGCCCAACCTGCTGCCGACGCCCACGGCCGTCCTCGACACTCTTGCGGGCCTCGCGCTTTCGGGCGAGTTGAGCGGCCATATCGGCGTGACGTTCGCGCGCGTGGCCGCGGGCTTTGCGCTCGGCACCGCGGCCGCGACCGCGCTCGGCGCGCTCACCGGATATTCGGCGTTCTATCGCCGCCTGCTCGACCCCGTCATCCAAGGCTTGCGCAGCGTCCCTTCGCTCGCCTGGGTGCCGCTATTCGTGCTGTGGCTCGGCATCTTCGAGACTTCGAAGGTCGCGCTCGTGGCCGTGGGCGTGTTCTTTCCCGTCTATCTCAATCTGATGAGCGGCATCCACGGCGTGGACCGCAAGCTCGTCGAGGTCGGGCGGATGTACGGCTTGCGCGGCCTTGGGCTCGTGCGCCGCGTTCTCGTGCCGGCGACGCTGCCCGCCTATATCGTGGGGCTGCGCTCGGGTTTGGGTCTGGGATGGATGTTCGTGCTGGCGGCCGAATTCATGGGCGCGAGCGAAGGCCTGGGCTATCTGCTGATCGACGGGCAGATGACCGGCCGGCCGGCCGCGATCATCGGCGGGGTTATCCTGTTTGCCGTCTTCGGCAAGCTCACGGACGCCTTGCTCGCGCGTGGCACGCGTCCATTCCTTGCCTGGCAGGATTCGTTCGCCGCCCGGCGGGAGCGCGAGGATGCTTAGCATTGACCGGGTTTCCAAGCGTTTCGATTCGGGCCTGCTGGCGCTCGATGCGACGACGCTCGAGGTCGCGCGCGGCGAAATCCTCGCCGTCGTCGGCACCAGCGGCTGCGGCAAATCGACGCTGCTGAGGCTCATCGGCGGCCTCGAAACACCGAGCGCGGGCGAGGTTCGCATCGGCGGGCGCATCGTCGATGGACCGCACCCCGAAATTGGCTTTGTGTTTCAGGAACCGCGCCTTATGCCCTGGTTGAAGCTCGACGACAACGTGACCTTCGGCCTCGCGGGCGAACGCAAGGTCCGGCGCGCGCGCGCGGAAGAATTGCTGCAGGAAGTGGGACTGGCGGATTTCGCCGATGCCTTGCCGCAAGCGCTCTCGGGCGGCATGGCGCAGCGCGCCGCGATCGCGCGGGCGCTGGCGACGGAGCCCACCGTCCTGTTGCTCGACGAGCCGTTCAGCGCCCTCGACGCCTTCACCCGCGCGGCCCTGCAAG
>JBJXGH010000187.1:0-2827 GCA_046153685.1 Alphaproteobacteria bacterium
CGCGCCCGACGCGAATTGGAAGACGCCGAATTGCGCGAGGCCATGCAGTCCGCCGAGGGCGCGCGCGCCAAGCTCGACGCCGAACGGCGCGCGCTCGGCGAGCTCTTGAGCGCGGGCGAACAGGACATGTGGCCGCCGATCATCGACCGCGTCGCGGTCGATGCCGGTTACGAGACGGCTTTGGGCGCGGCGCTGGCGGACGATTTGCTGGCCCCCGCCGATGCGGGCGCCGCCGTCCATTGGCGCACGCTGCCCGCCGCCGACGCCGCACCCGCCCTGCCCGCGGGCGCAACACCGCTCGCCTCGGTGGTACGCGGCCCCGCCGCGCTCGAACGCCGCCTGGCGCAAATCGGCCTGGTGCCCGATGCCCAGACCGGCGCCGCGCTCGCCGAAAGCCTGGCCCAAGGCCAGCGCCTGGTCAGCCGGGACGGCGGGCTGTGGCGCTGGGACGGCTTCACCATCCGCGCGGGCACGATGACTGCGGCGGCCACCCGTCTAGCGCAGCGCAATCGTCTGGCGGAATTGCGCGCCCTCCTGGCCGAGGCCGATGTCCAGCTCTCGGCCGCGCGCGCCCGCGCGGCCCAAGCCCGCGAACACCATCTCGCGGCCCAAGAAGCCGCCCGCGCGGCGCAACATCACGAGCGCGCATGCCGCCCCGCGCTCGATACCGCGCGCGAACATTGGGATGCGCTCGCGCGCCAGGACGCCGAACGGCGAACGCGCCACCAAGCCTTGATCAACGCGGCCGCGCAATTGGCCGCGGATCGCGCCGAAAGCGAAGCGCGCGCGGGCGAAGCCGAAACCGAACTCGCCGCCTTGGGCGACGGCACGAGCGCGCGCGCGATGCTTGAGCCCCGGCGGGCTCTTGCCGCCCAAGGCCGCGCGCAACTGCTCGACGAACAAAGCCGGCTCGACCGCGCCCAGCGCGACGCCGAGGGGCGTCGGCGCCGTTTGGCCGATATTGCGCGCGAAAGCGAAAGCTGGGCTGCGCGCGCCGAGGGCGCCGCCTCGCGTCTTGTCGAGCTCGAGGCGCGCCGGACCGGAGTCGAGACCGAGCTCGCGCGCCTGGCCGGCATGCCCGCCGATATCGCAGACCGCCGCCATGCACTGGCCGATCTGCTCGCCGGCGCCGCCACCGCGCGCGCGCGCGCGGGCGACGCCCTGGCGAACGCCGAATCCGATCTCGCGGAATGCGAGCGCGCCCTGAAACATGCCGAGGCCGAACTCGCGGCCGCGCGCGAGGACCGGGTGCGCGCCGAGGCGCACGTGCGTCAATGCGAGCAGAGTGTCGCCGTGATCGTCGAGCGCATCGGCGAACGGCTGAATTGCGCGCCCGAAGGCGCCTTGGCCCTGGCCGAGGCTACCGACGAGACCGAGCTCGCCGACACCGCCCATCTCGAGGGCCGCCTCGACCGCTTGCTGCGCGAGCGTGACAACATGGGTGCGGTCAATTTGCGCGCCGAAGACGAAGCCGCCGAGCTCGGCGAGAAAATCGAGTCCATGCGACGCGAGCGCGACGACCTGACCGGCGCTATCGGCCGGCTGCGCGAGGGCATTGCCGAACTCAACCGCGAAGGCCGCGAGCGGCTGCTGGCTTCCTTCGAGGCGGTGAACGGTCATTTCCAGGCGCTTTTCAACCGGCTGTTCGATGGCGGGCAAGCGCGTCTCATGCTGACCGATCAGGACAATCCGCTCGAAGCCGGACTCGAGATCATGGCCAGTCCGCCGGGCAAACGCTTGCAGGTGCTCTCGCTGCTTTCGGGCGGCGAGCGGGCGTTGACGGCATTGGCGCTATTGTTCGCGGTGTTTCTCACCAATCCCGCGCCGATTTGTGTCCTCGACGAGGTCGATGCGCCGCTCGACGACGCGAATGTTGACCGCATCTGCTCGCTGCTCGAGGAAATCGCGCACACCTCCAAAACCCGGTTCCTGGTCATCACCCATCACCGCATGACCATGGCGCGCATGGACCGGTTGTTTGGCGTGACGATGCCCGAGCCCGGTATTTCCCAGCTTGTCTCGGTCGATCTCGCACGCGCCGAGGAACTGCGCCAGATCGCCTGAAATCCCTGATGTGACAAGGTTTTCCGGTCCTTTTGGCGTTCTTGACAGCCTGGGGGTCCCTCCGTAAGGTCCGCCCCGACTTGGCGCGGGCGCCCGATTGGGAGCAAGCGCGGTGCAAGGAGTTTCTTCCGCGTCCTTCAACGACCTCGACGAGCGGATCAAGCGGGCACGGGCCAAACAAGCGCCCGGCTCGGGGGCGTCCGGTGCATCGAGCTTCGGACAGGCTTTGCGAATCGGGGCCGAATTGGTTTCAGGCCTGATCGTGGGCGTGGCCATCGGCTGGGGACTCGATGCTTGGTTCGGTACGAAGCCGTGGTTGATGATCGCGTTTTTCTTTCTGGGGGCGGCCGCCGGCATCCTCAATGTTTACCGCTCGACCAAGGGCTACGGCTTGGCAGTCGGGTACCGCAAATCTAGCGACGATACGGACGGCACGAAAACACACGACTGAACTTAGCTTCCGAACGAATTGGGCACCCGACCGATCATGGCCGAATCCCACGGACACAGCCCCCTCGACCAATTCAAGATCTCCAAGATCCTGCCCATGGATCTGGGCGGCTATGATGTATCTCTGACCAATTCCTCGGTCGTGATGATCGCTGCGGTGGTCCTGGTGACGCTGTTCCTGACGCTCGGCGCGCGCGCGCGCGCGCTGGTGCCCGGCCGCTGGCAGGGCATGGCGGAGCTGTCGTATGAATTCGTAGCCAACATGATCCGCGACAATGTCGGCCCGGAAGGCCGCAAATACTTCCCCTTCATC
>JBJXGH010000017.1:0-4827 GCA_046153685.1 Alphaproteobacteria bacterium
AATCTTCTTTGGCGCGCCGCACGCGCGCATGGCGGAAAGCGGGAACACGCAGCGAAACCGATATTTTCAAGATTTTCAATGGTGCTGCCGAGAGGAATCGAACCTCCGACCCCGTCCTTACCAAGGACGTGCTCTACCCCTGAGCTACGGCAGCATCGCGCGGCACCTTGCCACAGGGCTTGCGGCGCGCGCAAGCTGAGCAGCCCCGAATCGTCCAATCCTCGTCGTGGCTTCCATTGCCCCACGTATTCCCAGCACCACGTATTCCCAGCCAACGCCTTTCCATCCCCGCGTCTTGATCATCGCCATATCGCCCATCCTTGAACCCTTGCCTGAGCCCGCCCAACCCCGGCCCAATCTCCCCTAGCAAAAGCGCGCCATTCCGAATCGCTCCATCCCCGAATCCCCCTGTTCAAATCCCAGATGCCCGATCCCAAACCCGCGCCCGCCGCCAAGATCACCCTGGATAACGCCCGCGAATTCGTCGGGCGCGAGGTTGCGGTCTCCGATTGGCTCGCGGTCGATCAGGCGCGTATCGACGAATTCGCCCGCGCAACCGGCGACGATTATTGGATTCATACCGATCCCACGCGCGCGGCGCGCGAATCGCCCTTCGGCGCCACCATCGCGCACGGCTTCCTCACGCTCTCGCTGCTGACAAAGTTCTATTACGAATGCGTCCGCGCGCCCTCGGACGAGGCGACTGGGTTGAATTACGGCCTCGACCGGGTGCGCTTTCTTTCCCCCGTCCGGGCGGGCGACAGGGTGCGCGCGCGATTTACGCTCGAATCCGTCGAGGATAAGGCGCCCGGCCAGCAGATGTTCGTCTTCGCTTGCTCGGTCGAGGTCGAAGGCCAGGATAAGCCGGCCCTGGTCGCGGTCTGGCGCAATTTCTACATCCGCCAGGCGCCGCCCGTGCGCGGCCCGCGCCTCACCGAAAGGGGCCAGGCCAGTCAAGCGGCGCGCCGCGCGCGCGCGGCCGAGGCCTTGCGCGCCAACCTCGCCCGACGCAAGACGCAGGCGAGGGCAAAAGATGCAAAGGACGCAAACGACAAGTAATGTCGCTTTCGCCGAGCGGCGTCGTTTTCGGTACCCTGTCGCCTCGCTTCGCCATTTCATTGCCGCAATATCATGGTTTAAAGGGACGATCGGTTGCCCGGAATCGGCCGCGCAACGCGACTTACCCTTGAGGCGCACGCGCCGCTCCGGTAGATAGATCGCACTCCGGCATCGTAGAGTCTTGGAACCCCATGGACCGCATCCGTATTCGCGGCGGCAGGCCCTTGAAGGGCACGATCGCCATCAGCGGCGCGAAGAACGCCGCGCTTCCGCTCATGACCGCAAGTCTTTTGGCGGACGAACCCCTCGTGCTCGAACGCTTGCCAGCACTTGCCGATATCACGACGCTTGCGCATCTGCTCGCCCTCCTCGGTGTCGAATCGACCGAGATCGCGACTGGCGAGGCGGGGCGCACGCTGTCCTTCCACGCAAGGCATGTCACCGAAACAACCGCCCCCTACGATCTCGTGCGCAAGATGCGCGCCTCCATCCTGGTGCTCGGCCCGCTGCTTGCGCGCCGTGGGACGGCGCGGGTTTCGCTGCCCGGCGGATGTGCCATCGGCACGCGCCCCGTGGACTTGCATCTCAAGGCCATGCAGGCGCTTGGCGCCGAGGTCGAGCTCGCGGGCGGCTATGTCGAGGCGCGCGCGCCCAAGGGCCTGCGCGGCGCGCATATCGTATTTCCGAAGATCTCCGTCGGCGCGACCGAGAACGCGCTGATGGCCGCGGTGCTCGCGCGCGGGGAAAGTCTGATCGAGAACGCCGCGCGCGAGCCCGAGATCGCCGATCTTTGCCGCTGTCTTGGCGCGATGGGCGCGCACATCGAGGGCATCGGCACCGAAACCCTGCGCGTGCAGGGCGTGGACCGTCTGCACGGAGCGCGCCACTCGGTCGTCGCCGACCGCATAGAGGCCGGCAGCTACGCCATTGCCGCCGCGATCACGGGCGGTGATGTCGAATTGATCGGAGCAAGACTCGACCTCATGGGCGCGGTCGCCGCAATCCTCGGCGAAACCGGGCTCACCATCGACGAAACGCCGCGCGGCATCCGCGTGCGCCGGACGGGCAGGGGCGTGCTGGGGGTCGATGTCATGACCGAGCCGTTTCCGGGCTTTCCAACCGATTTGCAGGCGCAGATCATGGCCTTGATGACGACCTGCGAGGGCGCCTCCATGGTGACCGAATCGATTTTCGAGAACCGCTTCATGCATGTGCCGGAATTGGTGCGCATGGGTGCGAGCATCAATCTGCACGGCGCCTCCGCGATGGTGCGCGGGGTGAAGACGCTCAAGGGCGCGCCCGTGATGGCGACCGATCTGCGCGCCTCGGTTTCGCTCGTGCTCGCGGGGTTGGCGGCGGAGGGCGAAACCGTCATCAGCCGCGTCTATCATCTCGATCGCGGCTACGATGGGCTCGAAGCCAAGCTGTCCGCCTGTGGCGCGGATATCGAACGTCTGCGGGACCGAATATGACGGACGCAAAATCGCCGAAAACCCCCAAATCCGCCACGCCGGACAAGCAGGCATTGCGCCTGCGCGCGGTCGATGCCGACGACGTGGCGGTGATCTCGGCCTTCCTTCAGGACGCGCTGATCGATTTGGGCGACATGGCCTTCATCGAGGACGAGCACCGTTTCGCGGTCGTGGTCACGCGTTTTCGCTGGGAAGACAACCCGAAGAAGGGCGACCCCAAGCGGCCGGCCGAGCGTGTGCTGTGCGGCCTTTCTTTCGAGGGGGTGGCTAGGGTGCAAACGCGCGGCATCGACGCCCGCGCCGAACCGAGGCGCATCTTCGAATTGCTGGCCATGCAGGCCGAGCCCGAGGGCGTGCGCCTGGTGCTCGCGGGCGGCGCCGAGGTGCGCTTGGAGATGGCCCAAATCTCGATTCACCTCAAGGACTTGGGCGAACCCTGGCCGGTCTTTGCCCGGCCGAGCCACCCCGATGACGATTGACCGTAGCCGAATGCGCCATGGCTCCGCGCGCGATCCTTCGGCGCGCGACTGGCAGGTAGAGAACCGACCTAAAGCCGTGCTAAGCCTCGCGCCCGCGGGAGCCCCGGGCGGTCCCGGGCGGAGGCAATCGTGACGAGCGACGGCGCCTTGGTGCTGGCCGTGCCGAAAGGCCGGATTCAGATGGAACTCATGCCGCTTTTGGCGAAGGCGGGCGTGGTGCCCGAGCGCGCCTTCGGCGATCCCGAGTCGCGCCAGCTCCAATTCGCGACCAATGATCCGGGCCTGAGCATCGTGCGCGTGCGCTCGTTCGATGTCGCGAGCTTCGTGGCCTTCGGCGCGGCGCAGATCGGCGTCGCGGGTCACGATGTCCTGCTCGAATTCGACGACCCCGAAATCTACGTGCCGCTCGATCTCGAAATCGGGCGCTGCCGGATCATGGTGGCCGAGCCGGTCGAGCTGTCGAAGACCGACGATCCCTCGCGCTGGAGCCATGTGCGCATCGCGACGAAATACCCAAACGTCGCGCGCCGACACTTCGCCGCGCGAGGCGTGCAGGCCGAATGCATCAAGCTTAACGGCGCCATGGAACTGGCGCCGCGCCTCGGGCTGTGCCGGCGCATCGTCGATTTGATTTCGACCGGCCGGACGCTTGCCGAGAACGGTCTCGTGGAGGTCGAGCATATCGCCCACGTCACCTCGCGCCTCGCGGTCAACCGCTCGGCGCTGAAGACGCGCCCGCGCGACATCGGCGCCTGGATCGAGCGTTTTCGGCAGGCTGTCGATGCCGCGGCGGCTTGACGCGCGCCAATCCGGCTTCGACGCCGCCTTCGCCGAGCTTCTCGATGCCAAGCGCGGCATCGAGGAGGCGGCTGACGTGGCGGCGGGTGCCATCGTCGAGGACGTGCGCCGGAACGGCGACGCGGCGCTTCTTCGCTTGACCGAACGCTTCGACCGCGTGCGTGCAACCCTGCCGAGCTTGCGCGTCTCCGCCGGGGAAATGGACGAAGCCGTTGGGGCTTGCAAACCCGGCGACGTGGCCGCGCTCGAGGCGGCGGCCGCGCGCATCGCGGAATACCACCGCCGCATGGTGCCGACCGATCTTGATTACACCGATTCGGCGGGCGTGCGTCTTGGCGCGCGCTGGCGGGCGCTCGATGCGGTCGGGCTCTACGTTCCGGGCGGGCTTGCGGCCTATCCATCCTCGGTGCTGATGACCGACGTGCCCGCGCGCGTCGCAGGCGTCGGCCGGGTCGCGATGGCGGTGCCCGCGCCCGATGGCAGGCTTAATCCGCTCGTTCTCGCCGCCGCGCGCGTCGCGGGCGTGGACGAGGTCTGGCGCATCGGCGGCGCGCAGGCGATCGCCGCGTTGGCATACGGCACCGAATCGATCCGCCCCGTGGATAAGATCGTGGGGCCGGGCAATGCCTATGTGGCGGCGGCCAAGCGCCGCGTCTTCGGCCAGGTCGGCATCGATCTCATCGCCGGGCCGTCCGAAATCCTGGTCGTGGCGGACCTCGCGAACGATCCCGCGTGGATTGCGGCGGATCTCATTTCGCAAGCCGAGCACGACGAGGCCGCGCAGGCGATCCTCGTGACCGACGACGCCCCATTCGCCGAGGCGGTCGCGCGCGCGGTCGAGGATGTGCTCGCGAATCTGCCGCGCGCGGCGGTCGCGCGGGCGAGTTGGCGCGATTACGGCGCGATCGTCATCGTCGCAAATCTCGCCGACGCGCCTGCCCTCGTCGATCGCCTCGCGCCCGAACACGTCGAATTGGCCGTCGCCGATCCGTCCGGCAAGGCGGGGCGCCACCGCCCTG
>JBJXGH010000049.1:0-3300 GCA_046153685.1 Alphaproteobacteria bacterium
CCTCAATTCCGGCGAATGCTCAGTCGGCAATATCGGCTCCGAACAGCGCTTCGAGTATTCGGCGCTGGGCGATCCGGTCAATCTCGCTTCACGCATCGAGGGCCAGTCCAAGGAATACGGCCTCGACAATCTGATCGGCGAGACGACCATGCTGCAGGCCGGCGACATGAAGGCGGTCGAGATCGACTTGATCCGCGTCAAAGGCAAGCAGATCCCGGCGCGGCTTTTCACCCTGATCGGCGCCGAGGCAAACACGCGGGCCGAGGAATTCGCGCAGCTGCGCGCAGCCCAGGACGCGATGCTTGCCGCCTATCGCGGCGGAGATTTCCTTGCCGCCCAGGCGGCCATCGACCGGGCCATGGCGTGGGCGGAAATGTTTGGCCTGGCGGAGTATTACGCCCGCTTCACCAAGCGCGTGAAGGCCATGCAGGCCGATCCGCCCGGTCCCGATTGGGACGGCGTCTACGAAGCCAAGAGCAAGTAAGGCAACGGCCTATCGCTGGGCGTCGATGTTCTCGGGCGTCAGCATGCCCATGGCCAGCGTCAGGCGATAGATCGCCTTGCGCGCGTCATAGGCCGCCTGCACGAAATTGATGCGCGCGTTGTACAACTCGTTCTCGGCATCCAGCACGTTGATGGCCGTGTCACGTCCCGCCGCGCGCAAGCGATCGCGGGCATCGAACACCTCGCCGGCGATGTTGACGGCGTTCTGCAACAGCTGCACGCGCTCGCGCGCCACCGACAATTCGTTCCAGGCGAGGCGGGTTTCCTCGGCGACCTTGCGGTTGGTGACCTGCAGATTGTCCTTGGCGGCTTCGTACTGGAACGCGGCCTCGGCCACCGCGGCGCGCGTCGAGAAGCCCGAGAACAGCTCCCATGTCGCACGCAGCAGGACCGAGATGTCACGACGATCGCCGGTGACGCCGTCGACGTTTTTCTCGTAGCCGGTGCGGCCGACGACATCCAGCCGCGGGAAGTAATCCGAACCCGCGGTGGTGCGCCGAGTCTGCGCCAAGTCGATCTGGCGGTTGGAGCCGTTGATCGACGGGTTGGTCCCCATCGCGATGCGCACCGCCTCGTCCAGGCTGCCGGGTACCAGATTGATCGGCGCCAAGGGGTCGGCCATCGAATCGGGCGTCGGCTGGCGGCCGAAGACCTGGAGATAGCGGTAGGACGAATCGCGCTGCAGGCCCTCGAAGGCGACGCGGCGTTCCTTGGCCAGTTGCAGGCGCGACTTGGCGAGCAGGGCGTCGACCGCCATGCCGGCGCCGCGCGCCACGCGCTCGTCCTCGAGGTTGAGCTGGCGCTGAATGGTGTTCTCGTTGTTGCGCGCAAGATCGACCAGTTGCACGTTGCGCAGTACGTCGAGATATGCGGCCGTGCCCTCGAAGATCAGCGCCTGGCGCGTCGCTTCAAGCGAGGCTTCCTGGACCTGGGTGTTGATCTTGGCGCCATCATAGCTGGAACTGCGGCGAAAGCCGTCAAAAACGTTCTGCGTGACGGTCAGGGCCGCGCTGTTGCGGCCCATGCTCGACGGCTCGCCTTCAATGCGGCGGCGCGACGGGCTGTCCACGCGCTCATAGCCGGTGTCGCCGTCCAGCGTGATGCGCGGCAGGAACGCACCAAAAGACCGCCGTTCGCCCTCTTGGGCGGCGCTGACCGTCTTCTGGCCGACGCCCAGGCGGGGATGGTTGACCAGCAACGTTCCCACTTCGCTGGACAAGGACTGCGCGAAAGCATGATCGCCAATGGCGACAATGCCCATGATCGCCAATCCCAAGCGCAACTGATGTCGCATCGCAATTCCTGGATATTCTTGAGTGACTTTTCCGCGCGGTGTCGTGTCCATCCCCCTGACACAGTGCGAAACTATGGGGCGGGTACTTCGCTGTCAATTGGACGGGCATTGGCCATGCGCCGACCACCTTCCATCCGCCGCGGTTAACGACGGGTTAGCCGTGGCGGCTGGCCATGCGCGGCCACCACCGGGTTGTGAGTACGGGGCCGTTCGACTGTTAACAGGATGGTCAGCCCAACGGGCGACAATCCGCACGCGGCTTCGACATGCGCGCTCGCCTGCTCTATGATCCGCCGTGATCCGCCACATCGAGACGTGATGGCCGAGAACCGACCCGAACGCTGGACGAAAACGATCACGCGCCCACTGATGCGCCATGCCGGCGACGTCGTGGTGTTGGCGGCGTTCGTCAATGTACTGGCGCTGGCCGCCCCTGTTTTCACCCTCCAGGTCTACGACCGCGTCATCTTCTTCGCCGGCCTGACCACGCTGGAAGGCCTGGTCGTCGGCATGGCGCTGGTGCTCGCCTTCGACTTCCTGCTGCGCCAGTCGCGCGCGCGCATCCTCCAGCGCGTCGCCCTGGCGATCGATGTCGAGGCAAGCCGGCGGCTGTTCGACAAGCTGCTGGCGGTGCCGTTGCGCACGCTGGAGACCAAGCCGACCATCTATTGGCAAACGCTATTTCGCGACCTGGAAGTGGTGCGCAACACGTTCTCCGGCGCCAGCGCGCTGCTGATCGTCGACCTGCCTTTCGCGCTGCTGTTCCTGGCGGTGATCTATGTCATCGCCACGCCCATCGCCTGGCTGTTCCCAGTCGTGCTGGCGGCTTTCCTGATCCTGTCCTGGCGATCGGGCCATGTGCTCAGCCGTCGCACCGCCGCCGAGAATATCGCCTCGACCGGGCGCGACGGCTTGGTCGCCGAGGTGATCGCCGGCCGCACCACGGTCAAGGCCCTGGATCTGTCGCAGCCGATGCGTGGACTGTGGGAAGACAAGCATGCCGCCGCCATCCGCGAGTCGATTGCCCGCGGCGTCCATACCGACACCTATGTCAATCTCGGCGCCACGCTGACGGTGCTGACGACGGTGGCGATCACCTCGGTCGGTGCGCTCGCCATCATCAACCAGCAAATGTCGCTCGGCTCGCTGATCGCCGCGAACATGCTGGCCGGGCGGATCGTCGCGGCGTTCAACCAGCTGTTCATGTCGTGGAAGACGTATGTGATGGCGCGCCAGTCGATCGCGCGCCTGGGCGAGGTCTTCGCGCTCGGCGAGGAACGTCAGGCGAGCGCGCTTGATCTGCCGCGGCCGCGCGGCGACTTGGCGGTCGAGGACGCGACGTTTCGCTATACCGAGGGTCTCAAGCCGGTGCTCGACGCGGTGAGCGTGCGCCTGCCGGCGCGCGGGTTGCACGCCATCGTCGGACGCAACGGCAGCGGCAAGACCACGCTGCTCAAGCTGCTCGCCGGGCTCTATCCGCCGCAAGCGGGGCGGGTGCTGCT
>JBJXGH010000052.1:0-2820 GCA_046153685.1 Alphaproteobacteria bacterium
CGATCGACTTGGCTTCTTCGACCGTGATCACGCCCTCATTGCCTACCTTTTCCATCGCCTTGTCGCTCATCTGGCCGATTTCTACTTCGCCATTGGCCGAGATGGTGCCGACCTGCGCCACTTCGGCGTTGGTCGTGACCTTCTTGGTTTTCTTCTTGAGGTCCTCGACGACGGCGTCGACCGCCATGTCGATGCCGCGCTTGAGGTCCATCGGGTTCATGCCCGCGGCCACGGCCCGAGCGCCTTCCTTGACGATGGCCTGGGCGAGCACGGTCGCCGTCGTCGTGCCGTCGCCGGCGATGTCGGAGGTCTTGGACGCGACCTCGCGCACCATTTGCGCGCCCATGTTCTCGAACTTGTCGGCCAGTTCGATTTCCTTGGCCACCGTCACGCCGTCCTTGGTGATGCGCGGCGCGCCGAAGGATTTGTCGAGCACGACATTGCGGCCCTTGGGCCCCAGCGTGATCTTGACCGTGTCGGCCAGGATATCGATTCCGCGCAGCATGCGGCCGCGCGCATCGGCTCCGAATTTAACGTCTTTGCCTGCCATGGTTGATTGAAGTCCTTATAAAAAAATTGAAAGGGGAGAATGCCGGCGTCGGCGGATCAAGCGGCCTTCTTGAGCTTGGCCTTGATATCGATCACACCCATGACGTCGCTTTCTTTCATGATCATCAGCTCTTCGCCGTCGATCTTGACCTCGGTGCCCGACCACTTGCCGAACAACACGCGGTCGCCGACCTTGAGATCCATCGGGATCAGGCTGCCGGCTTCGTTGCGCGCGCCCGGGCCGACGGCGATGATTTCGCCTTCCTGCGGCTTTTCCTTGGCCGTATCCGGAATGATGATGCCCCCGGCCGTCTTCGTTTCGCCTTCGATGGCGCGAACCACGACGCGGTCATGCAATGGGCGGAATTTCATGTGTCCTCCAGTAAGGTGCTGAATTGTTTGATTTTGATAGGATCTGGCACTCATCGGAGACGAGTGCTAACAGCCCTCAGGGGAGATGGCACGGCGCGGGCCGCGGATCAAGGGGCTGGGGAGGTTTTTTTCCGGTGGCGGCATGGCAGCGCAAAAGCCTTCGCTGAGTTGCCGGGTGCAACATCGAGTCAAGAAGTGGGTCGCCAGCGGACTCGCTCAGTCCCAGGCGCGTAACGGCCGCGATCGTTGTGCACCTCGCGACCGCGTGCGATGGTGCCGGCCGCATTGGAAAGGACGTGGGTAATGGCGGACGGCGTTCGCTCGGACATGACGATCGACGGGTGCAGGATCGCGCTCAGGCGCGGCGGCAAGGGCGAGGCGATGCTCTATTTGCACGGCGCCAATGGGGCGGGGACTTGGGCGCCGTTCATGGCGCAGCTCGCCGACAAATTCGACCTCATCGTGCCCGAACATCCCGGCTTCGGCGGCTCGGACATGCCGGACTGGCTCGATACGGTGGGCGACCTCGCCTATTTCTATCTCGACCTTATCAAGGCGCTGGGCCTGCGGCGGGTGCATCTGGTGGGCGCGTCGCTCGGCGGCTGGATCGCGGCCGAACTCGCGGTGCGCAGCGGGCACGATCTGGCGAGCCTGACGGCGATCGCGCCGGCGGGCCTGCAGCTCCCCGGCGTGCCGATGGGCGATCCCTTCCTGTGGTCGCCCGAGGAGGCGATCCGCAACCTGATTTTCGACCAGGCGCAGGCGGAGCGGATGCTCGCCGTGGCGCCGAGTGCCGCCGACGAGGACGCGCAGATGAAGAACCGCTTCGCCACCGCGCGCCTCGCCTGGCAGCCGCGGATGTTCAATCCGCATCTCGCCAAATGGTTGCATAGAATCGCGGTGCCGGCGCACATCGTCTGGGGCCGCGAGGACCGGCTGATTCCCGTCGCTTACGCCGCGGCCTGGGGCGAGCGCGTTCCCGGCACGCGCGTCACAATCGTGCCCGAGTGCGGCCACCTGCCCCATGTCGAAAAGCCAGCGGCGCTGGTCGCCGCCGTCGCCGGATTTTGCGCTGGAGCCTCGCGATGAAGTTCTATTTCTTTCACCTCATGCCCTACGCGGATCTCGATCTCAATTTTTCCGCGAAGCACCCCACGACCTGGGTCACCTTGCCCAACACCTACTACGACCGCGACAAGGGCCACGAACTCTACACCCGCTACATCGACGAGCTCGCCTCCGCCGACGCCCTCGGCTTCGACGGAATCGGCGTCAACGAGCACCATCAAACCGCGTATGGGCTCATGCCTTCACCCGTTGTGGTTGCATCGGCGCTGACGCAGCGGACGGCGCGGGCGAAGATTTTGATTTTGGGCAGCGCCATTCCGCTGCGCGAGAATCCGCTGCTGCTCGCCGAGGAGCACGCGATGATCGATACCATCACCAAGGGCCGCCTGATCACCGGCTTCGTGCGCGGCATCGGCTGCGAATATCATACGATGGGCGCCAACCCGACCTATTCGCACGAGCGCTTCCACGAGGCGCACGACCTCATCATCCGCGCCTGGACCGAGCCCGGCCCGTTCGCCTTCAACGGCAAGCACTACAACTTTTCGTATGTCAACGTCTGGCCGCGTCCCTACCAGCAGCCGCACCCGCCGATCTGGATCCCGTCGCAGGGCAGCAAGGAGACCATCGAGTGGGCGGCGCATCCGAGCCGGCGCTACACCTCCCTGCAGACCTTCAGCCCCGCCACCGCCGTCGCGCGCTACCTGAAAATGTACCGCGACACCGCCGAGCGCTACGGCTACGAAGCGACCGCCGACCAGCTCGGCTGGGCGGGTCCGGTCTATGTCGGCGACTCGGACGAGGCCGCGCAACGCGAAGCGCGCCCGCACA
>JBJXGH010000064.1:0-14696 GCA_046153685.1 Alphaproteobacteria bacterium
CCTGCGCATCGAGAGCCGCCAGACGACGCTCAGCACCGGCCTTTTGCACCCATTCATCCGCTCGCGAGGCGAGAACCTGACGCTTCGCAGCCGTTTCGACGTGCGCAATTCCTTGGTCGCGCAGGACAGGGGCGTCACGACCCTATCCGAGGACCGCATCCGCGCGCTTCGCCTGGGCGCGTCCTACGATCGGCTCGACGCGGAATTGGGCTTGCCTGGCGTATCGCTATTGTCCGTGGATGTCTCGCAAGGCCTTAACGTCTTCGGCGCGCGCGAGACCGGCTCGGCGACGCTTTCCCGTGCCACGGGACGGAGCCAGTTCACGAAGGGCGCACTCGAAGCCCAGCGCGTGCAGGCCTTGGGCGGCGGCTTCAACGTGCTTGCCGCCGCGAGCGCGCAATACAGCTTCTCCAACCTCCTTTCCTCGGAGGAGTTTTTCTTTGGCGGGACCCAATATGGCCGGGGCTTCGACCCGGGCGAGCTCTCCGGCGATCACGGCGTCGCCACAAAGCTCGAATTTCAATGGGGCGAAGCCGGACGGTCCGGCGCGATTCGCGACTATCAGCTCTACGTCTTCCTCGACCGGGGTACGGTTTGGCGCAACGTGCCTTCGGCGGGAGACAAGCGGCGTGCGACCGGCCTTTCCACCGGTGTGGGCGTTCGCTTCAACGTATTCGAGCATATTTCGGGAAACGTCGAATTGGGCATGCCGATCTCGGGATCGGTGCGCGCGCTTGGCCAGGACGACGGCAAGGCGGCGCGTGTGTTCTTCACGCTCTTAGGGCGCTACTAGGCAAGCTCGGCTTTGGATCGAGGCGATCCGGGATATCTAGGGCCCGCGCTCCTTCCGTCCTGCCGGTTTCGCCGCTCCCTCGCGGCGCAGGCGCGAATCCGCTCGATCGGCCAGACGCGCCCAATTGGTCATTGAGATGAGGTGCGCGTGAATGGGCGCCAGCCAGCCGCGGCGGCGCCAATCGAGGAACACATCGTCGGCAAGCGCATTGAGGCGCGCCTCGTCCACGACGCGGAATCCGCCAAAGGCCAGTGTCTCGCCGGACACAAGGGACAAATCGGCCCGGTTCGGCACCAGCAGGTCGTGGGCGGCCAGCGCGCGCGCGAACTCGAGCGTGACCGCGCGTTCGGTCTGGAACGCGCTGCAGAACGAGAACGCGCCGCGAGTCACCTCGGTGGGCTCGCCGTTCGTAAATAGCGGGCGCGAAGCACCACCGATCAGGAACCCGCTCGCCTCGTCGATCGCGAGCGTAAAACGCGCGCCCGAGTCTTCCTCGATGAAGATGAAGGGGTAGCGCCGCACATAAGCCGGCACGTAGTGATCCTCCGCCCAGCCGCCCCAGGCCTCGACGAACAGGTTCTCGCCATTGCGCACACCGAGCACCGCCGCCGGGCTGGCGGGCTCGCTGGCCGTGAAAACGATCGGATAGTGACGGCTTGCAAGCGCAACTTCGTTCAGATTGAGCGGCACCGAGTTCGCTTGGCGCGCGAACTTGAAATGCGTCAATCGCTTCAACGAACGGTCGCCATGACGCGCCGGCGTAAGCGGCCGGGGGTCACCATAGAGAATCGGATGGGTGGTGGAATCTTGCGCGTCGGACATGGAACCCAAATGGAGGCGAAGCGGCCAGCCCCGATCCTCGTCGTGGCGAGCCCCGCGCCGCTACTCTTACACCAATCCCACGCTTCGGAGGATGGCGAAGCTTCGCTATATATTGAAAGTATCGAAGCTCAGATCACAAAATACTGGGCGAGGAAGTAATGGCAGGTTGAACTTGCATCCTCACTTGATTTCTTCACGTCTATTGTTAGCGGGTTGATTCAACCGCCAGCGATCTTTCTTTGATATTCATGTTTTTTGTTGAAGAAACTCTGTAATTTCATGATTTAACGCGATTCATGCCCTCGCGCCGGCGCGCGCCTACCATGCGACGGTGGCAAGTGCCGCCTGCATCTGCGCCTCGGTCAGCTTGAACGGCGCCGAGGGCGGCTTGGCGGCGGTGGTGATGCGGGTCGCCATCCCGGCTTCCGAGATGTCCACGCGTCCGGCGCGGGTTTCGAGATAGATGCCGCCGCCGCCGAGCAGGGCGACGAGGAGATCGTTCTTCTTTTGCTCGCCCCAGAACTCCGTGCCGCGAATGCCGAGCGTGGCGGTCTGCATCGTCACCTGGAAGGGTGCGCCCGCGACCTGACCGAGCTTGCCCGACACGGCGCGAAACACCCCGGCGATCACTTTCACATTGGCATTGCCCGTGTTCTTCGCTTCGTCGAAAAGATAGCTCTCGATCCGCAAGCGACTGTTATCGCCGAGCGTCAATTTCGCCGCGTCGATCATCGCGATCTCGAGGCGCGTATCCTTGCCGGTTTTCAACAGATCGCCGACGAAAACCTCCGAGCCCTCGGCGAGTTTCCGCGTCTTGCCGCCCGATTCCGCCACGCCATCGCCTTTCATCCGGGTGATCTTGCCGGCCAATTCCGCGGACAAAGCGGGTGCCGCCGTGATCGCGAACGCGAGACCGATGAGAATGGATAAGATTCCGAGGGCGCGGGTGAAAAAGCGATTGGCACTGGCCATGATGGCTCTCCCGGTTTTCCTGGCGGGGCGCCGCCGCGCGGGCCCCATTTCGATCCACGCCATGCGACGGCGTTCTTGGTCGCGGGCGCTCAAGCCGGATTGCCCGCGTCGTCGAGGAAGTATTGCCGCGTCGGCTTCAAATCGCCATCGAGCTCGTAAACCAAGGGCTTGCCCGTCGGAATCTCGACCGTGGCGATCGCGTCGTCCGAAATGTCGCCGAGATGTTTCATCAAGCCGCGCAGGCTATTGCCGTGCGCGGCGATGAGCACGCGCTTTCCCGTCCTCGCCTGCGGCGCGATCGTACCGTGCCAATAGGGCAAGGTGCGCGCGATCGTGTCCTTGAGGCTTTCGGTCAGCGGCACATTGCCCTTGCCGAGAACATCGTAGCGCCGATCGACGGCGGCGCGCGGATCGTTCGCTTCGAGCGTGGGCGGTGCTATGTCGAAGCTGCGCCGCCACTGGAACACCTGATCGTCGCCATATGCCTTGGCGGTCTCGGCCTTGTTCAGGCCCTGCAACGCGCCGTAGTGGCGTTCGTTCAGGCGCCAGGAATGCGCGATCGGCAGCCAAGCCCGGTCCATTTCCTCAAGGGCGAGCCACAGCGTCTTGATCGCGCGCTTGAGCAGCGAGGTATGGCAGAGATCGAAATCCAAGCCCGCAGCCGCCATGGCGCGCCCGGCGGCCCGCGCTTCCTCGACCCCGCGTTCGGACAGCTCGACATCGGTCCAGCCGGTGAAGCGGTTTTCCTTGTTCCAGACGCTTTGGCCGTGGCGCAGCAGCACGAGCTTCATGTCCGGCTCTCCTCGCGCCTGGGTTTAGCGGCGCCCCGGCCCCCGTGTAAAGGCGCGGCATACGAAGAAGCGGATGCGGGGTCGAAGACGTGGATACAGGGTCGATGATGCGAATACCGGGCGGGCGATGCGGATATGGGGTGCGTCCGAAGTTGTTCGCGTCTCGGACCGATGGTTAAATGGCGTCGGTTGCTGAACACCCGGGTTATCACATTTGGGTCTTCACGACTGGGTCATCACATCGGGGAAGTCGGGCCATGACGCAGCGCTATGATGCGATCATCATCGGCGCGGGGCATAACGGTCTTGCGTGCGGCGCCTATCTGGCCAAGGCCGGGCTCAAGGTGCTGGTGCTCGAACGCCGGCACATCATCGGCGGCGCCGCGGCGACCGAGGAGGTCGTGCCCGGATTTCGCATGTCGCTGGCGTCGTACCTCTTGGGCATGATGCCAAAGCGCGTCATCGACGAGCTCGAACTGTTCGCCAACGGCCTTGAGATCCTACCCTGCAAGGGCATCTTCCATCCGACCGATGACGGCGGCGCCATCGTGGTGCACGACGATCAAGCGATCACCCAGAAATCCTTTGCGCGCCTATCCAAGCGCGACGCCGAATCCTATGCCGATTACAACGCCTACATGTCGGACGCGACATCCGTCGTGCGCGAGATGATGTTCGAGACGCCCTTCGATCCTTCGCGCCGCGATTGGCGGGGCTACAAGGACATGGCGTCCTTCGCATGGCGGTACCGTAAGATCGGCGGCCGCTTCTTCCGTCTCGCCGATCTGTTCACGATGAGCAGCTACGATTTTCTCTCGCAGTGGTTCGAAAACGACGCGATCAAGAGCGCGCTCGGCTATCAATCCTCGGTCGGTACCTTCGGCGGGCTGAAATCGCCGGGTTCGGCCTATGTCCTGTTGCATCACGCCATGGCGCACGATGTCGGGGTCGGCTGGGGCTTCGTCAAGGGCGGCATGGGCGCCGTTTCGGCCGCGATTTTGAACGCCGGCGCCAAGCACGGCATGGAGGTGAAAACCAGCGCGCCGGTGGCCAAGGTCATCGTCAAGGACGGTCGCGCCGTTGGCGTCGCGACGGTTTCGGGCGAGATTTACGAGGCGAAGCTGATCGCCTCCAACGCCCACGCCAAGCCCTTGTTCGAGAAACTCGTCGGTGCCGAACATCTGCCCGCCGAAATGCTCAAGGACCTCGCGCGCTTTCGCACGTTCTCGACCGCCTTCAAGCTCAACATCGCGTGCGAAACCTTGCCGACTTACAAGGCCTTCGACGCACAAGCGTGCGGCATGGACTATCCCGATTTCGCCCATCTCGCGCCCGATATCGACTACATGGAACGCGCCTTCGATGACGCGAAATATGGCTGGTATTCCAAGCGCCCCTTCCTTTCGCCGGTGACGCCTACCGTGCACGACAGCACCTTGGCGCCCAAGGGTAAGCATGTGGTCAACATCTTCGGCGGCCACGCGCCCTACGAACTTAGGAATGGCGTCTGGGCGAACGAGCGCGAGAATTTCGTGAAGACCGTCATGGCGGTCATGGATGAGCACGCGCCTGGGTTTTCGTCCAGCATCATCGACATGCAGGTGCTGCTGCCGCCCGATTTGGAAGAAATCATCGGTTTGCCGGGCGGCCACATCTTCCACGGCGAGATCACGCCCGATCAGCTATTCTTCAAGCGCCCTGTGCCCCATTATGCCGATTATCGCAGCCCCGTCGCGGGCCTCTATCAGTGCGGCTCCTCGACCCATCCGGGCGGCGGCGTCACCGGCGTGCCCGGGCGCAATGCCGCGCGCGAAATTCTCAAGGACTGGCCGAAGTTGAAGCGCCAAGCCGCCTAGCGACCAACAATCCGAAAGACGAAATCATGCGCGAGTGCGATTTTCTGATCGTCGGCGCCGGCATCGCGGGCGCGTCCGTCGCCCATTGGCTGGCCAAGGAACACAAGGTCGTGGTGCTCGAACGCGAGGATCAGCCCGGCTATCACACCACCGGCCGATCGATCGCGGTCTATACCGAGGCCTATGGCCCCGCCGCCATCCGCGCGCTCGCCATCGCCGGCGGGCCGTTCTTCAAGAACCCGCCCAAGGATTTCACATCCTTGCCGCTTTGCCATCCCCACGGCCTCATGTTCGTCGCCCGCGAGGATCAAAAGACGATCCTTTACGACGCGCTCAAGGCCGTGCAGCCGATGTCGCCCGCAATTCGCGAAATCTCGGTTGGAGAAGCAGTGGCCATGGTGCCCGTGCTCAAGCGCGATTATCTGGCCGCGTGTTTTCTCGATCCGAACACCATGGCGCTCGACGTCAACGCGATTCACCAGGGCTATCTGCGAGGCCTCAAGGCCGCGGGCGGCGAGGTGGTGACCAACGCCGAGGCGACGCGCCTCGAACGTAAAGGGGGGAAGTGGATCGTGACGACGCCCGCGGGCGTGTTCGCGGCACCCGTGGTGATCAACGCCGCGGGCGCCTGGGCGGACGTTCTCGCCGCGCGCGTGGGCGCCAAAGCCATTGGCCTGGTGCCCAAGCGCCGCACCGTCATCGCCTTCGCCCCGCCCGCGGGCGTGAACGGCAATGCCTGGCCCGTCGTCTTCGACACCGAGGAGGAATGGTATTTCAAGGTCGATGCCGGCACCGTGCTCGGCTCGCCCGCCGACGCAACACCCTCGCCGCCGACCGACGCCCAGCCCGAGGAAATCGACATCGCCCTCACCATTGACCGCATTGAGCGCGCAACGACCATGCCCATCCGTCGCATCATCCGCAAATGGGCGGGCCTGCGCAGCTTCGTCGCCGACGGCGTGCCGGTCGCGGGGTACGATCCGCATGTCGAGGGCTATTTCTGGCTCGCGGGGCAGGGCGGCTACGGCATCGAAACCTCGGTCGGGCTGTCGCGCACGGCGGCGAGTCTGGCGACCGGCAAGGGCATGCCCGAGGACGTGCGCGCGCTCGGCGTCACCGAGCGCGATCTTGCGCCCATGCGCCTGTGGGACGGCACGGCCAAGGCGGCGGCGCACTGACGGTCACGGCCCGCGCAAGATAAAACGGCCCGGAGCGTTCCGGGCCGTTTTCGTTGGACGGTTTTCGCTCGGGGGCCGCGCGCCTTACAAGGCGGGCATGACCTTTTCGGCGAACAGCTCCATGCTTTTCAGGATTTGGCGCTGCGAGAGATAGGGCAGCGCCATGTCCGGCATGACGTGATCGATGCCACCCTCCTCCTCGAGCTCTTGGAGGCGTTCGACGACATAGGATGGCGACCCGACGATCACATTGCCGCGTTCCTTGAGGAATTCGTAACCCATTTCCATGCCCGCGCACGGCTTCTCGTTCGGGTTCATGAACATGGTCAGGCCGCGGAACGGATTGTTGTAAAGGTAGGTGAACGACGCGCCTTGGCGCGCCTCGGCCTCGGCCTGCTCCATCGTCGGCGCCACGTAGATCTGGCGCAGAATCGCGAAATGATCCTTGGCCGCGACCGTCTTGCCGGTCGCCTTGCCGCGCGCTTCGGCGTACCACTCGCCGTACCGGCGAATGGATTTCGGCGGCGGCTGCCACAGCATGACATTGATGCCGTTCGCCGCGGCGAACTCGATCGAGGACTGGCTCGAACAGACCTGCCAAAGCTGCGGATGGGGGTTTTGGAACGGCTTGGGAATCACGTTCATCTTCGTGATCCGGTCGCCGTCGCGCCAGCGCGCGTCCGCCGGGAACATGGGGTGTTTCCACGCCATGCCGGGTGCGGGGAAGGTATAGTGCTCGCCCTGGTGGGAGAAGAACTCCTCGGTCCAGCACTTTTTCATCACGTCGAGTTGTTCGCGGAATAGCGACATATTGGCGTCGGCGTCGCGCGGATCGGCCTTGGGATGGAAATTGGGCCCCTCGCGCGGCCACACCCCGCGGCCGATGGCGATTTCAAGGCGCCCCTTCAGCAGGTGATCGAGCGTGGCCAAATCCTCGGCAAGGCGAATGGGGTGCCACCACGGCAGAATCACCGCCGCGAGGCCGAAGCGGATGCGCGACGCGCGCGCGGCGAGATCGGCGGCGAGCAGGATGGGATTGGGAATATTGCCCATGCCCTCGGGGCCGAAATGGTGTTCGGCCAGCCAGGCGTAATCGAAGCCGAGCTTGTCCGCCGCCACGACTTGGCCGCGCAAATCGTCGAGGATTTGCTGATAGTCGCGCTTGTTCTCGGGGTCGGCGAGGGTGGTGAAAAAGCCGAATTTCATGGCGTTCCCGTCCATCGAAAATTGTTGCGGGAACATTTTACCGCGCTTGGCCGCCGCGACAAATTGGCGCCTTGGCGATATTCAGCCGCGTTTAAGATCTAGGCGGTTGGCGATATTGTTCTTCTGAATGGCCGAGGAGCCGCCGGCGATGTTGAACACCAGGATGTCGCGCACATAGCGCTCCATGTCCACGCCCGCGACGCAGCCATAGGCGCCCATGACGCGCTGGCAGGCGAGCACGATGGCCTCGGCGCTCTCGCACACGAACAATTTCGCCATCGAGCTTTCGACGCCGCAAGGCCGGTTCTCGCCCGCGAGCCACGCCGCGTGCATCAGCACGAGACGCGCGGCGGCGAGCGTCGCCTTGCAATCCGCGAGGACGTGGCGCACCGATTGGTGCGCGCCGATGGCGACGCCGAATTGTTTGCGCTCGTGCGCGTAGGCCCAGGCGTCGTCGAGCGCGGCACCGGCCAAGCCCAGCGCCATCGCCGCGACCTCGAGTTTTTCCACGTCGAGCGCGGGACCGGCGAGCATGGGCCAGCCCTGGTTCCAGCCCGCGTCCTCGCCGACGATGTGGTCGAGCGGCAATTCGACGTCGTCGAAGCTCACGTCGCACAGCGAGGCACCGCGCATCCCAAGGCCGTCCATGCGCGCGATCGAAACCCCCTTGGCCGATCGCGGCACCAACACGAAGGAGAGATTCTTGTACTTGGGCGCCTCGGAATCGCTGCGCACGAGGGTATAGATCGTGTCGGCGATGGCGGCGCCGGTGCAAAACCGCTTGGCGCCGCTGACGATCACCGTGTCGCCGTGGCGGGTCGCGCGCGTGCGCACATTGGCAAGGTCCGCGCCGATATCGGGCTCGGTCAGGCCGTAGGCGAACAGCAATTCGCCCCGGGCGAGGCGCGGCAGGTATTCCGCTTTCTGCTTCTCCGAGCCCGCCGCCACCAGATTCATGCCGCCATAGCAGGCGCACATGATGTAGGGCACGGCGAGGGCGAGCGAACGGCGCGACAATTCCTCGATCACCGCCATCGCGGCGACGATATCGCGCCCGGCGCCGCCATGGCTTTCGGGCACGGTCAGCGCGCAAACCCCGGTCGCCGCGAGTTTCTCGAACACCGCGCGCGGCGTCGAATCCTCGCGGTCCCAGCGTTGCGCCGCCTCGCGCGGCGCCTCGCGGGCGATGAAGGCGCGCATCGTGTCGCGCAGCAGGTGGACGTGATCGGGCTCGCGAAAATCCATGTCAGCGCGGCAATCCCAGCCGGTTGGCGATGTTGTTGCGCTGGATGGCGGACGAGCCGCCTATGATCGGCAGCAGCAGCACGTCGCGCACATGGCGCTCAAGGTCGAACTCGGTGGCGTAGCCGTAGGCACCCATGACGGTTTGGCAGTCGAGCACGATCCGCTTGGCGGTCTCGGAGACGAACAATTTGGTCATCGAGGTTTCGACCCCGCACGGCTCGCCCCGGTCGGCGAGCCATGAAGCGTGGCGAAGCATCAGGCGCGCGGCGTAGAGGCGCGTCTTGGCGTCGGCGAGCGCGTGGCGGATGGCCTGATAGCTCGATACCGGCTTGCCGAATTGCACGCGGGTCTGGGCGTATTCCCACGCGTCGTCGATGGCCGCCGCCGCGATGCCGATGCCGATGGCCGCGACCTCGAGTTTTTCGACATCGAGCGTGGGGCCCGCCAGCATGGGCCAGGCTTGGTTCCAGCCCGCCTCGCCGCCGACGATATTCGCCGCCGGCACCTCGACGGCGTCGAAGGTCGCATCGAAGGACGGGAAACCCCGAAGCCCCATGGTCGGAATGGGGCGCAAGGTCACGCCGGGCGATTTCGGCGGCACGAGGATGAGCGAGAGATTCTTGTGGCGCGCGCCGGCGGGATCGCTGTTCGCCAGCAAATAGACGTAATCGGCGATGTCGGCGCCGGTGCAAAAGCGTTTCGCGCCCGTGACGATCACCGTGTCGCCGCGCCGGGTCGCGCGTGTTTTTACGCTGGCGAGATCGGCGCCGATATCGGGCTCGGTCAGGCCGTAGGCAAACAATATCTCGCCGCGCGCGAGGCGCGGCAGCAATTCGCGCTTTTGCGCCTCGCTGCCGCTTTCGAGAATGTTCATGCCGCCATAGCAGGCGCAATTGATGTAGGCGACGGCGATGGGAAGGCTGCGCCGCGCCAATTCCTCGATCGTCGCCATGGTCGCGGGAATGTCGCGGCCGCTGCCGCCGAAGGTTTCGGGAACGGTCGAGCCCGTGACGCCGAGAGCCGCGAGCTTGTCGAACACGGCGCGCGGAAATTCGTCGTCGCGATCCCATTTCCGCACCGCCTCGCGCGGCATTTCCCGCGCGACGAAACGGCGGATGGTGTCGCGCAAGGCGGCGATATGGTTGGGTTCGTCGAGGTCCATTATCGTCGGGAAGGCCCGTGTTATAAGGGGTTTCAGCGTCCCGTGAATTTCGGCTTGCGCTTCTCGCGAAACGCCGTGACCGCTTCCTGATGATCCGCCGTCCAGTTCGTGTACGTCTCGTAGGCGATGGATGCGTCCATGATCGAGTGCGCGAGCTGGCGCAAGCCGATATTGACCGCGGTCTTGGAAAACTTGATCGCCTGCATGGCGCCCGCGCACAGCCGGTCGGCGAAGGCATCGACGCGCGCGTCGAGCTCGGCCTCGGGCACCGCGTGGTTGACCAGGCCGATGCGCGCCGCCTCCGCGCCCGTCAACGCGTCGCCGGTCATCAAATATTCCTTCGCGCGGGCATGGCCGATGAGCTGGGGCCAGATGATCGCGCCGCCATCGCCCGCGACCAGGCCGACGCTGACGTGCGGATCGGCGATCTTCGCCGCCTCGTTGGCGAAGATCACGTCGCAAAACAGCGCCATCGTGGCGCCGAGGCCCATCGCCGCGCCGTTGAGACGCGCGATGATGGGTTTTTCGCAGTCGAGCATGCCGAAGACGATCTTCTTCGCTTCCACGCGTGTGCGGTCCCACATCGCGCGGTCGTCGATCATCTCTTGCATCCAGCGGATGTCGCCGCCGGCGGAGAAGGCGCGGCCCGCGCCCGTGAGCACGATCACGTCGGCTTGTGCATCGACCGCGACGTCGTAGAAGACGCGCGATAGCTCCTCGTGAAGCGGCGCGTCGATGGCGTTCAAGACTTCCGGCCGGTTCATCGTCACCGTCAGCACGCGGCCGCGCCGAGTAAACAGGATGCGTTTGTAGGTTTCGTACACGCTCGGTCTCCGTTCGGTTCGGGGGCTGTAGGCTGTCGTGGCGCTTTGATCTTCGCCGCGCGTCACAGGGCGGACAAGCGCGATTCGAGGCGCGCGAACCACGGCGCGAGCGCCGCCGCCGGGCCGGACGCTTGCGCCCAGCGTACGCCGCGCGCGGCAAGGACGATCGCGGATTCGCATTGCACGCCCACTTTGTCGTCGGCCAGGCAACGCTCTAGGCTCCACCACGCGCCCGCCCCCTTGTGGTAGAGCACGAGAGCAAGGCGCACGCAGGTGTGAAAGGTGCCGAATAGGTGAAAAGCCGCGCGCGCTGTCGCGGCGTCCCGCGCGCCTGCGAAGACTGGAAGATATCTGTCGATGAGCGTGCGTTCATCCGCTTCGGTCAGATGCACGTATTCGTCGCCCATCACCCAAGCCAGATCGTCGGTGCCCGTGCGCGCGCCGCAATGTTCCCAATCGATCCAGCCGATCGTCCCGCCCTCGGCGTGAATGATCGCATTGCCCGGCCGGGCGTCCCATTTGACGAATTCGGTCGCGGGCATCGCCAGCATCCGGTCGATTTTTTCCGCGTCGAGCATGGGCAAGGGCTCGCCCAGCCGCGCGGCGATGCGTTGGGGCATGGCGGCGAGGCCCTTGCGCCACGCCGCGTTCTGGCCGAGGGCGGGAACATGGGGGACAAGCTTTGCCCGCCTTGCCGCCTCGTGAATGGAGGCGAGCGCCGTCAGCGCCTTGTCGAGCAATTCAACCGCCGCGTGCCGGTCTGCCCGGGCCAGCGCGCCAGACAGGCGCTCGATACCCAGATCTTCCTGTATGAGCCAGCCTTCGCCGACGGCCAGGATGGCGGGAACCGGCGCGCCGTACCGACGCAATTCGCTTAGAACCATGGCTTCGAGCTTGCCCCGGCTGGCGCTCGTGCGTCGTGTCGCGATCACCGAGCGGTCCGGCAATTGCACACGCACCGAGCGGCGCCGTTCTCCGGCCGCGGGGGTCACGTCGAGGACCCGCGTTTTCAGCAAACGCGCGCAGGCCTCGGCGACTTCGCGTCGGGATAGGGATGTTCGAGGCTTTTGCGGTTCTGGCATAAGGCGTTTTGTGCGTGACCAGGGCGGTGGTTTTTCTGCGCCGTGCGATGACTACAGCGCACAAGGCGCACCGTCGAGGATGAAAGCAACGGTGGCCGAGGTCGCGATTCGATGTCGCGGTCGCGCAAAATGGTGACCAGGGTTTCGCTTACGGTGAATCAAATCCTAAGATTGTTCCTGCCGGGGAAAATTGAAATAGTCGTGGAACCTCAAGGGTCTGAATACCGTTGGCGATTCAATTCGCAATCTGCGCGAATAGTAGTTTTGCGACTCAGGGCCTTAATTAGGCACGAAAAAAAACAACGCTATTTCCAATATAAATCGCCATAAGCGTTTGATTTATCCTTACAAGAATCACTTACTAGCTGATTGCCCCTTATAGCCGGAACTGGCCCAGTAATTGCTTTAAGACGGGTTGAGAATACGCCTAGCCGCTCTATATCGCATTGTAATACTTGGGGGTCCCAAAGAAATCCCCCGGACCGAGGTTCGCCGCCACGGTCCGGCGCGGGTGGAGGGGCTTCCGGCTCAAGGGAGTTAGTTGGTCATGGCAATCAAGCGCGGGACGACCGGGAACGACATCCTGAACGGCACCAGCTCCAAAGACACGATTTGGGGTGGTTTGGGCAATGACATCGTCAACGCGGGGGCGGGCAATGACACCGTCTACGGCGAGGACGGCAACGACACCCTGAACGGCGATGAGGGCGATGATCTGCTGGACGGCGGCGCGGGTAACGATGTCCTGAATGGCGGTACGGGCAATGACCGCCTATTGGGCGGCGCGGGCAATGACACGCTGAGCGGCGGCACGGGCAATGACCGGCTCGAGGGCGGCGACGGCGATGACGTGGCGCTCGGCGGCGACGGCAACGACGTCGCCTTGGGTGGCGCGGGCCGCGATGTTTTTCAGGGTGGCGCGGGCGGCGATACGGCCTGGGGCGGCGATGACAACGACACCCTGCTGGGTGAAGCGGACAATGATTTGCTCTACGGCGAAGGGGGCGACGACACGGTCTCCGGCGGCGACGGCAACGACAAGCTCTTTGGCGGCACGGGCAATGATTCCCTCGATGGCGGGGCGGGCGATGATTCGCTGAGCGGCGATGCCGGAAACGACGTGATCAACGGCGGCGCGGGCATCGATCGGGCTTGGGGCGGCGACGGCAATGACGTTATCAATGGCGGCGCGGGCAATGATTCGCTCGATGGCGGCGCGGGCAACGATACGATCCAGGGTGGATCGGGTAACGATCTGATAACGGGCGGCGCCGGCGATGATACGCTCATCGGAGACGAAGACGTCCAATCGATCTCCTCGCGGGCAGGCACCACGGGCGCGCTGACGTCCGGCAATTTCTGCGATTTCTGGGGCGGGGTGAACGTTTCCGCCCGCAACATCAACACGAACGGCACGCTGACCAACGCGTCGTCGGCGAATGTCGGCATCCATGCCGACGGCATCGGCGCCTCGGGCAACCAGGCTTCCTCGCCCTCGATCAAGCAGGAAACCGGCTGGAGTCCGACCCAGAACATCTCCGAGCAACTCGTCGTGGATTTCGGCCGCGACGTGACCAGCGCCACGGCGTCCGTTAGCTGGTTCTTCGCCAGCGAGCGCGGCGCGATGGAGCAGGGCAAGTGGACGGTGCTCGACGGCTGCAATGTCGTGGGCACCGGGTTGTTCACCAACACCACGGGCGGCAGCAATTACTCCGTGGTCATTAACCCGGGCGTGGTCTTCGACACCATCGTGTTCGAGGCGACGAAATACGTAAACTCCGCCGGTCAGAATGCGCAGGGCTCCATCACCGATGATGCCAGCGATTATCTCGTCCGCTACATCGACTACAGCTACGACAATGTCGCCAGCGGCGAATCCTTCAACGACACGATGCGCGGCGGCGACGGCAACGACGTCATGGACGGACGGCAGGGCAACGATTCGCTGTACGGCGACTCGGGCAACGATTCGATCCAGGGCGGTGCCGGAAATGATCTGATTGTCGGCGACACCTGGGGCGTGAGCCAAGGCAGGGGCACGGGTTCGGGCTCCGGGCGCGGCACGGGTTCGGGCTCCGGGCACGGCACGGGTTCGGGCTCCGGGCACGGCACGGGCGCGGGCCTCAGCTTCGACGATTATCTGATTGGCGGCGCCGGCAACGACGTCATTTGGGGCGACAACGGCGAAACCTGCGGGCCGGACGGCGCGGGCGGCAACGACGTCATCGACGGCGGCGCGGGCAATGACCGCATGTACGCCGAGGGCGGCACCGACACCGTCATCGTCACGCGCGCCGAGAATATCGGTGCCGTGGACTACGCGGACGGCGGCCAAGGGGTCGATACGCTGCGCCTTAACTTGACCGCGGCGGAACTGGCGAATGCGGCGGTGCAGGCCGACATCGCGGCGTTCCAGGCATTCCTTGCGCTGAACACCAATCCGTTATCCTCGACGGGCCAGGGCAATGTGTTCCAGTTCAATTCGCTGAATCTCCAAGCCCGCAATTTCGAGCGCTTTCAGATCAATGACGGCCAGGTCAATCGCGGCCCCGTCGCCGTTAACGACAGCGGCACGACGAACGAAGACACGGCGATCGCCTTTACCGCCGCGCAGCTGCTCTCGAACGACAGCGATCCCGATATCGGCGATTCGGTGACGCTGGTCTCGGTCGGCGGCGCAATCAACGGCACGGTCTCGCTGGTCAGCGGCGTGGTCACGTTCACGCCGAACAGCAATTACGACGGTCCGGCCAGCTTCAGCTACG
>JBJXGH010000071.1:0-10387 GCA_046153685.1 Alphaproteobacteria bacterium
GCGCTCGATCGAAAAAGGTGTTGGCTCCGGCGCGACAGCCCTGCGCAAGACGAAGGACGGACACCCCGCGGAACATGGCGGGTTGCCCATAGAGCATGGTGCGCGCGCCCGAGGCAACGGGCAAGACGCACGCCTTCCCCGACGCGCGCAAACGCCTTAGCATGGCCGGTCCGGAAGAGAGGAAAACCATGAGTCAGACAAAGCTGCGACTGGTCGCGGACGGAGCCAAGCGCGAGGCCGCGCCGCGTCCGACGGCGTTACAGCGCATCTGGCTCGAACGTGGCCGCGGCCAGGCAGGCGGCAAGCTCGCGCTGTTCGACGACCAAGGCAAGCGCGTCGATCCGCGCACGATCCGGCGCTGCATCGAAGAAGGCTGGGCGGAGCCGTGGTTCGCCAATCCGATCAAGCCCGACTGGCTCGTCTGCCGCCTGACCGAGAAGGGTCGGGCGATGCTGGACCGAAAATAGAGCTGTCCGGAACGCACGCGGGCACGTGCGCCCGCGCCCCGGATCCATCATGCGCAAAACACTTCCGCTCATTGCCTCGCTTCTCATCGGTATGGGGCTGGTTCAACTCGGCAATGGCCTGCTCACCACCGTCATCAGCCTGCGCATGGGCATCGAAGGCTTCTCGACCGAAATGGCCGGCCTGGTCATGTCGTTCTATTTCGCGGGTCAGATGGTCGCCGCGCGCACGATCCCAAGGCTGATCGGCCATGTGGGGCCAGTGCGCGTATTCGCCGCTGCCACCGCTGTTCTAGCCGCCGCCGCTTTGAGCCAGGTCCTGATCGTCGCCGTCGCGTCTTGGGCGGTGCTGCGCGCCATCACCGGCTATGGCATGGCGGGACTCAACATGGTGAGCGAAGCCTGGCTCAACACCCGCGCCACCAACGACAATCGCGGACAGATCCTGGCGCTCTATATGATCATGGTGTTTCTGGCCACGGGCCTCGGCCAGTTTCTGCTCATCGCGGGCGATCCGGCGAGCTTCGATTTGTTCGCGCTCGCGACCATTCTGATCACCGTCGGCCTCGTGCCCGTTGCGCTGACGCGCGCGCCAACGCCGAGCTTCGCCGCGCGTTCAACCCTAGGATTCATGCAACTCTATCGGCTTTCGCCCCTCGGCATCGCCGGCGTGGTCGGGACCGGCTTGGTGAATAGCTCGTTCTACGGCCTCGCACCCATCTTCGCCCGCGATATCGGCCTTGATGCGATAGGTGTGTCGAGCTTCATGGGTGTCACGATCATCTCGGGCCTATTGCTGCAATGGCCGGTTGGCCGCCTGTCCGACATCTTCGACCGCCGCACCGTGCTGACCGCCGTGTTTTTCGGCGTGGCGCTGGTTTCGGCGGGCATGGTCCTCGCCCAGCGCACCCAACCCGAATGGACGATTTTGGTCGCCTGTCTTTACGGCGGCTTGTCATTCACGACCTACTCCTTGTCGGTTGCACATGCCTGCGATTTCATCAAACCCGACGACATGGTGCGGGCAACCAGCAGCTTCGTGCTCGCCTACGGCATCGGCGCAACCGTGGGGCCCCTCGTCGCGGCCGCGGCCATGACACGCGCCGGGCCGGAAGGATTGTTTCTTTATTCCTGTGTCATCAATCTGCTGCTCGCCGGCTTTGCCGTTTACCGCATGACCCGCCGCAGGGCGATGCCGAAGGCGCAGCAAGGCGCCTTCGTGGGCCTGCCGCAAACCGCCTCGCCCATGGTCGAGGATCTCGACCCGCGCGGCATGCGCAAGGCGACCGCATCCGCCCCAAGCCCAGTTTACGTCGGCACGGTGCGGCGCGAAGGCCACTCCCTGTTGACGGATTGATTGCGGCCATGCGGGCACAGCCGACGTGATTTCGAGCGCCTCCGATCGGACCCGGATGCTTCGTGCGATGCTGCTGATGGCGGCCTCGGTCTCGCTCTATCCCGTGGGCGATGCCATCGCCAAACATCTCACGCAGCAATACCCGGTGATGTTCGTCACCTGGGCGCGTTATCTGTTCAATTTTCTGATCATGGTCGCCTTCCTCGGCGGCCCGCGCGCGCTGCGCTACTACCGCACGGCCAATCCAAGATTGCAGATCGCCCGCGGGGCCTTGGCGCTTCTATCCACCATGGCCTTCATCGCGGCCCTACACTCGATAACCCTGGTCGATGCCTACGCGCTGCTGTTCGCCAATCCGTTGATAATTGTCGCGCTGTCGGTGCCGCTCTTGGGCGAACGCGTGGGGCTACATCGCTGGGTCGCGGTCCTGATCGGCTTTCTCGGCGTGATCGTGGTCCTGAGACCGGCGGGTGGTTTTCTCGCTTGGGGCTCGCTGTTCGCTCTGTTCTCGGCGTTCTCGGTCGCCCTGCTGAATATCGCCACGCGCGTGCTCGCGCGTACCGACGAGCCCGTGACGATCCTGCTGTACATGGCCACCGTAGGAACGCTCATCGCCACGTGCTATTTGCCCTTTGTTTGGGTCGAGCCGAGCTGGGGGGAATGGGGCTTGCTCGTCCTTGCGGGCCTAGTCGGAGGCCTGGGTCACTTCGGCTCGATCACCGCGATTCGCATGGCGCCATTGTCCGCTGTCGCGCCATTTTCCTACGTCCAAATCATAACCGCGACCCTGCTCGGGTTCCTGATCTTCGGCGAGCTTCCCGATCTGTGGGCCGGTCTCGGAATGGCGATCATCATTGGCGCCGGGCTGTACGTGCTTCACCGCGAGCACCGAGCGAGACCGCGCCCGTGATCATGGCGCCCCATTCCCACCTTCGCGGCATGGCTTACATGACACTCGGCGTGTCGTGTTTTCCGGCGGCCGACGCGATTTCGAAATATCTCACCGGGATCCTCGACCCGACGCAGATTCTCTGGCTGCGCTATCTCGTGCAACTTGCCATGGTGCTGCCCTTGATCCTGCCGCGCGCGCGCCGCCTGGAATTGCGCACGCGCCGCCCGGCGCTTCATTTCGCGCGCGCCCTTTTCAACTTACTGGCAACCCTCGCCTTCATCACCGCGCTCGGCCACGTTCCGCTCGTCGAGGCCGTGACCATTCTTTTTTCAGGCGGGTTGTTTTTGGTCGCGCTGTCCGCGATGCTGCTCGGCGAGCATGTGGACCGCGCGCGCTGGGCCGCGGTCATCGTCGGCTTCGCCGGCGTTCTGGTCGTCATGCGGCCGGGCCTAGGCGTTCTTCACTGGGCGGCTTCGCTCGCTCTGTTCGCCGCATTCGCGACCGCGCTCTATCAGGTCAGCACACGCAAGCTCGCCGAAACCGATTCCTCGCTGACGATTTTCTTCTACGTAACGATCTTTGGCGTGGTCGCGCTCGCGCCCGTCATGCCCTTTGTCTGGACGCCCGTCACCGGAGATGGCTGGCTCTATATCCTCGGCGCGGGTATAGCCGGCGGCCTCGGCCATTGGTTCATGATCAAGTCCCTTGAGCACGCCCCAGGCTCGGTCGTCGCCCCCTTCAACTACTCCCAGATCGTCGCGGCCACGGCGCTCGGCTGGGCCTGGTTCGGCGATATTCCGGACCGTTGGACTTTCGTGGGTCTCGCCATCGTGATCGGATCGGGCCTCGCCATCGCGGCGCGAGAGCGTCGCGCGGTTCCGCAAGCAGAACGCCCGTGAGCCGCGCGACCCCGAATCGATTGGGTGGAATGGCCGTTCTCGATGGCATCTTACTCATGGTGCTGGCGGTAAATCTATTCCCTGTGAGCGATGCTAGCTCGAAATACCTCACGCGGGATTATCACGTCCTGCAAATCCTGTGGGCGCGCAATCTAGGACAACTCGTCGTCATGGCCGCAATTCTCGCCCGCCAAGGCGCCGCCCTGTTCCGCACCCGTATGATCGTCCTCCAAGGCGCGCGCGGCGTGCTGGTTCTCTTGTCCACGATCTTCATGTTGGGCTCTCTGGCGTACCTGCCGCTGGTAGAGGCCATCGCCATTTCTTTCGCCTATCCCCTGTTCATCGTCGCGCTGTCGGTGCCTTTGCTGCGCGAACGCGTCGGCAGGTATCGCTGGACGGCGGTGCTCGTGGGAATGGCGGGTGTTCTCGTCGTCATGCGGCCGGGCTTGGGCGTGGTGCACTGGGCGGCCTCACTTGCGCTGCTGTCGGCCCTGGCGGGCGCCTTGTTTCAGATCGCCTCGCGGGCGTTGTCGGGTATTGATGATGCGCGCACCACGCTGTTTTATTCCGCGGCCATAGGGTTCGCGCTGCTCTCGCCCGCCATGATCTTCGTCTGGACGGAGATCGACTGGAATGGCGCCGCGTGGCTGGTGGCGACGGGCCTGGTTTACAGTCTCGCGAGCTACGCCATGATCCGCGCGTTCGATTTTGCCCCCGCCTCCACCCTCGCGCCACTAGCCTATACCCAAGTGCTTTCCGCGGCGGCGATCGGTTATTTCTTCTTCGACGACACGCCCGATTACTGGACCGTGCTCGGCCTTGCGATCGTGACGGGAGCGGGGCTTTATGTCGCCCACCGCGAGCGCGTGCGCGCCCGCGGCACGCCCTCCTGACATTCCCCGGCACCAACGCGAATCGAAAATGGTCAAATACCCAAATCTCCCACCGACCGAAGAGTTACACCGCCAAATCGCCGCCGAACCCTGGCTCGAAAATCTCGGGACGTTCCTGGCCGACGCGGCGCTTCGTCTGGGCGACCGCCAGGCATTCACGTTTTTCGAGGAAGACGCGCATGTTCCACTCGCGACTCTCAGCTACCGCCAGCTCAATGAAGCCGTCAGCCGCTTCGCCGCTGCCCTAGCCGCTCTTGGCCTCAAACGCGGCGAACATGTCGGCATCATGCTCGCGAACACGCCTGCCTGGCCCGTGACCTGGCTCGCCATCGCGCGCTTGGGCGCGGTCATGGTCCCGATCAATGTCCGCTATACCGCACGCGAACTCGCCTATGTGCTGGATGATTCCGACACCAATTGGCTTATCGCCGGCGCCGCGTACGCGCATCTCTTGCCGGAACTCGGCGAGGCTCGACCCGATCCCGGGCGTACCATCCTTGTTGGCGCGGAGAATCCCGCGCCCTGCCACGATTGGCTGGCGGTGTACGAAGCGGGCAGCGGCGTTTCCCTTCCCTCCGGTGGGCCCACGCTCGATGATTTGGTGACCATCCAATACACCTCGGGCACGACCGGATTTCCGAAGGGCGTGATGTTGTCCCATCGACACTGGTTCAGTTTCGCCAAGCTCGGCACGATGGAAACGCGCCGTCTCGGCATCGACCGCGTCTTTCTGGCGCATCCCTTTTATTACATGGCGGGGCAGGCGGTGTTTCTGTTCGCCCTCCATCTCAATGCCTCTCTCTCGATCGCGCCGCAACTTTCCATTCGCCGCTTCATGCCCTGGGTGCGCGAGACGCGCTCGAACTACACCCTCGTGACCAACGCTATCCTGAAGCAGGATCTGGCGCCCGAGGACCGGAAGAGCGCGCTCAAATATCTCCACGTCTCGGCCGCCTACGCGCCCGAGATGCAGGAAGCGATCGAGGCTCAGTTCGGCTGCCCCGTGCGCAATATCTACGGAATGACAGAAAACGGCATCGCCACCTACGTGCCGTTGCGCGCGACCGAGAAACTCAGCCCAGATTGCATCGGCATCGCGGCACCTTTGCGCGAGGTTGCGATCATGGACGAAGGCGGCCAGCGCTTGCCCGATGGCGAGATCGGGGAAATCTGCGTGCGCGGCCCCGGCATCCTCAAGGGTTATTACAAGAAGCCCGAGGCCAATCGGGATAACTTCTTCGGCGATTGGCACCGCTCGGGCGACCGCGCCTATCGCGATACCGATGGCTTCTTTCACTTCCTCGGCCGCATGAAGGACGTAATCCGGCGTAATAACGAGAACATCTCGGCCCTGGAAATCGAAACCGTGCTGCTTAGCCTCAAGGGCATCGAGCGCGCCGCCGCTATCGGCGTGCCTGACGACATGCGCGGCGAGGAAGTAAAAATCTATCTCGTGCTCAATCCCGGCATGGGCAAAAATGAACTGCCGCCCGAGGCGATTCTGGCCCATTGCGAAAAAAATCTCGCACCTTTCAAGCTACCGCGTTACGTCGAATATCGCACCGAGGTGCCGACGACGCCCTCGGACAAGATCGAAAAGACCAAGCTCCGCGCCGAAAAGCCGGATTTGCGCGCCGGTGCCTGGGACCGCGAGGCCAAGATTTGGCGCTGAGGCGCCGGACGTTTTGCTCGGGCACGCCACCCTTGTGAATCGCCGCGCCCCTCGCCGATAATTCCAGCCCTCGCGCAGCGGCCCATCATCTGATGACGAATCAGAACGGGCGACGGACCAGAGCGGGCGACGAACCAGGGGGAACGCGATGAAACCGGTCTTTGACAAGAAAGAGTACGCGCGGCGCTTGACCGAGGTGCGTACGGCCATGGCCGCGAAGGGCATCGAGGTGCTGATCGAGGCCGATCCGGCGAACATGAATTATCTCACGGGCTATGATGGCTGGAGTTTCTACGTGCCCCAGATCGTCGTCGTGCCCGAAGCGGGCGAACCCGTATGGATCGGGCGCGGCGTCGATTTGGGCGGCGCCAAGCTTACCTGCTGGATGTCGCAGGCGAATCTCGTCGCCTATCCGGAGGTGACGGTACAGCACCCGGTGATGCATCCCATGGATTTCGTCGGCCAAGAACTCGCGCGACGCGGCTGGGGCCGCAAGCGCGTGGGTTTTCCGGTTGATTGCTATTACTTCACGCCGCGCGCGTCCTCGGCGCTTAAGGCGGCTATGCCCAATGTCCGGGCGGTCGATACGGATCTCTTGGTCAATTGGGTGCGCCTCGTCAAGTCCGATGCGGAAATAAAGCTCATGCGCCAGGCCGCGCGCGTGACCGAGGCCATCGTCGATACCTATTACAAGGCCATGCGGTCGGGTCGCCGCCAATGCGACGCGGCGGGCGACATCCTGCGCACGGCGGCCGCGGGCACGGTCGAATTCGGCGGCGATTACGCGGCCTGCATGCCGTTCATTCCGGTGGGCGAGCAAACTCAAGCCTCGCACCTCACCTGGACCGATCAAGTGATCAAACCCGGCCAGACCAGCTATATCGAGTGTTCCGGCGTGCGTCATCGCTATCATTCCCCGCTCGCACGCTCGATTTGGATTGGACCGAAGCCACCGAACAACCTGCTCGAAACCAACGCGGTGGTGCTGGAGGGCATGGAAGCGGCGCTCGCCCAGGCCAAGCCCGGCAATACATGCGGTATGGTGGCAAATGCCTGGCAAAAGGTGCTTGACCGGGCGGGCATCAAGAAGGAATCGCGCATCGGCTATGCGACCGGAATTGGCTATCCCCCCGATTGGGGCGAACACACGGCGAGCTTGCGCGCGGGCGATCCCACGGTGCTGAAACCCAACATGACCTTCCATATGATCCTCGGCATGTGGATGGATGGCTGGGGATTCGAATCGAGTGAAACATTTCGCATCACTGAGCGCGGCGTCGAGTGCCTGGCCAAGGTGCCGCGCGGCTTGAAGGTGATCGAAGGCGCGCGCGGCAAGTCCCAAAGCGCGGGCCGCGCCAAGGTCAAGGCCAAGGCAAAACCAGCGCGGAAGGCGCCCAAGCGGCGGCGCGGATGATGGACATCGCGGTCGGGTTGCCCATACCCGACCGCATGGCCCCCGCCTATGCCTATTGGTCGGCAGCCGCGGCGCTCGGCTACGACCAGGCGGAGGGATTCGCGTTTCGCTTTCTCTACGCCGGTACGCCGCTCAAGGCCGCGGACGCGCTCGCCCAAGGCCGCTGCCGCTTCGCGCCGCTCAACGTGACGGTAGGATTTCTCGCCCATGCGCGCGGCCAGGCGCTGTGCGCGGTTTATTCCAGTTCCCGGCGCGCCCATCGCTGGTTTGCCGTGCCGCCGGACAGCCCCATCCGCGTCCTCTCCGATCTCGCCGGCAAGCGCGTGACGTGCGATTTCGCCGATCTCTGGCCGCTCGCGGAATCGGCGCTTACCGAGGAAGGGGTCGATCACCGGACCCTTGTCCGCGTGCCCTGGCAGGGCTCCGGCATGGCGGTGCGAGAGATGGTCGGGCCGTTCCGCCGGGGCGAAGTGGACGCCGTGTTCGTGATCGATTGGAACCACGGCGATTTCATCGCCGAGGGCCTCCCGATGCGGCGCCTGCCGTCCAAGCTCATGGACCGCGCGGAGACGTCGTCGTGCCTGTGGACAATGGCGGACCAAGCGGACGACCCGATCGTCGGTCGCGTCGGGCGGGCCCTGGCCAAGGCGACGCTGTTCGCCCTGCTCAATCCCGAAGCCGTCATCCGCCTGATGTGGAAAAGCCATTCCGACACGCGCCCCACACCTGACGAGCGGGACCGGGAACTGCGCCGCGGTATCGAGATTCTCAAGGCCCGGACGGACACCATGCGCCCGGAAGGCGCGCGCGACCCACGCTGGGGCGTGATCCTGGCGGACGAAATGGCCGAGGCCGCGGATCATCTTGCGCGGGCCAACGCGATTCCGGCGTGCCCCGATTCGGCAGTCCTGTTCAATCAGACCCATCTCGCCGCCTTCAACGCATTCGACCCGGGTTCGGTCGAGGAAGACGCGCGCGCGGCCTGATACCCGCCGCGCGCCTGCGTATCGGACGCGCCCGCGCTCAGGCCCCAGTTGGTACAACCCATTCGGTGCCGCGTGGAGTCGTGATGTATTCCGGCCAACCAAAATCGATCGGCGGCTTGAATGATCGGGGCAGAAGAGGCGCGACCCAATTCTTGCCGCCGATGCCCCCGCCCGTGCGCTCGATGAATTCGGCGCGCGCCGATTTGAGCGCCGCCCGGTCGGTCAAGAGATCGAGCGTCGTGCCCGCGACCGCTTTCGCGGCGACCATGATCGTCGGATCGATGGTTGACGCATGACCACCCATGGCGTTCCACGTCCAGCCCGGATATCGAAAGCCGCTGCCGGGACTCTTGAGCGCGCACCGTCCGATAATGAGTCGCGCGGTCGGCGTGTGCCAGGTCCAATCCACGTAATCGTCGGAGGTGTAATTGCGCTGCCATGGCGGCAGGCGCAAGCGCTGCGCGGCCTCGGTCTCGTCGGGCGTGGATAGGCACTGCATCGCATCCAGAATGGGGTCGCGCATCGGCTTCACGCCGAGATTTTTTTGAATTGACCGGCAAAACTCGCGCGCCCTTTCGTCCCAGACGGGCGCGCCCGCGAGTTCCAGATTGGCGTAGGACAAGCGCGCCATCGCGTGATTGGGCAGACCGACTCGCGTCTTGGTTTCCCAGGCGGCGCGCAATTTCGTGTGCGTGATCGCGGCGACGTGGCGCGCGTTGTTCTCCAGCACGTCGGCGATGCGCTGCTGCATCGCCAGCGTCGGCGCCCGCCAGGAATACTGAATTTGGCTGAAGCGCGGCGCCAAATTGTCCGAGGTCGCATGGCCCGTGGCGAGAATCGCCTCGTTGATGGTCCAGGTGCCGGTGTGCGGCAGCGTGGCCTCCTTGGTGTATTTCGACGTCGTGTACATGAGGCACAGCGCGTCGATGGCGCCGGGCGCGCGCGCAACCGTATGGGCGGACGCGCCGTCCGAGGTGCCCATGCCTGACCATGTCTCGGGCGAAACGCACTCGAAGGTGAAAATTCGGCTCCAGTACGAACCGCAATGGGTATCGAGGATCGCCGTGTTCGCGCGTTCGGTGCCAAAGGACGGATGCCACGTCACGGCCGCCGCCATGTCGTCGTAATAGCCTTTCGCGGCATGAACCGGCTTCGAGCCACAGACCTTCTCGGCGGGTTCGCCCATGAATTTGAGCGTGCCCCGGATGCCGTGCTTTTCCATGACGCGTTTGACCGCGAGCAGAGCCGCGAGCGAACCGATGCCGAGGGCGGAATGGGGATCGGTGTGCCCGGCCGCCCATCGGCTCACGCCCTCGCGCGGCTTCTCGAACGGCACGCGATCCTGGCTGTTGCCAGGCACGGCGTCATATTCGGCGAAACCGCCGATCACGGGCTTGCCACGCCCCCAAACGGCGCAAAACGCCGTCGGCATACCGCCGCTGCCAGCCTCGACGTCGAAGCCCTCGCGCCGCAGCACCTCCACGTACCAGGCGGCCGAGCGATATTCGCGCCAGGCCGGTTCGTGAAAATCCCAAACTTCTTGGTGCCAATCGGAGATCGTTTGGACGTTCTCGTCGATCCAGGCAAATGCCTCTCGTTTCGCTACACGACCGGAACTTCCCCGTTTGGTGGGCGCCATCGCGATCCTCCCTTGAGCTCTCGTTTCCGTGTACTTACAGCGCGGCCCGCAGCGCCTCGACGAAACGATCCTCGTCGGCCGGCGTGACCCAAAGATGCGGCGTCACGCGCATAGCGTCGCGCCCGCGCACGCTGACATAGACCTTAGCCGCCGCGAGCGTCGCGGCCAGAC
>JBJXGH010000085.1:0-3457 GCA_046153685.1 Alphaproteobacteria bacterium
CGTGCCGGTCGCTTGTTCGATCCATTGCACATCCTTCGCGACAAGCCGGTCCGCCGCACGTATGGCGGGCGATGTCTCCGCGGGAATGAACGAGGTCGCGCCGATTCCTTTTTCGAGCTGCGCGCCCCACACCCAAAGCGCCGCCTTCTCGCAAGCGCCCGTGATCGAAATTTCGATGGGGCCCGGAGCCGTATTGCGCACCGTGGTCCAGACGCGTATCCAACCGCCGCCAAGCTTCTCGTAGCCCCCGAGAACGGGCTTCGCCGTGACGCGGATATCTTCCTTCTCGATCGCGACAGTTATGGTCGACGGCGCGGATGGCTTCGGTGCCTCCACGCCAAGCGTCGCGGTCGCGGCGCCGTCGGCCTTGAGGAAGACGCTCGCCGTATAGGGCGCGTTCGCCTCGTCGGTCTTGGCGCTCAGGGAGAGCGTCGCGCATTTGTCGCCCTGGCCGCGGACCAAGACGGCCTTCCGCAAGGGATCCGGAGCGGCCATGCCGTCGTCGATACGGGAGGTGCCATTGACCAAGCGCCAGGGAGCCTTTCCCAGCTCGCGCGCGTGAAGCGCTATGTTCGTGCGGGCCTCCTCGATAAGCCAGCCGCCGGCCAAGGGGCCGTAAAGCGCGAGGCGAGGTTGGGCCGCCGGGACTTCTTCCAATTGACCATTGACGTTGACATTCCATGCCGTCGAGTCGCGCATGAACTGGAGGCCGTCCGGCGCCGCCGGGCCGCCGAAGGCGAGGACACGGTCCGGTTCGCCGATGTTGTATGATTCCTTGAGTTTATCGACATTCACCGCATCTTCCGACCGATGCGTAAGAAGCGCGAAGACGAATGCCGCGATGACCACGGCGCCCGCTGCAGCGCGCGCACCGACACGAAGCCATTTTCTGCCCGAATGTCCGTGCTCGGTGCCCTCAGGAATTGAATCGCGGGACATTGATGAAGTCCTTTTCGAGTAACATCGTGTGGCAGAACGACAAACCTAGTGGAAAGCACATAGGATAACAACTTCGCTACGGCATGTCGCTTCTCGCCGGAATCGCGGTCCGTCTTGCGTCCGATTGGCCGGTCGTCTATCAGGGTTCGCTCGAAAACACGTCTGGAGTCCGATGGCGGCGGCAGGGGAAGTCGAGATGCGTGATGCGGGTAATCGCAAGGTGAAAGGTTTCCGAGTGTCAACCGTGGTGGTCACGGGTTTCGTCATCAAGGGCGAAACCGCGCACTTGGCCGGCCGTTTGGACGGTCCGGACGGAGAATGTCGCTTCGATGGCCTAATATTTGTCGAGCCGGAACACGTTCAACCGACGCCGATTCGGAGCTTCCCGGCGGGGCCGGCGCCAGATGGATGGAGTGTGCGCGCAATTGCCGATCAAGCAGGTTATGAAATGGTCCACGACGAGACCGGCGAGGTGATACTTGCATTTCGAATCCGCGATGAAATTTGCGAGATAACGACGAATATCTACGACGCGGATGGACCTCTGGCGTTGGCGCAAGATGGCGATTTGATCATGAGCGGCGGCACTATCACGTTTTCCGAAGAAGTCGGGACGCGAGAATGAAAGGGGGTGCGCCTGGATTGTTGCGTGCGTGGGGGGCGTGGCGATTTTGGGCCGCTTTCGCTGCGGCGGCCTTGACCATCGTCGCGGGACACGTATCCCCAGTATTGGCGGCGGACGGGCAGAATCGTTTCAAAGGCGCTTTCGACTTCGGCGATGGGTCATGGTCGAAAGACGGCGTGGTTCTGGAGCAGAATGTCGCCAGAGCGCCCGACGGCGCGAAGTCCGGATCGCGGATCGTGGAACATCCGAGAGTGGGCCCGCATCGGTTGCTGCAAATTTTTACGGGACTCGAAGGCGACGTCACAATTTCCATCTACGCGCAGCCTGCGGGCCGAAACCTGGTTGTCGCCCGCATCTTCGACGGTGCCCAATCCGAATCCGGCGCTTATTTTGACTTGCGAGCCGGTAAAATTCTCCAGAAGGAGGAGGCTACCAAGGGCGCTGGCGTGGAAAAGGCGGCGAATGGCTGGCATCGGCTCTGGGTGGTCAAGACGTGCGTCAAATCGCCGTGCTCGTACTCGCTATACCTGGCGAACGAGACGACCGCGCATGAATATCCGGGGATCGAGGGCAAGGGTGTAAACGTTTGGGGTGCCAAACTCGAAGCCGGTTCGGCACCAACGCCGATTACCCGTCCGTAACATCCGGCGAGCGGCCAAGGCTGCGATAAGTGGCGCCAGTTCGTGCCGAGGTGCGAATAGTCGCCTCGGGGGTGTCGCGAAAAGCGGCTTCGAGAACATCGCGAAGCGCGCGCGCGCGGAAGCATTGCCACGGCGTCCCGTCGGCGTCTCCTTCAGCCAATTTCCCAAGATCTTTCAAGATCGGTGCAAATTGATTGAAGTCGCGTTCCAGGCGCCAATGCCGCCGGGCTCGAACCTTGTGAACGACGCCCTGCCGGTCGCGGCAATCATAGATCACGGTTTCATCAAGCGGCCGGAGGTATAGATCGGGCGCGTATGTTTCTTCCGCGCAGTGTATGGCCGTACAGCGCTCGAAATTGCAACCCAAGAGCAGGATGTGGGCGTCGGCATCGGCCAGGCGTCCGAACGGGCTTTCGGGTGGGCATGGCGTCGTGCCCAGATGATGCCCGGCGACCATCGCCGCGGCGTCTCGGCCGGCTGCGGCGGTCGAGTGGGTCGGGTGGAGGCTGCGCGCGGTGGCATGGTGCGCGCGAAATACCTCCGCAAGGACGCCCGTGTGCGAAGCCGACGACAACTCATCGAAAACGGGCTGCTCCGGCGTGACCGTCCGCCACGTCATAGCCGGCATGAGCAAGGTCCCCCGCCCAAGTGCCGCGAGAAGGCACTCGGCGAAGTCTTCCGCCCGGTGACCGGCCGTGCCGAGGGCCCGAAACGCGCTGTGGACGATCACAGTCGAGTCCGGACCGATTCCGGCGTCGGAAAACATGTTGCGAACCGTCTCGGAGGTTTTTTGGTGCGTCACGTCGTTACCCAAGGCGGAATTGTCTAGGACCAAAAAAATTGTCGGGTCCCTAGGGATGGGCATCTTACCATGCCGCATTGTCGGTGGCGGCATGGGAAGGAACCTTGACCCTGTCAAACCGATGTGGCATCGCAGATCATATCTTAGCGAGGGAGCCGGCGGTGGCGGAAGTACGCGTACCATTCGTGGATTTGAAACCGCGATACCAGGAAGAGCGCGAGCATTTGATCGCCATCTTCGACCGCGTGCTGTCTTCGGGTCATTTGGTGATGACCCCGGAGATCGGCGAATTTGAACGTCAGGTCGAAAGCTACTCCGGGGCAAAGCACTGCGTTTCGCTCAATTCCGGAACGGATGCTTTGATGATGGCGTTGTGGGGGCTTGGGGTTGGCAAAGGCGACGAGGTGATCACGTCGCCCATATCGTTTGTCGCCACCACGGGCTCGATCA
>JBJXGH010000087.1:0-11781 GCA_046153685.1 Alphaproteobacteria bacterium
GCGGCGAGGTTTTTCGTCTGGGCGAGATCGAGATGCGGGTCATGCATACTCCCGGCCACACCCCGGCCTGCGTCAGCTATCTCGCGGGTGATTGCGCCTGGGTGGGCGATACCCTGTTCATGCCCGATTACGGCACGGCGCGCTGCGATTTTCCGGGCGGTGACGCGGCGGTGCTCTATCGCACCATCCGCCGCATGTTCGAACTGCCGCACTCGACCAGGGTGCATGTCTGCCACGACTATCTGCCCGACGGGCGAGCCTTGGCGTGGGAAGCGACATTGGCCGAGCATCGAGCGAAAAATGTGCACATTCGCGACGGTATCGACGAGGCCGCTTTCGTCGAAATGCGCGATCGCCGCGACAAAACCCTCGCCCCACCGGACCTTCTCCTGCCGGCTGTGCAGGTGAATATGCGTGGCGGCCGCTTGCCACCGCCCCACGAAAATGGCCGGCGCTATCTGATCCTGCCGCTCGACGCGCTGTGAGCGCGGGGGCAATGGCCCGCAGGAGGGGCTGCCGGGCGTTAATCCCCAGAGCTGCGCGTGCCGCCGTCGCGGAAAACCGTTTGCAAGGTCGCCATGATGGCGGATGCCTCGGAACTCGAAACGGAATAGTAGATGGTTTGGGCGGCGCGGCGCGTGGCGACGACCTTTTCGCGCCGAAGCCGCGCAAGGTGCTGGGAAAGCGCCGATTGGCTGAGGCCGACCAAGCGCTCGAGTTGCCCGACCGATTTCTCGCCCTCGGAAAGATGCAGCAGGATTGTCAGGCGGCGATCGTTCGCCATGGCCTTGAGCAAAGCACTGGCGCGTCTTACGTTTGGCACGTATCCCCCTTCGAATTGAGTGCGGGAGCATACGCATCGCGCAGCACTTGTCCATGCTGGCGGCGCCGTGTGCGCCAGCGTACCTCGCGTGGCATGGCAATCGCATGGCAGTGACACAGGCGCACCGAGTGCTGGATACCAAGGGCCTCAATTGCCCTCTTCCCGTGCTCAAGGCCCGGCGCACGCTGCGGGAGATGGCGGCCGGAGAATTACTCGAGGTTCACGCGACCGATCCAGGCGCGGTCAAGGATTTCGCCGTCTTCGCCGAAATGGGCGGGCATCTTCTGGTGGAATCGCGGGTGGAGCGGGGCGTGTACGTGTTTATTTTGCGAAAGGGCGCGGCGTCGTGACGACTATTCTGTTTACCCATCCCGCGTGCCTCGATCACGACCCCGGCGCCCAACATCCGGAAAATCCCGCGCGCCTCGCGGCGATTCTCGCGCGCTTGCAGGCGCCGGAATTTGCAGGCCTCGAATGGCGCGAGGCGCCGTGCGCCGCGGACGCGCAATTGGAGCGCGCCCATCCCGGATTGTACGTCCGGCGTCTCTTGGGCGCGGTGCCGCCCGCTGGCCGGGTGCGGCTGGATGCCGATACAATTCTGTCGCCTGGCTCGGGTGAGGCGGCCTTGCGGGCCGCGGGCGCGGTGTGTGCCGCGGTCGATGCCGTTCTCGCGGGCGAAGCGGGAAATGCCTTTTGCGCCGTCCGCCCGCCGGGTCATCACGCGGAACCCGGTCGCGCGATGGGGTTCTGTCTGTTCAATAACGTGGCCGTGGGTGCCTTTCATGCGCGCGCGGCGCATGGGCTCGCGCGCGTGGCGGTGGTCGATTTCGACGTCCATCACGGCAACGGCACCCAGGCGATGTTCGAGCGCGATTCGGATGCGTTCTACGCCTCGACCCATCACTCGCCGCTCTATCCGGGAACGGGCGGCGCGGCCGAAACCGGCGTCTCCAGCAATATTCTCAATATTCCTCTGCCGCCGGGCTCGGGCAGTCGGGATTTTCGCGCCGCTGTCGAAAGCGTGCTTCTACCCCGGCTCGAGGCGTTCGCGCCGGACATGGTCCTGGTCTCGGCAGGGTTCGATGCCCATGCGGCCGACCCCTTGGCTGGATTGGAGCTCGCGACCGAGGACTATGAATGGGTCACAGGCCGCTTGTGCGCGCTCGCCGGGCGCTGCTGCAAGGGCCGCCTCGTGTCCACCCTCGAAGGCGGCTACGATCTCGATGCCTTGGCCGATTCGGCGGCGGCGCATACGCGCGCCTTGATGGCGGCCTGAATGCCTTGTCGGCGCGCATCCACGCCCGTAAACTGCCCGCCATGGTCTCCATCCCGCCCGATATCGCCAAAATGAGCTTCGAGGCCGCGCTTGCGGAGCTCGAAGCCATCGTGAAGACGCTCGAGGGCGGCGAGGGCAAGCTTGAGGAGGCCATCAAGGCCTATGAGCGCGGTGCTTCCCTCAAGCGCCACTGCGAAGCCAAATTGCAGGAAGCTCAGGCCAAGATCGAACGGATATCGCTTGCGGCCGACGGCGCGGTGAGCGTGAAACCCGCCAATCCGGACTGAGGCGTGACGTGGACCGATTGACGCCGGCGCTGGCCGATGCGGCTGAAGCGATGGGACGGGCGCTGGCCGAGTTCCTTCCCAAAATGGACGGACCCGAACGCCGCGTGGTCGAGGCAATGGCGTATGCGACCCTCAATGGCGGCAAGCGGCTGCGGCCTTTTCTGGTGTTGAACTCGGCGCGACTTTTCGACGTGCCGCGCGAGCGCGCATTGCGTGCCGCCGCCGCTGTCGAGTACGTGCATTGCTATTCTCTCGTGCACGATGATTTGCCGGCCATGGACGACGACGATTTGCGGCGCGGCAAGCCGACGGCCCATATCCAATTCGACGAGGCGACGGCGATTCTCGCGGGCGACGGTCTTCTGACCTTCGCGTTCGAGCTTTTGGGCGACGCGCCAACCCATCCCGATGGCGCGGTGCGTGCGGAGCTCGTGGTCGCGCTCGCGCGTGCGAGCGGCGCCGAGGGCATGGTGGGTGGTCAGATGTTCGACCTTCGGGCCGAGGATGTGCGTCTGTCGCTTGCGGACATCACGCGCCTACAGGCGATGAAAACCGGGGCGTTGTTCCGCTTTTCGTGCGAGGCGGGCGCGATTCTCGGTCAGGCGCCGGCGGATGCGCGCGCGGCGCTGCGCGATTATGCCCGCGATTTGGGCCTGGCGTTTCAGATCGCCGATGATCTGCTCGATCACGAAGGCACCGAGGAAGAGGTCGGCAAGAAAGTCGGCAAGGACGCGGCGGCGGGCAAGGGAACCTTCGTCTCGCTGCTCGGCGCCGACGAGGCGCGGCGGCGTGCGCGGTCACTTGCGGAACAAGCGGCTTCCCATGTCGCCCGCTTCGGCCCCAAGGCCGATCTGTTGAAGGACGTGGCGCGCTTCGTCGTCGAACGGCGCGCCTAGGAGCGCATCAGGCCGCGTATCCCGGGTCTTCGCGATCGAGTTCGCGCACGAGGGCTTCCCATTCGCGGTCGCCGAAGGGCCGCCCGCCAAAGCCTTCGTCCACTTCCTTGCTCATGCCGGCGATTTCAGCATCGGCCGGGCGGACAAGCTCGGTTCCGCATGCCATGGCCGCGATTTGCACGTCGGCCGCTTTTTCGAGGTAGTACGCGAGCAGCCACGCCTCGGAGATCGAGCGGCCGACGGTGAGCAGGCCGTGATTGCGCAGCACGAGGGCGGAATTGCCCGCTAGATCGCGCCCCATCTCCTCGCACTCGTCGCCCTTGCCGCTGACGTGCTTGTAGTCGCTATAGCCGATGCGACCGTGAAAATAGAGTGCGAACTGGCTGAGCGGCATCAAACCGCACTTGAGGATGGACAGCGCGATTCCGGCGCGCGTATGGGTGTGCAGCGAGCACATAGCGTCGGCACGGGCGCGAAAAACCGCGCGGTGGATGACGAAACCCGCGGGATTGGCTTCCCCGCCGTCGAGCGAGCGGCCCTCGCCATCGACCGCGATCAGGTTCGATGCGGTGATTTCGTTGAACAGCAAGCCGTAGCGATTGATGAGAAAGCGATCCTCGGCGCCGGGAACGCGCGCGGCGATATGGGTATTGATCGTGTCGGTCATGCGGAAGCGATGAAGCAGCCGATAGCATGCCGCCAAGGACTTTCGGGTCTGCCTTTCGGCGTCCGCAGTCGCGTTCCGGGGCTTTAGGGCAGTGGCAACCATCCTTCCTCCTTATGGCTGTGGAAGCGCGGCGCTCGTGGACTTTGGCCGCGAAAGCGCGTCGTCCGCGAATGGGTCGGGCCATTTTGGGCCGAATCAAGGCTTAGGGCAATTGCGCGCCGGAGCTTGCGGGTTTCGATTTTTCGCCGTCCGTGGCACATTCCGGCCGCATGAAAGCCGAAATGCACATGGCGTCCATGGTGGATAGACCCGCCGCTCCCCGATTGCGTCGCCCCAGCAAGGCGCGCGCGGACGCGCTGCTACATGCCCGCGGCCTTGCCGAGAGCCGCGCACGCGCCCAGGCCTATATCCTGGCCGACTTGGTCGAAGCCGATGGCCGGCGCGTGGAAAAACCGGGACAGATGGTTTCGTCGGAGGCCGTGCTGACCGTTCGCGGCGCCGATCACCCCTGGGTGTCGCGCGGCGGGCTCAAGCTCGATCACGGTCTTGTGCATTTCGGCATCGATCCCAGCGGGCTGGTGTGCCTCGATATTGGAGCATCCACGGGAGGGTTTACCGACGTGCTGCTCGCGCGCGGCGCCGCGCGCGTCCATGCGGTCGATGTCGGGCACGGGCAATTCGCGTGGAAATTGCGCCAAGATTCCCGCGTCGTCGTTATGGAGCGCACGAATGCGCGCCATTTGACGCGCGCGGAATTGCCGCAGCCGCCGAATCTCGTGGTGTGCGATGCGAGTTTTATCGGGCTCGAAATCGTATTACCGGCGGCCCTGGCGCTGGCGGCACCATGCGCCTATCTCGTTGCACTCGTGAAGCCGCAGTTTGAGGTAGGCAGGGCGCGCGTGGGCAAGGGCGGGGTGGTGCGCGATCCGGCGCTGCACGCCGAGGTCGTGGCCCGCATCGAGGGCTGGCTGCGCGCGACCATGGGTTGGGAGGTTCTCGGCGCGACCGAAAGTCCGATCACCGGGCCCGAGGGCAACAAGGAATTTCTCGTCGCGGCGCGGAAGGGGTTGGGTTGATGCGTCACGAAATCGAAATGGCAATCGACCAGATCGGCGGCCGGGGCGATGGCGTCGGGCAAGCCGGTGACAGGCGGATCTACGTGCCCTTAACCGTGCCGGGGGACAAGGTCCTGGTGCGCCTGGGCGCGGCGCTGGGCGATGGCTTCGAGGGCCGGCTGGTTAAATTGCTGTCCGAGGGACCCGGCCGTGTCGCGCCACCGTGCCGGCATTTCGGCGATTGCGGCGGCTGCGCCTTGCAACATGTCGAGGGCGCGCGCTATCTCGCGTGGAAGTACGACATCGTGGTCTCGGCCTTAAAGCGCCGGGGATTGCCGCTCGACGGCATCGAGGCCATCCGCCCGGCGCAGCCGCGCACGCGCCGGCGCGCGGACTTCTCGGCCGTGCGCCGCGAGGAGGATTTGTTGCTCGGGTTTCATGCCCGCGGCGAAAACCGGGTCATCGATCTCAAGGAATGCCATGTGGTTTTGCCCGAGATCGTCGCGCTGCTGCCCGCACTCCGCGATGTTCTGACGGCCTTGCTACGTCCCGCCGACAAGGCCGATGTCGTCGTGAACGGGCTCGATGACGGTCTCGACATCTTGATCGTGACGACCGCGCCGCTCGGGCAGGGTGGGAAAAAGCGCCTTTCGGCGCTGGCCGAGGGCCTGGGTGTGGTGCGCGTTTCGCGCCGGCATCCCTCCGAGGCACGCGCCGAGACGCTGGTCGAGCGCGGCCGGGCGACCGTCGTCTTCGGCGGCGTGAAGGTCGAGGTCCCGCCGGGCGCCTTCCTCCAGGCGACGCGCGCGGGTGAGGCGGAATTGACGGAGGTCGTGCGCACGGGCGTGGGGGCGGCCAGGCGTGTGGCCGATTTGTTCTGCGGCGCCGGCACGTTCAGCTTCGCGCTCGCGTTCGGCGGGGCATCGGTTTTCGCGGCCGACGAGGCGCCGCGCCTTGTGCAGGCGGTCGAGGGCGCGGCCAAGGCCGCCAAGCTCGCGCGCGTGACGGCCAAGGTGCGCGATCTCATCGCCCGCCCGCTGACGGCGCAGGAATTGAACGAATTCGATGCCGTGGTATTCGATCCGCCGCGCGCGGGCGCCCAGGCGCAGGCCCTGGCGCTTGCCAAGTCGCGCGTACCCACGGTGGTCGCGGTTTCGTGCGAGCCGGGCACCTTCGCGCGCGATGCCCAAATCCTCGCCAAGGGTGGCTATAAGCTCAAACGCGTCGTGCCGATCGACCAGTTCCTGTGGTCGCCGCACGTGGAGTTGGCCGCGGTCTTCAAGCGCTAAGCGCCGATCGAACGCACTCCGCGCCCGACGATCCGCCGCCGACGCGCGCTCAGCGATCCGCCTTGTGGTACTCGCGGTTCGGCATCATGTCGAGGCCGATGGCCACGCGGTTGGATGCGTTGAAGAACGCGATCACGTCGCACAAGTCGAAATATTCTTCTTCCCCCAACCCCGCCTTGCGCAGGGCCGCCCGGTCCACGCCATCGACCTTCGAGGGCGTCTCGGTCAGCTTCCAGGCAAAGTCGAGCATGGCGCGATGGCGCGGCGACAATTCGGCCACGCGGTAATTCTTGGTCAACATCTCGCCGAGCTCGGGGTCGCCCGATAAGCGGCGCACTGCCTGGCCGTGCGCCACAAGGCAGTAATAGCAATGATTCGCGCACGAAACGACGACCGCGACCATTTCGCGCTCGAGCTTGCTGAGCTTGGATTCGCCGAGCATCAGCGTGTTGTAGGTGGCGATGAAATTGCGCAGCTTCTCGGGCCGCGCGGTATAGGCCTTGAGCACGTTCGGCACGAAGCCGAGTTTTTCCTCGCAGAGCTTGAAATAGGCGGCGGTCGCCGGATCGAGTTTCGGCGCCTTCGGCAGCTTGAGGGCCATGACGTGCTTGGGTTGGGGCATCACGTTTCCTTATCTATCTCGGTCCCGCTCGACGGTTTCTCCATTTCATTCAGCGGGCTTGGCCGTGCAAGGTCAAGTCAGCCGCTTTGCACCCCGCGCCTCGACCGCACTGCGTCCTGTGCGTCAGCCGCACTGCGCCTTGTGCATCAGCCAATGATCGGCCAGGACGCAAGCCATCATGGCTTCGCCGACGGGCACCGCGCGAATCCCGACGCACGGATCGTGCCGGCCGGTCGTCCGCACGTCCGCGTCACGGCCGTCTTCCGTCACGCCGCGCTGTGTGGTCGGCAGCGAGCTCGTCGGCTTGACCGCGAATCGCGCAACTATGGGCTGCCCTGTCGAGATACCGCCAAGAATGCCGCCGGCATGGTTGGAAAGAAAGCGTACCCGGTTGTCCGCCATGCGCATTTCGTCGTGCGCCCGTTCGCCGGGCAGGGCGATGGCGGCGAAACCGTCGCCGATTTCCACGCCCTTTACCGCGTTGATGCCCATCATGGCGGAGGCGAGGTCGGCGTCGAGCTTGGCGTACACCGGCGCGCCGAGACCCGCAGGCACGCCCTCGGCCACCACTTCGACGATGGCCCCTGTCGAGGATCCCGACTTGCGCACATCGTCGAGATGGCCTTCCCAGAGTTCCGCCATCTTGGCATCGGGGCACCAGAACGGATTTTTCTCGACCGTGTCCCAGTCCCAGCGGCCGCGGTCGACGGTGTGCGGGCCGATTTGAACGAGCGCGCCGCGCACACGGAACGGTGCGCCGAACGCGGCGGATAAAATCTTGCGCGCGACGCCGCCGGCGGCCACTCGGCTGGCGGTCTCGCGCGCGCTCGCCCGACCGCTGCCGCGCCAGTCACGGACGCCGTACTTGGCCCAGTAAGTGAAATCGGCGTGCCCGGGGCGGAACTTGTCCTTGATGTCGCCGTAGTCCTTCGAGCGCGCGTCCATGTTTTCGATGACCAGAGAAACCGGTGTGCCGGTGGTCATGCCCTCGAACACGCCGGACATGATCCGGACGGTATCGGGCTCCTGGCGTTGGGTGACGAAGCGCGATTGCCCTGGCCTGCGCCGGTCAAGCCAGACCTGGATATCGGCCTCGGCCAGCGCGATGCGCGGCGGCACGCCGTCGACGACCGCGCCGATGGCGGGGCCGTGGCTCTCGCCCCAGGTCGTGAAGCGGAACAGATGGCCGAAGCTATTGCCGGCCATCGTCAGGTCTTGGGATTGAAATCGGAGAGCAGCGCCGAAACCTCGGCCGCCGCTTCGACCGCCATCATGCCGACGATATTATAGCCGCCGTCCACGTGGTGAACCTCGCCCGTGACGGCAGCGCCGAGATCGGACAGCAGATACAGCGCCGAGCCGCCGACTTCTTCGGCGGTTACGTTGCGCCGCAGCGGCGAGTTAAGCTCGTTCCACTTGAGGATGTAGCGAAAATCGCCGATGCCCGAGGCCGCGAGCGTCTTGATGGGGCCGGCCGAGATCGCGTTCACCCGCACGTTCGCGCGACCCAAATCCGCCGCCAGATAGCGCACCGAGGCCTCGAGCGCGGCCTTGGCCACGCCCATCACGTTGTAATGGGGCATGACGCGTTCGGCGCCGTAATAGGTCAGAGTCAACAGGCTACCGCCTGCGGCCATAAGCGGCGCCGCCAGCCGGCACATCTCGGTGAACGAGAAGCACGAAATTTCCATCGTCTTGACGAAGTTGTCGCGCGTCGTGTCGAGGTACTTGCCCTTGAGTTGATCCTTGTCGGAGAACGCGACCGCATGCACCGCGAAATCGAGCTTGCCCCATCGCTTTCCGATGGCAGCGAACAAGGCCGCCATGCTCGCCTCGTCCATGACGTCGCAGGGCTCGATGAAATTGGCGTTCAACGAAGCGGCGAGCGGGCGCACGCGCTTCTCCAAGGCTTCGCCCTGGTAGGTGAAGGCAAGTTCCGCGCCGTGGGCTGCCAAGGTCTTGGCGATGCCCCACGCGATCGAGCGGTCGTTCGCGACCCCCATGATGAGGCCGCGTTTTCCCGTCATGAGCCCGCGCGATTGCGTCATTGCGATGCCCCTCCCGTCTGTTGAGGGCGCGCGCATCCTACACAAATCGAACTAGGGGTCAAACGCGACTGGCGGCGCACCTATCCCATAAGTAATTGAAAATAAAAGAAACACGGGGGATTTTGCGCCGTGCAAGTCCGCGGTGGAGCGAGCGCGGCCGGACGATCTTTCGATTGACGCCGCATTGGCGGCCATCGGCGCCGTGGCTGTATCAAGATTTGCCGTTTCGATGGTCTAGGTTGTCTTGCTTGCGGTCCGTCGCTTCGTGTTGCTAAAGGCGTGCGCGGGTTTCGGGGCGCGGTGGGCGGCTATGTCGCGGTGGCTGCTATTGATGAGTTGCGGCTGGATAGCCGATGACCGTAAGAAACGCGAAATCAAAAGGAAATGAACGTCCTCATGCGCTATGCTGTATCGGGGCGGTCGCGTGTGTTGCGGCCCAGGAGATTTGAGCATGGACGACGAGCGACATTCCGATCCTATCGCGCTCTTCAAAGCGTGGTTCGAGGACGCTAAGAAAGCGGAACCCAACGATCCGAACGCCTTCACCCTGGTCAGCGCGACGCGCGACGGCCGGCCGTCGGCGCGTATGGTCTTGCTCAAGGATGCCGGCGAGCGCGGGTTCACGTTTTTCACCAATTTCGAAAGCCGCAAGGGGCGCGAACTCTTGGATAACCCGCAGGCCGGCTTGCTGTTCCATTGGAAATCCCTGCGCCGCCAGGTGCGCGCGGTCGGAACGGTCGAGCAAGTGACGGCGGCGGAAGCTGATGCCTATTTTGCGACCCGTCCGCGCGGCGCGCAGCTTGGCGCCTGGGCGTCGGAGCAGTCGCGCACGCTGCCGAGCCGCTTCGAACTCGAGAAACGCATCGCCCAGTTCACCGCGAAGTTTGGCTTCGGTAAGGTGCCGCGGCCGCCGCATTGGTCGGGCTTTCGCTTGGTGCCCGATGAATTCGAATTCTGGAAGGACGGCGCTTTCCGATTGCACGACCGCCTCGTGTTCATCCGCACCGCGGCTGAGTGGCAAGTTCAGAAACTCTATCCCTGATATGACAGTGTCATCGCTTAAAGCCGTCGTTCCGGATGGTCCGGCGATGAAGCCCGACGATGCGATGGAAATCCAAGGCCGCCTGATGCGCCGGGCGACCTATGCTTCCGTGGGCGTCGCATTCACGCTGATCGTCGCCAAATTTGGCGCCTGGTTGCTGACGGGATCGGTGTCCATGCTAGCGACGCTGGTCGATTCTATGCTCGATGCAGCGGCGTCCCTAGTCAATTTGATCGCCGTGCGTCACGCCCTTCAACCGGCGGACCGCGAGCACCGGTTTGGGCACGGCAAGGCCGAGCCCCTGGCCGGGCTCGCGCAGGCGGCGTTCATCGCGGGTTCAGCGGTGTTTCTATTCGTCGAGGCTGGGCGGCGCCTATGGGAACCAGAGCCCATCGAGCACGGCGCCACCGGTCTTGCGGTCATGGCGTTCTCGATCGTTCTCACCCTCGCCCTCGTGTTGTTTCAGCACCAGGTGGTGCGGCGGACGGCTTCGCTCGCCATCATGGCGGATTCGATGCACTACAAGGGCGACTTGCTGGCCAACGTGACCGTGGTCGCGGCATTCCTGCTCGTGGGCAATTTCGGTTGGCTGTGGGCGGATCCGATTCTCGGCGGGGCCATTGCTTGTTACATCGTCGTCTCGGCCGTGGCCATCGTTCGTCAATCGCTCGATCAGTTGATGGACCGGGAATTTCCCGACGACGAGCGTCGCAGGATACGGGCCGTGGTACTCGACCACCCCGATGTGCGCGCCATGCACGACTTGCGCACGCGGCGATCGGGACGCACGATTTTCATCCAGTTTCATATTGAAATGGACCCGCATATGACGCTCGTTCGCGCGCACGAGGTGGCCGATACGGTCGAGGCGCGCGTGCAGGGGCTTCATCCGGGTGCGGAGGTTTTGATCCACCAGGATCCCGAAGGCATCGAGGAATCGAACCCGAAGTACGGTTAGATTTGGATCGATGTAAGCTATCGTCTTGGTGCGGATTGCCGGCTTGATGCAAGTCAATGCGTCGCGTTGCACGCCATTGCCTACTCGTTTCCGCCTTTTCCAGGCAGTACATTCGGGGAGTGTCTTACGATGACGATCATGTCCATCCGGCTCGAACTCGCGCGCACGAAGGATTTTCCCGAGGGCAGCGCTGCGCGCGGTTACGAGTTTCACGCGCCGCTCGATGGCCAGGGTCATCTGGATCTTGCTGCTTGGCGCGCGGTCAAGGACGTCTGCTCGGTGCGCCGGTTCTGGGTCGGCGAGGACGACGAGCATGGCGTGTTGACCTGCACCAAGGGTGGACGTTGGGTGTTTTCCTATGCGCCCGGCGAGGACGATGACGAACCGGTGTTCAAGTTCGCGAACCACGCCTTCCGGGAAGGCGAGTATGTATCGATCACCGAACATGACGGCGTCATGCGGCCGTTCCGGGTCGCATCCGTCCGGCCAGGTGTCGTCGGCCGGCGTTGATTCTCGATCCCGGTTGTGATCGGACCACGGGTCGAATCTCAAGGCGGCGCGGCCCCATTTCCGGGACTTTGCCGGGATAGGCCGTCGAAGAATTTGTTCTGGCATTTTTTGGAGTGTTTCGGCCGTTGACGGCCTGGGCGCGGCTGGCGGGGTGCAAGGCCGGAGAGCGCCCGATAGCCGCCAAAAAGGAACGGGCGGCGCCTAAAAGGGCGCCGCCCGCCTCGTCGCGGCGCTCGAGGGATTGCTAGGCCGCTCGGATTTCCTTGAGGAAGCGTTCGACCTCGGTCTTGAGGGTCTCGGATTGTCCG
>JBJXGH010000089.1:0-5148 GCA_046153685.1 Alphaproteobacteria bacterium
TCTGCCGCGATCAAGCCGACCGCGAGCGAAATGCGCGCGCCGAAGATAAGGCGCAACGCGACGTCGCGGCCCAACTCGTCGGTGCCCAACAGGTGTTCTGCCGACCGCGCGGCAAACCGGTTCGACAAATCGACCGCCTGAACTTCGTGCCCCGTCAACGCGGCGATCAGCGGCGCCGCGAGAGCAAGGCTTGCCAAGATCGCAAGCACGACCGCGCCCACGAGCGCGGGCCGGTGGGCGCGCAGGCGGCCCGCGGCCAGAGCTCGGGGCGAGAGGGCGGACGGCGCGGTCATTTCGCCTCGGGCGTCAGACGCACGCGCGGGTCGAGCGCTGCATAAGAGAGATCGGCCGCAAGATTGGCGAGCAGGGTCATGAGGGTCGCAAGCACGAGGCCCGCGAGCGCCAAATTGAAATCATTGCCCATGATCGCGTCGTAGATCATGCGCCCCATGCCGGGATAGGAAAACATGGTTTCGGTGACGAGGGCGCCCGAAACCAGGCCGCCGAAATGCAGCGCCACGATCGTGACGACGGGCACGATCGCGGCGCGCAGCGCGTGACAGACAAGAACGCGCCCTTCGCCCGCGCCCTTGGCGCGCGCGGTGCGCACGAAGTCCTGGCGCAGAGCCTCGATCATCGCCGCGCGCACGAAACGCGTATAGCCCGCAATCGATGCCAGCGTCAGCGTCGCGACGGGCAGTACCAAATGAGCCAGCATGTCACCCAAGCCGCCGCCGCCGGGTGAATGAAGCCCGCCCGCAGGCAGCCAGCCGAGGCCGACGGCGAACGCCATGATGAGTAGGAGCGCGAGCCAGAACGGCGGCACCGAAATACCGGCAAAGCAAAAGAGATTCACCGCATGGTCGATAAAGCCGCGCGGCCGGCGCGCCGCCGCCACGCCCAAGGGCACCGCGATGGCTATGGCGAGGACGAAGCTCGTACCCAGGAGCGCGAGCGTATGGCCGAGATGGGACGCCAGAACCGCCGTGACCGGCTGGGCATGGAGGCGGGAATAGCCGAGCTCACCTTGGGCCGCGGCTGCGAGCCAGGCGAGATAGCGCTCGCCGATGGGTCGGTCGAGGCCATGGAACGCGCGCAGACGCGTCGCATCCTCCGCCGTCAAGCGCGGATCGGCCGAGAGCATCAGGTCGATGGGATCGCCCGGCATGATGCCGATCAGGCTGTACACAAGGAACGACATGATCAGCATGACCAGCGCGCACTGCGCTGTCCGGCCCGCAAGGTAGCGGATCATCGTCGCATTCCGATGGCGGGTCGCGCAGCCGTCATTCGGCCCACCAATTTTCGATCCATAGGGTCGAGGGATATTGATGCCCGGTCGGCTCGATGCCGCCTAGCCAAGGCGGAACGACGAAGGCATCGGAGCGGGTGTACAATGGCAGCGCCGGCAACTCTTCGGCGTAAATCGCCTGCAGACGCTTCCATAGCGCCTGGCGCGCCACGCGATCGAGTTCGAGCTCGATGCGATCGACAAGTCTGTCGACCTCGGCATTGCGAAAACCCGTGTAGTTCTGGCCGGCGAAATTATTGGCTGCGCTCGGGATATGCGTCGAGGCGAGTGTGGCTCGGGGCACGTTCTCGGGCGCGCTTACCCAGGCGAACATCGCCATGGCCGGAAATTTTCTCTGGCGGACGGTCTCGCCGAAGAACACCCGCGCGGGCTCGTTCTTCAGGCGCACCTCGATGCCTGCCGCGCGCCATTGGCTTTGCAGCACCTGTTGCACCAATTCACGCATACGGTTGCCCGCGGTGGTCATCAAATCGAATTGCAGGGCTTGGCCCTGGGCATTGCGGCGCATGCCATCGGGGCCCTTGCGCCAACCGGCCTCGTCGAGCAATTGCGCCGCACGCGCCGGATCGTAAGGGTAGGTTTTGACTTGAGCATCGTAAACCACGTCGAGCGGATTGACGAAGGAATGGGCCGCTTGCTGCTTGCCGGCGAACAGGCGTTCGTTCAATGCCGCGCGATCGAGGGCCAAAAGCAGGGCATGACGCAAGCGTTTGTCGGCCAATATGGGATTGTCGAGATTGAGATCGATGTGCTCGTAGATAAGGCTCGGCTTGAATTGGACGCGAAATTTTTTGGCGTGGCGGCGTTCGAAGGCGATCGCTTGGTCGAGCGTGAGCCCGAGTTCGCCCGCGACGTAATCGACGCCGCCCGACAAAAGATTGGCCTCAAGCGCCGCCGTATTCTCGATCGCCCGCACGATTACGCGCTTGAAGGCCGGCGGCTTGCCCCACCATCCGGCATTGGGAACAAGCGCGATGTGCGAGCCACGCACGACTTCCGCGATGCGGTAGGGCCCGGCATAGAGACCTGGATTCGTGGGATCGGTGTCGAACAGCGTTTTCGTCTTGTACTGAGCCGGGTCTTGGAACGCCGAGCGTTCGAGATGGGCCGGCAACAACTCGAAGCCCGCGAGGTCGTTATATTTGAAGGTGACGCGGTCGAGGTGAAGCACCACCGTCTTGTCGTCGATCACGTCGATCTTGAGAATCCGGCGGAAGGTCTCGAAATCGCCGACGCCTGTTTGGGCGTGCCGGCCAACTTCCCAGGTGAACACCACATCGGCGGCGCTCACGGGCTTGCCGTCGCCCCAATTGGCCCGCGGGTCGAGGGTGAGGCGCAAGGACGCGCCGGTTCGTCCGTCGGGCAGGGCTTCACGTTTGGCGCGGCCGTTCTCGAAGCTCGGAATCTCGGTGCATAGCAGGCAGGCGAGTTTCCAGTCCTTGTCGTAGGCCATGACCGGTCGCCGCGCCATGGCGAGCACGTAGGACTTGGCGGCCATGGCGTCGATCAGCGGATTCAAGGTCGAGGGGAATTGCGAGATGCCGATGACCAATTGGTCGCGCGCCCGCGCCTCGGGCGCGATTAAAGCCACGATCAAGAATACGAGGGCGGCGGCGCGGTCAAACACGGGTCGCGCGGATGTCGCGCGGCGGGTCGTCGGGCGCCGTGGTGGTTCGAATGCCATGGCACGGATTTAGCAGAATTGCGCGCCTGCGTCAGGCGGCGGGCAGCGCAAGAAGCCGTGCAACCTCGGCCAATAGGGCGGCGGGGGTGAAGGGCTTGCCCAATACCGCATCGGCCCCGAGATTCCTCGCCATGTCGAGGATATCGATGGGATTGCCGGGAAAACCGCCGGAGATCGCCAGAATCTTTACGTCTCCGCCATCCATCCGGAGCTCGCGAATGGTCTCGAGGCCTTCTTTCTCGGGCATGATCAGATCGGTGATGACGAGATCGAATGAAGCGGCCTTGAAGGCCTTAAGGCCCGCGACGCCGTCAGTGGCCTCGATCACACGATGTTGGGCGCGCTCCAGGAGCGTCGCGATCAATTTGCGCACGCCGTCATCGTCGTCGATCACGAGAATCGTCGCCATGATTTATGCCGTCCGCACCCTTGCGCCTGCTTTCATGACTTTTCCGACGAGTTCGGCAAGTTCGGCGCCGGCAACGGGCTTCATGACGAACTCGCGGATTCCGGCTGCGCGTACTATGCCGTCGTCGATTGAATCGCTGAATCCCGTGCATAATATGACCGGCATGTCGGGTCGCGCCGCGATGACTTCGCGCGCAAGATTGATCCCGGTCAGATTGGGCATGGTTTGATCCGTGATGATCAGGTCCCAACGCCCCGGCGCCGCTCGGAACGCCTTGAGCGCGGCAATGCTGTCGGTGAAACCATCGACTTTGTAGCCCGCGCGTTCGAGCGTGCGCTGACCGATGCGCACCAAGCTCGACTCGTCGTCAATAAAAAGTATCCCGCCGCTGCCCGCGCGCAATTCGCCCGTGGCCTGCGCAACCGGAATGGTGACCGCTTCGGTTGCTCTCGGTAGCAAGATCTTGATCGTCGTACCCTTGCCGGGTGCCGTACTCACCGACAGGGCGCCGCCGCTCGCGAGTACGATGCCTTGAACGGCGGCGAGGCCAAGGCCGGTACCCTTGCCGATGCCCTTTGTGGTGAAGAAGGGATCGAAAATGCGCTCCAAGGTTTGCGAGTCCATGCCTACGCCATCGTCGCGGACGGTAAGTTTGACGTGCGGCCCAGGCTTGAGCATGCCGAGCCAGAGGCGCGCGGAGCCGTCGGCATCGATTTTGGTGCGAATGGGAGTGGCGGATTTTCCGCCCGTCGCCCGCCCCAAGTCGGCGGACACGGCGCCGTCGATATCGACATCATCGAGTGCGACGGAAATCGTCCCTGCCTTCTTGCCGATGGCGTGGCCCGCATTGACGCACAGATTCATCACGACCTGGTGGAGCTGGGTCGTGTCCGCCATGACGGTCGGTGCATCCGCGCGCGTCCGCACATCGAATGCGATGGTCGCGGGCAATGCCGCGCGCAGCATGCGCAAGGTTTCCTTGGCCACCAAATCGAGGCGTACGGCCTCCATCCGGCGCTCGTGGCCGCGGCTGATCAGAAGTATTTGCTCAACCAGGCGCTGTGCGCGCCGCCCCGCGGACAAAACTTCGCCCAGCTGTTCCTGCACGGCATGATCCTTGGGCAGATCGAATTGGGCGAGTGCTGCATTACCGAGAATGCTGGTTAGAATATTGTTGAAATCGTGGGCGATGCCGCCTGCCAGCGTGCCGATCGCCTCCATCTTCTGCGCTTGATGAAACTGATCGATGAGGTTCTCGCGCTCGCGCTCGGCGTGTTTGCGCGCGGTAATGTCGGTGCGTATGGCAACGGTGCCGCCGTCCGGAGTCTTCTGTTCTAGAACTTCCATGACGGAGCCGCGGGCGAACTCGATTTCGTGGCGGCCCGAGGGATTGCGGAATATCGACAAGCGATGTTGGATGTATTCCTCGTCGGAGGTGAAATCGCCTTTCGGCCGACCGGCCGCGACATGGGCGCGCAAAAGCGTCTCGAACGTCGTTCCGCGCCGGATCAGATGTGCGATTTCCGGAAAGAAAATTGGAAATTGCGGGTTGAAAAGGACGAGGCGTTCGTTCTTGTCGAATAAGGCGAGGCCGTCCTTGAGGCTGTCGATGGCCGTGACGAAGTCGGCGCGCAGCGCGGCGGTGTCGCGCCTGGCCGATTCCGCCGCCTCGTACAGGCGCTTGGCCGAACGGTGCTCGCGCAGCAACAGCACGATGACGATCAAACCCGAGACGAAGACCGC
>JBJXGH010000100.1:0-9630 GCA_046153685.1 Alphaproteobacteria bacterium
GCCGCCAGTCTCCGAAAGGATCGCTTTCGACGCCCTGCCACGAAAACCGCTCCCGCCGCGCCGCGCCAAGCGCCGCGCGCAGAAGCGCGACGCAATCGTCCATGACCGATTCGTAATTTGCCTCGGCACGGTACCATTCGAGCATGGTGAATTCCGGATGGTGCGTGGCCGCGCGCTCGGCGTTGCGGAAGACCTTGCAGAGCTGGAAGATGCGCCGCTCGCCCGCGACCAAGAGCTTCTTCATCGCGAATTCCGGGCTGGTGTGCAGATAGAGGCAGCGCCGGGCCGCGCGATCGGGCGCCACGATCTCGGTCGCAAAGGCTTGAAGATGCGGCTCGAGCCCGGGGCTTGTCTGCAGCACGGGGGTCTCGACCTCGGTGAAACCGGCGGCGGCGAAATGGGCGCGCGTGGCACCAAGCACCGCGCCGCGCACCGCCCGATGGCGGCTCGCTTTCGCGTGGATATCGGGGCGCCACCACGGCGCAAGCGCGCGCTCCGTCACGCGGCCAGGCCCGGATACCGCGCCAAAGCAAAGGCCTTTGAGTTGCCACACCAAAACCAAACTGCTAGGTTTCGCGCCGATTGCGGCCCGGACTTGCGCTTTGCGCGCGACGAATGGGATATCGGCCGCGGCCGGAAGCCGGTGATACCCGGCCGCGCGGCGGTGGCGAGAGAGACGGCAATTAACATGTAACCGAGCGGCTCCGATCGCGCGCAACCGCGCGGTGCCGAGACGCGCCGGATGTGGGGCAGCATGAAAGTCGCGGCAATCACCATACGCGCCGGCACAATCCTCGAACACGAGGGCAAGTTGTGGGCGGTCATTAAGAGCGAGATTTACCAGCCGGGCAAGGGCGCCTCGGTGGTGCAGGTCGAAATGCGCGACGCGCGTTCCGGCACCAAGACGAATGTGCGCTTTCGCACTCAGGAAACGGTCGAGCGCGTATCTTTGGACGAGCGCGATTACCAGTATCTCTTTCCGGAGAACGATGCCTACACCTTCATGGACGTCGAGAATTACGAACAAATCTCCGTGCCCCGCGCCGTGATCGGCGATGCCGCCGATTTCCTCAAGGACGGCATGGTGGTATCGATTCACACCTATGACGGCCAACCCCTGACGGTCACCTTGCCCCAGACGTGCATCATGCAGATCGTCGAATCGGACGCCGTGATGAAGGGCCAGACCGCCGCCTCGTCCTACAAGCCCGCCGTGCTCGAGAACGGTGTTCGCATCATGGTTCCGCCCTTCGTCGGTTCGGGCGAAAAAATCGTCGTGAACATCGCCGAACGCACCTACGTCGAACGCTCGCGGAGCTGAGACTCGTGGCACCGCGCTCGCCCATCCTCAATGTCATGGCGGCCGCCGCGCTCAAGGCGGCAAAGGGCTTGGTGCGCGATTTCGGCGAGGTCGAGCAGCTTCAGGTCTCGCTCAAGGGCCCGGCCGATTTCGTAAGCACCGCCGATCACGCGGCCGAACGCATCCTGCGCCGCGAACTCGAGCGCGCCCGGCCCGGGTATGGCTTTCTCATGGAGGAAAGCGCCGCAACCGTGGGCGATGGCCGGCACCGTTGGATCGTCGATCCATTGGACGGCACGCTCAACTTTCTTCACGGCATTCCCCATTTCGCCATCTCGATCGCACTCGAACGCGACGGTGAGATCGTGGCGGGCCTGATCTACGACCCCATCCGCCATGAAACCTTCGCGGCCGAGAAGGGCCAGGCGGCGACACTCAACGACCGGCGACTGCGCGTCTCGGCGCGCTCCAAGCTCAACGAGGCGGTCATCGCCACCGGGATTCCGTTCAAGGCCCATGCCGACCACCCGCTTTATCTGCGTCAGATGGGGGCCATCATGGCCGAGGTCGCGGGCGTGCGGCGCTTCGGCGCGGCGGCGCTCGATTTGGCCTGGGTCGCGGCCGGAAGGTTCGACGGCTTCTGGGAAATCTCCCTGTCGCCGTGGGACATCGCGGCGGGGCTATTAATTGTTCGCGAATCGGGCGGTTTCGTGTCGGAAATCGGCGGCGGGCACCGGATGATGGAGACGGGCAGCATGTTGGCGGCCAACGCCAAGCTGCACATGCCCCTCGGCGCGCTATTGCGCACCGCGGCCGTGGAACGCCCAGCGGCTTAGCGCCGGAGTTTATCGCCACACGCCCTTTCACCGACCCGGGCCTTTTGCGGTCTCGACCGTGCGAAATCGGCGCCGGGCGACCTTAATCCCTCAAAATCGGCAAAGGGAACATGTTTGCCCCGTTGTCCGCTCGAATCCCCTGGGTTATGGTGCGCCGTTCGATGCGCGCAGCCATGCTCCGTAATTCCGTTTTCGCCCTCGCCGCCTTCGCGCTGTACGCGCCTGGCGCCGCGGCGCAGACCTTCTATGGCGCGCGCAAGGCGCCGAGCGTCTCCGTCGACATGACCGTACTCGACGAATTGGGCCCCGCGCCGAACGTGCCGCGCGCGCTCGGCCACGCCATTCCGCGTCCGTCGCCATCCGCCCTGCAACAAGCGGCCCCGCCGCTGGCTGCGGTTCATCTTCACCCGCCCGCCGAGAGCAAGCGGCACAAGGCGCAAAAATCCAAGGCTGGCCCGATGGCCGCCGAAACCCCGGCGCCCAAGGCTGCAAAGGCGGCGAAACCCACCACCCCCGAACCCCTAGTGGCCACCGCGCCGCCGCCAACAGGTTCGGTCGTCGCGCCGCCGCCGCCGCCGCCGCCGTTAAGTTCGGCCGCCACGCCGCCGCCGGCAAGTTCGGTTGCCGCTCCACCGCCGTCCGCCGCGCCCACCCCCCCTGTTCCGCCCGCGCAGCAACTGGCTTCGCGCCCGGCCACGGCCGTGCCGGCCGACACCGTTCGAATTCTTTTCGACGGCGAGAACACCGAATTGTCCGAGGCGGGCAAGCAGGCGCTCAACGCCGTCGTGCAAAAGATGAATGCCGACCAGGAAGCGCGCCTACAGCTTGTCGCCTATGCGACCGGGCCCGGCGACCAGGCGAGCAAGGCGCGGCGCGTATCGTTGTCGCGCGCCTTGTCCGCGCGCGGCTATCTCATCACTCAAGGCGTGCGTTCGACCCGCATCGACGTGCGCGCGCTCGGCCACACCGACGAACAGCAAGCCGATCGCGTGGACGCGGTCTTCGTCAAGCGCTAACCCGCGATCGGAGCGCGATGCCCGTTTCGTCGGGAAGACGCAATACCGGGTGAATCGTCTTGTGTTAATCAGGGCTGGCGTTAATCAGAACCGGCGTTAATCAGGGCTGGTGCTAATCAGGGCTGGCCGCGAATTGCAGCGCCGCGAGCCGGGCGTAAAGTCCGCCCGCCGCCACCAAATCCGCATGCCGGCCCTCGGCGACGATCCGGCCCTTATCCATCACCACGATCCGGTCCGCCTTCTGCACCGTCGCCAATCTGTGCGCGATGACGAGCGTGGTACGCCCGCGCATCAAGCGTTCGAGAGCGTACTGAACGGCGCGCTCGCTTTCGGCGTCGAGCGCGCTTGTCGCCTCGTCGAGCAAGAGGAGCGCGGGATCGATGAGCAGGGCGCGCGCGATGGCGATGCGCTGGCGCTGGCCACCAGAAAGGCGCACGCCTCGCTCGCCGAGATAGGTGTCCAGGCCCTGGGGCAAGGCGTCCAGAAACTCCGCGGCGCCCGCTGCTTCGGCTGCCGCGCGCACCTCCCCCTCGCCGGCATCGGGGCGGCCATAGCGGATATTGTCGCGCGCCGACGCGGAAAAAATCGCGGGTTCTTGCGGCACGATGCCGATGCGCCGGCGCAATTCCTTGGGATCGGCGCGGTCGATAGGCACGCCGTCGAAGTAAATCCGCCCCACTTGGGGGTCGAAGAAACGCTGCGCGAGACGAAACACGGTCGATTTTCCCGCCCCTGAGGGGCCGACGAGCGCGACCTGCTCTCCCGCCGCGACACGAAGATCGAAGACGTCCAGCGCCGAAAAATCGGCGCGCGAGGGATAGCGGAACCCGACCGCCTCGAAGGCGATCTGGCCGCGCGCGGGCCGGGGCAAGGCCAGGGGCTCGGGCGGCGCGAGGATGCGAGCGGGCGCGGTCATGAGCTCGACCAACCGCTCGCTCGCCCCCGCGGCGCGCTGCAAATCGCTCACGAATTCACTGATCGCGCCGACCGAGCCCGCAACGATGACAGCATAGAACACGAAGGCCGAAAGTTGACCGGCGGAGATCTTGCCGGCCACCATGTCGTGCCCGCCCGTCCACAGGATGGCGCCCACCGCGCCGAACACCAGAAAGATGACCAACGCCGCCAATTTCGCGCGCGCCGATACACGGCGAACGGCGACCGAGAACGCCTGCTCGACACGGACCGCGAAATCGGCACGTTCGCGCGCCTCATGGGCGAAGGATTGCACGGTCTGGATGGCGTTGAGGCTTTCGTCAACCTGGGCGCCAACATCGCCGATGCGGTCTTGCGAGAGGCGCGAGAGGCGGCGCACGCGCCGGCCGAAGATCACGATAGGCGCCACCACGAGCGGCACGACCAGGAAGACCAAGAGCGTGAGACGCGGGCTCGTGATCGCCATCATCACCGTGCCGCCAAGCAGCAACAGAATATTGCGCATCGCCATCGAGGCCGAGGTGCCGATGACGGTTTGCAGCAAGGTCGTGTCGGTGGTGAGCCGGGATATGATCTCGCCGGTGCGCGTGACCTCGAAAAACGCCGCGTCCAAGCCGACGACATTGCCGTACACCGCCTTGCGGATGTCGCCCGCAAGGCGCTCGCCGAGCCAGGACACGAGATAAGACCGCGCCCAGGAGGCACAGGCCAAGACCGTCACGATTGCCAACATGCCGATCAGCGCTTGGTCGAGCCGCCCCGCATCTCCGCCCGCAAAGCCCTCGTCCACCAGCCAGCGCAGGCCCACGCCGAAGCCAAGCACCGTCCCGGCCGCCGCAGCCAGGGCCAGCGCCGCCAGGGCCATCTGCACCCGGTAGGGCACGAGCAGGCGAAGGATGGGACGAAGCTTTGAAATCTTGGGCCGTGGCAGCCCCGACTTCGTGCCCAAAGGAGTCAAACCGCCGCCATTTCTCATCGGCCGAGCCCGCCTCCCCCACATATCGTTGACATTAAAAACCCTTCTATTGCTTCGTTTTACACTCGCACGGGTGTGATGAGCTGGCTATATCAGGCCGTGCCCATGCCGCCAAGCCATCGCCGGAAACCTTGTCATGGCGCGGCACCTCGGTTAAAACCCGCCTTCTCGCGATCATCCCAATAACGGTTCCAGCCCGGTCGGCGCGGCGCCGTCAGGCTTGAAGGGCGGCCATGAAGAAAAACACCCACCCCCCGTACCACGAGATCACGGTCGTGCGCACCGATGGCACTTCGTTCAAGACCCGTTCGACCTATGGCAAGGCGGGCGATTCCTTGCGCCTCGATATCGATCCCTTGACCCATCCGGCGTGGACAGGCGGCCAGCAGCGCCTCAACGAAGCGGGCGGCCAGGTCGCGCGTTTCAAAAAACGCTTTCAGGATTTCGGCATGAAGCCGAAGGAAAAAGAATAAGTCTTTTTGGCTTGCAGCCGGAAGTCGCAATCAAAGGCCCGCCCATCGGCGGGCCTTTGGCGTTTTCGATGCCGCAAACTCCCATGGCCTTATCCTGGGGAAATGCTAGCGAGTCGATTTACCCAATATTTAGGTATTTAGCTTAGGTTCTTCACTTAGATTTTCTTGGAACTGGCGGCGTGCTTACGAATACGCCGCCAAATCCGGATCGGATCTCTGAGATGCGGAGAAAAATCATGCGTGCCTTACGCGACAGAATCCGGGTTGGCCCCCGGATACTTCTCGCCAGCCTGGTTCCTCTCCTCGGAATGTTTCTGGCGGTAAGCGCCATCCTCGCCGAGCGCTGGCAGAAATACGATCACGCGCACCATGTCGTCTCGAAAACCCAGATTCTCGCCCATTTGGGCGAACTGGCCGAAGCCCTCCAAGGCGAGCGCAGCCAATCCCTGTTGTTTCTAGCCGGGCGCGTCGCGCCCGAGGGCGTCGGCGGCAGCCAGCGCACGAGTGACCACAAGTACACCGAGCTTCTTGCCGGGGGTAACTTCGCTGAATTCGGCCAATCCCATCCCGAATTCAATTTGGCGATGGCCGATTTTCAAGCCGTGTTCAGCGAACTGGACCGCCGACGGCACGACGTGCTTGCCCGCGAGATCTACATCGATGAGGCGACAGAGTACTACAGCACCGCCGTATCCCGGCTCATCGGCGCGATAGCCGCCTTCCGCGATAGCGACACCGATCAGTACGGCAGTTCCGAGATATCGCAGGAAATCAAACTGATCATGGCGTGGGAGGAAGCGAGCCGCGAGCGCGCCATCGGCTCCGCGGGATTTTGGGCGGGCTATTTCCCACAAACCCAGTATCGCGCCTTCGCACGGGCGATCGCGGCCGAAAAAGCCCATCTCGACGCATTCCTGGCATATGCCACGCAAGACGAGAAAGTCCGCTTCGCCGAGGCCATGTCGGAACCACTTGTGAAGGATGTCGAGCGGATGCGTAGCCTCGCCCTCGATGCCGGGCCGGAGCGGGCAATCGCCAGTCCGGATATCGCGCACTGGAACGAAGCGACGGGCGCGCGCATCCTACTTCTGAAAGACATCGCCCACCACATTGTCCAGACTCTGTCGAAACGCGCCAAGGCTCAGATGACCGAGGCGCAACGCGATCTGCAACTCGCGACCTTCGGCGCCTTCATCGTCTTGCTGCTCACCGCGTGGATCTGCGCTTCCATCGCACGCGGCCTCGCGCGGCCCCTCTTCGCCATCGACGCCGCGATGTTGAGCCTGGCGGCCGGCGACAAGACAATCGACATTCCGGGCCAAGACCGCCGCGACGAAATCGGCGACATGGCGCGTGCCGCTCAGGTATTCAAAGAAGCGGCCATCGCCGCCGAACAGGCCGAAATTGCCCGCCGCGAGGAAGACAGGCTACGCCACGAAAACGAGATCGAGACCGAACGGACCCGGGCGGCCGCCGAGCGTGAGCGCGAGCAAGGACTGCACGCCGAACGCGAGGCGACACAGCAGCGCGAGGCCGAATTGCGCGCGCTGGTGGAACGACAAACGCATGAAGCACGCCGACATGCCATGCTGGAGCTGGGTGAAAAGCTCGAGAACACCGTGCTCGGCGTCGCGCAAAACGTCTCCAGCGCATCCGGCCAAATTCAAGGCACGGCGAGTACCATGTCGCTATTGGCCCAAAGCTCAAGCACAAACTGCAAGGTCTTGCTGGCTGCATCGACAACGAGAGTCGATAACTATCAGCAAGTCGCCACCGCGGCCGAGCAACTATACGGCTCAATCGGCAAAATCACCGAGCGCGTTTCCGTATCGACCGATATTGCCGCGCGCGCGGTTGCCGAGGCCAAGGACACCAATGCCGCCATCGGCGGACTGACAGAGGCCGCTCGACATATCGCCGACATCGCGAACATCATCGGCGAGATCGCGTCGCAGACGCATTTGCTTGCGCTCAACGCCACGATCGAGGCCGCCCGCGCGGGCGAATCCGGGAGGGGGTTCGCCGTCGTGGCCACGGAGGTCAAAGCGCTCGCCACCCAGACCGCGCGCGCGACTGGTGAAATCGCGACCCATATCGAAGCCATGCGCACGTGCACTACCCATGCGGCGCGCGCCATAGAGAGCATCGGCGCCACCATCGGCGAGATCAGCGCGCAATCGCGCATCGTCTCCGGCGCGATCGAGGAGCAGAAAACGGCGACGCGCGCGATCGCGAACAATATCGGCGAGGCCGCCGCGGGCACGGACGACATGTCCCAAAGCATCGCCGAGATAACGAGCGACGCGGAACAGGTCGGTCAAACCGCATCCGATGTCCTGAGCGCGGCGGAAACCATGGCCGCGCAATCAGCCGAGCTGCGCGCCGAGATCGAGCGGCTTATGTCCGACATGCGCGCCGCCTGAGGCGCGGGCGCAATCAAGCGGCGTTGCGCCGCACCATGTCGTCGAGCCGGGCGATCCGGACATAGAGACGCAAACTCCTGTCCATGAGCGCGCTCAGAGCAGGTGAGCAGGACTCGGCGGCGCCTTCGTCAAGGCATTCCTCGATGCCGCCGAGCGGTTCATCGTCCAGCGCATCGGTCGCCGCGATTTCCCCAGCATGAACCGCGCGTTGGCGCAGGAGCCAGGCCATCATATGCGTGATGCGCGCAACCAGGCGCAGCCCGCACCGCGCTTCAACCATTGCGTCCGCCGCGCCGCCGGGCGCCGCCATGTGGGCGCGCGCGTCCACGGCGAGCGCCACGACCTCATCGTAGGTCTTGGCGAAGAATGCGGTGGGAACGGCGGTCATGGCGTAGAACCTTTCCGGAATTTGCGTCCGTGACCGGCCATGTTGCCTCGGCAGGGCTTAACCGACCCTTTCGGTTCCCGTGCCTCAATCGGGTGACACCGCCGGGTGCCTGCCGCCACCGAACTCATGGCACCGCCCGGTGGGCGCCCCGATCGGTGGCGCGCGACAATCGGGCGAACCCATTCAGTCGGGCAAGTCCATGCCCGCGAGCAATCGACGGATGCCGATAAGCGATTCGTCACGCGTCTTCGACAGCGCATCGAGCGAGCGCCCCGCTGCTTCGTCGTGGGTGCCCTCGACCATGCGGCGATAGGTATCCGCGTCAACCACCGTGTCGCCCGAGGCCAAACCATAGGTGTTGAACTCGCCCGCGAACAAATGAATGAAGTCCTCGATGCCGGTCTGGCGCGCGAGATGGAAGGTCAGGGCCGGCCCCATGATGGCCCAGCGCAGGCCCGGGCCGTGCGCGATCGCCGCGTCGATATCGGCAATCGAGGCGATGTCGAGCTTGGTCAGATGGATCATCTCGCGGAAAATCGCCGCTTGCAGGCGGTTGGCGACGAAGCCCGCGATCTCGCGCTTGAGCTTCAAGGGCCGCTTGCCGACATGGGCGTAAAAATCCGCGGCCCAATCGATGGCCCATTGCTCCGTCTTCTCGCCGCCCGCGACCTCGACCAATGGCACGAGATAGGGCGGATTGAACGGATGGCCAACCACCACGCGCGCGGGGTGGGTGCATTTCGACTGCAAGCGGCTCGGGAGGAATCCCGAGGTGCTCGATGACAGCACGATATCAGGCGGCAGGACCGCATCGATTTCAGCCAGAAGCTCGATCTTGAGATTCAGTTTTTCGGGTGCGTTTTCCTGAACGAATTGCGCGCCGTCCAAGGCCTCGCGCTGGTCCTTGAAGAAACGCACGCGGGCGCGATCGGCATCGGGCGCAAGGCCCAATCGTTCGAGCACCGGCCAAGCGCGGTCGATGATCTTGTGCAGGTGCGCCTCGCCTTGGGGCGAGGGATCGCTCGCCCGCACCGCGATGCCGCGCGACAAGAACAGCGCCGCCCACGCGCCGCCGATGAGCCCCGTGCCGATCACGGCCGCGCACGTCACTTGGTCTGCTTTGGGTCTCGCCATGTCGTGCTCTCCTTGCCCGGGCGCGCTCAGTACGATCGCGGCAGGCCCAGATCGTGCTGGGCGATGAAGTTCAATATCATTTCCTCGGAAATCGGCGCAAAGCGGAACAGGCGGACATCCCGCAACAGGCGCTCCAAATGTGATTCGC
>JBJXGH010000117.1:0-6514 GCA_046153685.1 Alphaproteobacteria bacterium
GGCACGGCGGTTCTATGCCGTGGGCGGGGCTTGGCGCTCGCTTGCGCGCGTGCACATGGCGCAAACCGACTATCCGCTGCACGTCATCGATCGCTACGAGGTCAAGCGTTCGAAGATGGAGAACATCGTTACTCTCGTCGCGCGCATGGGCCGGCGTTCGCTTGAGCGCCTTCCGGGCGTGCCGCGGCGCAGGCTCGATACCCTGCCCATGGCGGCTTTCGTGATGGAACGGATTCTGCGCGTGGGTGGCCCCAAGCGCGTCGTCTTTTCCGCCCACGGCTTGCGCGAGGGCATGGTGTTCAGCCGCCTGTCGGCGGATGCCCAGCGCGAAGATCCGCTGCTTGCCGCCTGCGCCGCCGCCGCGCAGCGCTTCGGCCGGTTCGCCGAAATCGGCGGCGAACTCGGCGTCTGGACCGCGTCTTTGTTTCCGAAGGAAAGCGCCGAGGACGAACGCCTGCGCCGCGCGGCGTGCTGGCTCGGCGATATCGGCTGGATCGACCACCCCGATTACCGCGCCCAGCAGGCGCTTGAGCGCGTGCTGCGTTTGTCGGTTCTGGCGGCAGATCATCCGGGCCGGGCCTTCCTTGGCTTGGTCGCGTTCTATCGCTATGGCGGGCAGGCTGCGGACGAGGTCGCGGACATCGCGCGCGGCCTCGTCGCGGAGGGCGTGGAGAAGCGCGCGCGCGTCCTTGGCCTGGCGCTGCGGCTTGGCTATGCGATTACCGGCGGGGCGCCGGGTATTCTCGGAGATATGACGCTCGGCCTCGACGGCGACAACCTCCATCTCGTTGTCGCGCCATCTCGCGAGGCGCTGGTGAGCGACGACGTGAATCGGCGGTTTCAGGCGGTGGCGGCGGCGCTCGACCGCAAGCCTCAGATCGTGCCGCGCGGCGAAAGAAAAGCCGCGGGCTTTTAGCGCGCCCGATCCGTGAGGATCGGGCCTTCCGATTCGGGTCTTTGGGTGGTTCAGGCCGACGCGTTCAGGCGCCGCGCCCGCGCTTGGCTACCTCGTGCGCGATGACGCGGATCTGGCCGCTTTCGACCGCGAGACCAAGCCGGCCTTCGAGTAGGGCCAAGGCATCCTTGCCGAACACATCGTGCCGCCAGCCGCGCAGGGCGGGGATGTCTGTCTCACCTGCCGAGATACGCTCCAAATCCGCCACCGACGCGACCAGCTTGGCGGCGACGTGATGGGTCTCGCAGGTCATCTTGAGCAGCACCTTGAGCAGCTCGACGACTGGGCCGAGGCCGCGCGGCAGATTGGGCCGGTCGGGTAAGGTCGGCACCTCGTCCGTGGGCAGGGCGAGGCCGCGCGCCACGGCCTCGAGCAGCGCCTTGCCGAAGGGGCCGTCGGCATTACCGCGCGGCAGGGCGCGGATGCGCGCCAAATCCTCGATGCGCTTGGGCTGGCTGGCGGCGATTTCCAGCAGGGCTTCATCCTTGACCAGGCGTCCGCGCGGCAAATCCCGGCGTTGCGCCTCGCGCTCGCGCCAGGCCGAGATTTCCTTGAGGACACCCAGGCCCTTGCGCGACATGCCGCGTGGTTTCAAGCGCTGCCAGGCCTCGTCGGGCTCCAGGCGATAGGTTGCAGGGGCGAGAAGCGTCGCCATTTCCTCGCCGAGCCAGGTTTCACGGCCGGTCTTCTCCAAGCGCTCGGCCAGCCCGGCATGGACGAGACGCAGATGGGTCACGTCCGAAAGCGCATAGGCCAGCTGCCGATCGGTTAACGGGCGGTGTGACCAATCGGTGAAACGCGAGGACTTGTCCACGCGCGCGCCCGCAAAGTGCGCGACAAGCGTTTCGTAGGATACCTGCTCGCCGAAGCCGCAGACCATGGCGGCGATCTGGGTGTCGAAAATGGGGTGCGGCACGTCGCCGGCCATATGGAAGAAGATTTCAACGTCCTGCCGCGCGGCGTGAAAAACCTTGAGCACGCGCGCATCGGCCATGAGCTTCAGCAGAGGCTTAAGATCGATTCCCTTGGCCATAGGATCGATGATGGCCTCCTCGTCGGGGCCTGCGAGCTGAACTAGGCAAAGCCGCGGCCAATAGGTCGCGTCGCGCATGAATTCGGTGTCGACCGCGACAAAAGGGGCGTGGGACAGACGCTTGCACAGCGCCTCAAGGGTCTTGGTGTCCGCGATCACCGGAGGCGGCAGGGTTGCGCCATCGGTTTCGCCGCGCGCCTCGGCCCGGGCCTTGGGGTGGCTGGAAGAATGGGAAATCGAATCTTCGTCAATCACTTAGCCGACCTTGTTCACCGAGGCATGGAATACAATATTTCGTATTCATAGCAAGGGAAAGCACAAAATATTTGACAGGCGAGTCAAGCGAAGTTCATGATGACTGAACTGGATAGCAATACGTCACGCGCGGAGGCGGTTCATGAAATGGACTTTGGCCGGGGTTCTGGATTCCGACATGGTCCGGAGCGTTGCAAATATGACCGTTCTCGTTTCGGTCGCCCTTGTGCTCGGGAGCTGCGCCTTGCCGCCGGCCTTGAGCATCGCATCGCTCATGGTCGACGGCGTGAGTTATGCCGCGTCGGGCAAGTCGGTTCAGGATCACGCCCTGTCGGCAGCGACCGACGAGGACTGCGCCCTTTGGCGAGCGGTCAAGGGCGTAGCGATTTGCCGTGAAAAGGATGGCGGGGCCGATAGCGCGGTTGCTGGCAAATCGGACGCGGCAATGGACGAAACAGCGATCGCGCCGGAACTTCTCGCGGCGCGGGCCGAGTCTTTGGATACGCCACAGCCGATCATCGTGGCGCAACTATCCTTGCCGCCGCTCTCGCCCTTGGGCAAGGTGGCTGCGCCCATTTCCGCAGGCAATCAGGGGCCAATCGTGGCGCTGGTTCCGCCCATCGCGGTGGCGCTGTCGGACGCAAAGCCGGTGAATACCGCCACCTCTTCGGTTGCCGAAACGCCGATTGCCCCGACGACCGCTCAGGCCGCATCCGTGCCGCTCATGGCCACTCAACCGGCCATGGCCACGAACAGTGCGGCCGCGAAATCTTCCGCCGCGCCAATTCGTAAGGTCGCCGTGGCGTCGCCGCACGCGAAAGACCGCCAAGTTCTCGTGGTACTCGCGAGCTTCAACGAAAGCTTCCAGGCGGTGGACGCGGCGCGTTCGCTTGCTCGGCTTTCCGCCCGCGTGATCGAGGGCCAGGTCCACGGCCGCGTCGTGCATCGCGTGGTCGCCGGGCCCTATACGTCCGTGCAGGCGGTCCAGATCCGTCGCGCGGCGCGCTCCGCTGGTGTGGGCGATTCCTGGTTGCTGGGCGTTTGACGATCCGGCGCCGGGTCGTTTGCCCCCGCGGCTCAAGCCAGGCGGTCGGGCGGCGCGCGACCGGCGAAGAAGGCGTCGAGATTATCCACGCATTTATTGCCCATGCCGTCGCGGGTCTCGACCGTCGCGCTGCCGAGATGGGGCAGCAGGAACGTGTTCGGCAGGGTGCGGTAGGTTTCATCGAGCTGGGGCTCGCGGTCGAAGACGTCGAGGCCGGCTGCCGCGAGCTTGCCCGAGCGCAAGGCCCCGATCAGGGCGCGGTCGTCGATGATCGCGCCGCGCGCTGAATTGACCACGATCGCCCCGTCCTTCATCAGAGCAATGCGCCGCGCGTCGAGAAAGCGCGTGGTCTCCGGCGTGGCCGGGCAATTGATCGAAAGAATATCGACGGCGGCCAGCATCGCCTCGGCATTGTCGTGGAATACCGCGCCGTGTTCGAGATCGGGCGTAAGGCGCGTGCGGTTGGCGTAGTGGATTTTCATATCGAAGCCGCGCGCGCGCTTGGCGAAGGCGCGGCCGATGCGGCCCATTCCGAGGATGCCGAGGCTTTTTCCCGTTACGTGCGTGCCGAGCAATTGGGTGGGTGCCCAGCCGGTCCACTCGCCGTTGCGCAGCATGCGTTCGCCCTCCGCTGCCCGCCGGGCAGCGCCCAGCATCAGCAACACGGCGAGGTCGGCGGTCGCGTCGGTCAGCACATCAGGGGTATAGGTCACGCAGATGCCGCGCCGCTTACAGCCGGTGATGTCGATGTGGTTGTAGCCGACCGAAAACGTGGCGATGACCTTGACGCTGTCGGGCAGGGCCTCGATCACCGCGCTGCCGACATTGTCGGTTGCGGCCACCAGCAGCGCGTCGGCATTGGCGTCGCGCGCCAGCTGAGCGATGTTCGCGGGCGCGTAAACCGTGTCCGCGGGATTGAGCACGGGTGCGTAGTCGCGCACGAGGCGGCGTTCAACCGCCTCGGTCAATTTGCGCGTGACGATGACGGTCTTCTTTGCCGCCGTCTTGGCATTGGTCATGGCGAGCATCTCCCGATTGCGTATGGTCCAATCGCGTATGGAATAGCGGCGTTGGGTGAAATACCGCGTTGAACGTCGATTTTAACGATCCCTCCGCTATCGTCCACCGGTCGGCGCGTGGCATACTGAACCGTTCAATCCAGAACCGGGTTTAAGGAGTTTATCGATGATCGCGCGCCTTTCGGCATTCTTGGGCGCGGCCCTGTGCGCGCTCGCCGGCGCTCCGGCCTTGGCCGTCGATCTTGCGCCCCATCGCGCGGCCTATTCCTTGAAGCTCGAAGGCGCGGGCCAATCGGGCAACATCATCTCGGCCCAGGGCGCCATGGTCAGCGAGTGGGGCGAAAGCTGCGATGCCTGGACCACCGAGCAGCGCATCGTGCTCGAACTCGTCAACACCCAGGACGATGTCCTCGCGACCGATACCGGTTTCACCAGTTGGGAGTCCAAGGACGGCCTGCGCTACCGCTTTAGCCTGCGTACGCTCCGCAACGAGGAGGTGAGCGAGGAATATCGCGGCGATGCGCGCTTGCCGATCGCGGGTAAGGCCGGCGAGGCGCGCTATTCCCTGCCCGCAGGGCAGGTTATGAAATTGCCGGCGGGCACGATCTTCCCGATGGTACACTCGCGCGAGCTGGCGAAGGCGGCGGCAGCGGGACGGAACCGGCTCGCGGCTGTCGTGTTCGACGGCGCGACCAAGGAAGGTATGTCGCAAGTCAATGCCGTGATCGGCAAGGCCGTCGCGGCGGACGGCAATGACCGAAAATCGACGCTGACCAATCGCCCGTCGTGGAATGTCCGCCTAGCCTTCTTCGATCCCGGCGCCAAATCGCCCGCGCCGCAGTACGAACTGGGCCTGCGCATGTTCTCGAACGGCGTGTCGGGCGATCAGATCATGGATTTCGGTGAATTCCGGGTGCGCGCGACGCTCGAACATCTCGAGCCGTTGGCGAAGCCAAAGTGTTAGCCTGCCCTTCATCTCACAGCGCAAGCCGTTCGCCGTGCCATTTTTTTGCCAGCGCCGCCACTCCCAGAATTCCCGCGAGCGATAGTATCGCCATGGCGGCGTAAACCCCCGCGCCAAAGATGGCGTAGAGCGGCCCCGTGGCCAGCAGGGCCGTGCCCATCGCCAGGCCCATGCCGAAAGCCGAGTAGGTGCTCTGGGCCGAGGCGGCGAAGCCCTCAGGCGCCATGCGCTGCAAGGCGTGCATGGCTGCTAGATGCGCGGCGCCGAAGGTCAGCGCATGCAGCAGTTGAAGCGCGGCGATCGCCCAAATCGCGTCCGCAAATGCCATGGCGAGCCAGCGCACAGCCCCGGCGGCGCCGGCGGTCGCAAGCAAGCCCAAAGGGCCAAGACGCACCAAGAGGCGCCCCCCGAGCGCGAACAGCAGTACCTCGGCGATCACGGCCTCGGCCGAGAGCAGGCCAATGGTGGTTTCATCCATGCCGCTGGCGCGCCAGTGCACCGTGCCGATCGCGTACATCGCCGCATGGCTGGCTTGCAGCGCGCCGCATGTGCCGAGAAACAGCGCAAAGGTCCGGTTGCCGAGCAAGGCTAGCGCCGGTGGCCGGATGTGGACTGCACGAGCCTGTCCGCTATCGGGCAAGGCGGCGCAGGCGAGCAACATGGCCAGGGACGTTGCGACCAGCAGCCCGATCGTGAGATCGATGCCGCCCGCCTCGATCAGAAGGCCGCCGAGCGCCGACACGGCGATGAAGGCGAGCGAACCCCAAAGCCGCAGCCGGCCATAGTCGAGGCCGCGCGCGGCGGTGAGCGTCATGGTTACGTTTTCGCCGAGCGGCATCAAACCGGCATGGGCCACGCCCGCGACGATGCCGATCGCCAGAAGAGACCAAATTCCACCTACGAACCAATAGGCGGAAAACCCCAAGGTCGCGATGACGGCGAGCGCGATCATCGGCCGTCGACGCTCGCCCCGCCGGTCGGCCAGCGAGCCGATCCAGGGCGTCGTCAGGATTCGCACGAAGCTGACGCTTGCCAGCAGCAAGCCGATTTCGCTCGCGCCAATCCCACGCGAATCGAGCCAGAGCGGAAAGAACGGCAGATGGACGCCGATGACCGCGAAAACGGCGGCGTAATAGAACGAAAGCCGGCGGGTGAGCGAAGCGTCGGAGACCAAGCTCACCAGGTCTTGGACGGCTTGGCGAGCACGGCGAGGGTATCGCCCTTCTCAATTCTCCCGGGAGCG
>JBJXGH010000136.1:0-19135 GCA_046153685.1 Alphaproteobacteria bacterium
TTCCCGGATCGCCGCCAGGTTCTCCGCGTCCGTCGGCGGCGCGCCCGCCGGTGGCAAAGCGAAGGTCGTACCGAGCAAAAGGTTCAAGTCCTCGATGATGGCGAGTTTCGCCTCTTGGTCCGCCGGCACAAAGCTCGCGACCGTCATGGCTCGCTCGACCTCGGGCGCGGCGCCGAGTTCGCCGGCGAGCGCCGCCGCCGCTTCGACGTTGGGCGCCAAAATGTCGATGGAAAGAGGCGAAGTCATCGGGTCGGCCATCAGCTCGAACACGGTCGAAGCCGATTCGGTCCTCGGGTCCTTGAGGTTCAGGGGGTTGAAATCGAAGCGCAGCCACGGGAGTAGCGCGGCGCCGGCGAGCGCCGCCGCGAGCGCCGCGATGCGTATCCGGCGGCGGTGGCGAAGAAGAAAATCGTCGATGGGCGCCATCCGGGCGTACCCGACATCCTCGGCTCGACCGCCTGGGCGCGCGAGGGCGATGAGCGCGGGTAAGAGTGTGAGATTGAGCGCCAGCGCGATCAACATGCCCATGCCCGCGATGAGACCCAATTCCGACACGCCGGTATAATCGGTCGGCAGGAAGGCAAAAAATCCGAGCGCGGAGGCGACAGCCGCGACGGTCAGCGGTCCGCCTATGGCGCGCGCCGCGCCGTCGATCGCCGGGCCGATCTCGCTTTGATGCCGCCGCTCGTCGCGCAACCGCACGGAAAACTGGATACCAAAATCGACCGCGATGCCGACGAACAACACGGCGAAGGCGACCGATATGAGATTGAACGTGCCGATCGCCGCCGTCGCGAAAGCGGCCGTCGCCACCAAGCCCGCGACGAGCGTCATGCTCACGCACAGAATGAGACGCCACGATTTGAGTGCGAAAAACAGTGCGATCGTCACCAGGACAACCGACACCGCCGATGCCAAGCCCATGCCCTCGCTCACGGTCGCGAATTCCTCGTCGCCAAGGGGGATGTTGCCGGTCAGCCGCACCCGGACTCCGCGATCGGGCGTAAGGCCGAGCTCCACCGCCGCCGCGCGAATGGCTTCGCTCGCCCGCGCGCCGGGTTGCAATGCGCCGTAATCGAGCACGGCCCGAACGATGATGAAGCGTTTCTTCTCGAACGAGGCCGGCTCCCGGCCGGTGAACAGGCCTTGCCAGGATATGGCACCTTGTTTGCCGCGCGCCGTGTCCTCGACGGCGGCGGCAATCGCATCCATCGGCCGGCCGAGCGCATCGAGTGCGATGGCGCCGCGCGCAGCACCTTCGAGCGCGAGATTGAGCGTGCCGAACAGCCCGCGCAGGCTCGGGTCGGCGGTCAGGGTGCCGATGAGAGGTTGCGCCTCGATCAGCCGGTCGGCGATTTGCTGCAATTCATCAATTTCGAGGAACAACATGCCATAGCGGTCAAAGAACGCCCCGCCATCGGGCCGGTGCACGGACAAAATCAGCGCGGGATCGCCCGCAAGGCGCGCGGCCAAGGCGGCGGCGGCGTCCTCGGCGCGGTCGGGAGTGCCCGCGTCCACGACGATGACGGTATTGTCGGAGCGCTGCGGGAAAGCCGCCGCCATCGCCAGTTCGCGCTTGCGCCAATCGGTCTTCGACGAGATCAGGGTCTCGGTATCGGTGTTGATGGCGAAATTTGCGGCCGTGTACCAACCGAGCAGCAATGTCGCCGCCAGGCCGATCGCCGCCACGGGGCCGGCGTGGCGGCGGCAAAACGCGGCGAGCGCGGCAATCCAATTCTCGACCATCGCGCGCTCAGGCCTCCCGGTAGAAAAGCAGGATCAGTCCGATCAGCACGAAACAGACGCGCCAGGTCCAGGACGCAATGGCGCTGTCCTTTTTCGCAAGGCGCAGTTCAAGCCAACGCGCCCACCCTCCGAGGATACCGAGCGTGCCGATTGCCAAATGGCTCAGCTCGATCAGCAGCTCTTCCTTGAAATTGCCGAGCGAATGGGAATGTGAAAGCAGGAAGGCGCCGCCAACTGCCGTCAGGATCGGAAAGACGAAGGCGGCGCGCGGGTTCTTCAGACGTCCCGTGCGCACCGCCCACTCGAACATGCCAAACGCGATGACCAGAAATGTGATCAGGCGATGTTGGGCAACCTCGGGATCGAGAAAGCTGGACATGAAGCTGTTCTCGCCGAGCGGCCAGTTCTCGGGGTCCGAACGGATGAACAGAAATCCCGCCAACAGCAGGAATACCAGCGGCCAATGGCGCGCCCACGGCGCCTTGCCGCTGCGTTCCGCCAGCGCCAGAAAGCCGATCGCGGCCACGAAAATGCCGGCCCAGTTGTGATTGAATTCGGACCACGCGATATCCGCCTGGGTATCGGGGATAATTTCGGTCGCACCTTCGGAAACCGGTTTCGCCGTTGTTGAGCGCTGCACCGATTCGGCGACAATGATCTTCTCGGCGATCGTCCGGTTGCTGAGTTCGTCCAGGCTCGGGCTGGTCAGGCGCGGGGGCCAGTGCGGCGCAAAGCGCTGGCGGATTTCGCCGAGCGTCAGGCGGTCGTGGGGCATATCGATTGCCGGCGGCATGGATGTCAGCGAGGCGGCAACGAAGAATAGGGCCAGACCCACGCCCATCTCGGTTTCGGCGAAGCGCTTCAAGCGCAGGGTCGGAGTGGCGGGATTCCGGCGCAGGCGCTCGACCAGACGGAAATTCATGAAACCGAGCATCAGCACGAAGCCGAACAGCGCGACCTTGTTGACCAGCATGGCGCCGTAGGCGGTGCCGTGAAGAGCTTCGAGGGCATCGATATAGGCGAGCGACATCCCCAGACCGGCCGCAAACAGCACGGCCACGCTCGCCATCGACAATTGGGAAAACCGCTTGCCGATGGCGCGGGTGGCATCCGCTTCTGGGCAGCGATTGAGTGCCATTACGAAATAGGGCATGCCGCCAATCCAGGAGGCGGCGGCCAATTGGTGCAACACCACGGCGCCAATCAGCACCTCGCGCATTTCCAGGCGCGCGGCTGCGTGACTAGTCGCAGTCGTGCCGAACATCAGCACGGCGCACAAGGCGGCCAGGACCGGCCAGGGCCGCGATCCGCGCGCCACGAAGATGGCGATGGCCAGGGCGGCCAGAGCGGCGACCGCGCTCGCGGAGACGAAGCCCGCGCCCAAGGTGTCGTACCAGGACAGCGAGACCGATTGCCGCAGCAGCGCCGCCTTGCCGAGGGCGCCGATCAGGTGCACGCCGGCCAATACGAGCGCCGAGGCGACCAGCAAGCGGCGGCACACCCGCATCGTCGCGCCGTGCCCCGCGCCCATTTGCGCGGCCAACGGGCGCGCGACCACCGCCTCGAAAATGAACCCGCCCAACACCAGGGCCTGCGCGGCCATGGCGCCGCCGCGCAACACGACGGTGAGGAAGGAAAAGATTTCAATCAGATTCGCCATGGCGACCCGGAATGGCGACCATCGAGTGGCCGAGGAAGCCACCGTATAAGACCCGGCGCCGGGGCCGTCGAGCGCGCGCGCGGGCCGGAAAAATTATCTCCCCCGGCCCAGCCGCGAGAGCTGGGACGCGGGAGGCCTAGACAGTGCGAATCTTGGTCCGCCGAAGCTGTTCGGCCGGCCGCGCGGCAAAGCCCCATTTTTCGCGGAACCAATCGACCGTGCGGTCGAGACCGCCTTCGAAACTAATGCGCGGCTCCCAGCCGAGCACGCTTTTGGCCTTGGCGTTCGAAACCTCGCGGCCGCCGAAATCGCCGGGGCGGGCGGGCGTGAACTCGATCTTTACATGATCGCCGACCCGGCTGCGAATGCCTTCGGCGACTTCGAGAACGGTCACCGTCTGGTTGCCTTCGATGTTGAAGATCTGATTGGCCGCATTCTCGGACATCGCCAGAACATGGGCATCGGCCAGGTCGCGTACATAGACGAATTTGCGAAACTGATCGCCCTTGCCCGCAACCGTCAGCGGCTCGTCGTTCAGCGCCTTGCGCAGGAAAATGGGAATCAGCAATTCCTCGCGCATACGCGGACCGAACGGTATGCCGTAGCGCAGCACGGTGAACGGCACATGGTAGAGCGTCTGATAATTGTGGCACAGCATCTCGCAGGCCATCTTGGTCGAGGTGTAGATGTGCCCCGCGCCGTTGAGGTGAAACGGCACGGTCTCGTCGGCGGCCTCAAGCGTGGAGGGCGCGCCGTTGTACACCCATACGGTCGATGCCAGCACGACGCGCTTCACCCCGTTCTGGCGCGCGGCCTCCAGCACGTTGGTCGTGCCCATGACGTTGAGCGCGGTGCTGTACACGGGATATTTGAAGGCGTGATTGACGTTCGATACGGCGGCAAGGTGGAATACGAAGTCCGCGCCACGCGTCGTGGCGAGGATGGAGGGCGCGTCGAGCAAATCGACGTCCTCGAAACCCACATCCTTGCGGTGCGGCTCGACGCGGTGATCAAGCACGGTCACGTCGTGGCCCGAATCCTTCAGGGCGTCGACGACGTGCGAGCCGATGAATCCGCTGCCGCCCGTCACGATGCATTTCGCCATGTTGCGTTCCTCCTTAGGCAATCGTCGCGCGCAGGGCGTCGACGACCTGCATGGCCTGCATATTCGTCATGCTGGCGAACACGGGCAGGCAAATTTGCCGCGCGCAGCAATCCTCCGAAACCGGCAAGGGCGCCGTCTTATAGATCTCGAACACTGGCTGGCGGTGTAGCGGCTCCTCGTAGACCTCGCCCGACAACGAGACGGCGAAACGCTCGCGCAACTCGCCCTTCAGGCGTTTGCGATCGACCTTGTCCCGCATGGTCACGACGTATTTGTAGAAATTGCTGGCGCCGTCCCCAGGGACAACCATCGGATTGAGCGCGTTCATGCCGTGCAGCGCCTCGTCGTAGAGCGCGGCGATGCGCTGGCGGGCGGCAATCATGCCGGGCAGGCGCTCCAAATGCTTCACGCCAATGATCGCATGGGGCTCTGACATGCGCCAGTTGTAGCCCATGCGGGTGTGTGCGTTCTGGAGGAAGCTCGCCTTCCCCTGGTCGCGGTAGATGCGCGCTTCTTCCGCCAGCTTGTCGTCATTGGTCGTGATCATGCCGCCTTCGCCGCAGGTCATGACTTTCGTCGGGTAGAAGCTGAACGAACCCGCGATGCCGAACGAACCCGCCTTGACCCCGCCGAGGGACGAGCCGTGCGCATGCGCTGCGTCCTCGGCGATCCAAATGCCCTTCTTGCGCGCGATTTCCTGCAGCTCCGGCATGCGCCGCGATACCAATCCGCCGATATGGACGACGATCATGCCGACCGTATTCGGCGTGATGCGCCGTTCAACTTCCTCGGGTGCCGTGCCGAAGGATTCGGGATCGGTATCCATGAACACGGGGTTGCCGCCCGCGTGTACGACGGCCGCGGCGGTGGCGAAAAAGGTATTCGTAGGTACCAGGACGTCCTTGCCCTCGACGCCGAGGGCACGGAGGATGATTTCGAGCGAGGATGTGCCACTGTTCACGGCCACGCAATTCTTCACGCCGATATAGGACGCGAAGTTCTTTTCGAACTCGAGCCCGTACTTGCCCAGCGTCAATTGCCCAGTCGCGAGGACTTCCTGGATTCGGTCGGCGATCCACTGACGATCCTCGGGGGCAAAATCGATCTTTGCCGCCGGCACCGGCGCTGCGCTGGATTTTTGGTTTTTCTCGATCGACACGCGGTCACTCCGTCCTTTAATGATCGATAGGCCCCCAGGCGAACAACACCCCGGCCGAGCTTGCGTCGCGGCTGTTTGCCGTCCTCGCTCGTGGCATAGACTCCGATCGGTAATTGTCCTCGGCCCTGTCGTCTCCCCGCCAGGAGAGTTTCCGCGAGCGTGCGGCATTGGCGAGAACGGGCATCTCATAACAAAGACATCGCCAGGGGACAACTACCGTGCGGGTGCGGGAAAGCCTTGAAATCCCTGATAGTAATGCTTGCGGCGGCCGGGGGGCCGTCCGCTCGCTAGTTTTCGGAGTTCTAAATCGACCTCGGGGCGGTCTAAGGTCGCCTTGCGGCCCCGGTTCCGGCGTCGCGCTAAATTTGCACCCCCTGACAAAGCCCGGCCATGACTGCGAATTGGATGGCGAAGAATAGGACGGTCTTCTTGTTGCTTGTCGCCGTGCTGATGCAGGCGGCCGGGAACGCCTTCATGAGTATTGGCATGAAGGAGCTTGGGGCGGCGGTCTCGAACGTGGACGATTGGCTGCTTCTTGCGCGCATCGGCCTGACGAGTCCGTGGATTTGGGCCGGGATTTTTTGCTTGCTCGGCTTTGTCTCCCTGTTCGCAATCGTGCTGTCCTGGGCGGATTTGAGCCTGGTCATGCCGATCGTCGCCATCGAGGTTGTGGTCAACGTGGCGTTCGCCGCCGTGTTTCTTGGCGAAGAGGTGTCCTGGACGCGCTGGAGCGGCGTCGTGTTGGTGTCGGTCGGGGTGGTGTTGGTCGCGGGCTCGGCGCGTAGGGCCCGAAAAAGCGAATGCGCGCCTTCATGACCGTGCTGCTGATCGCCATTCTCGTGCTTTCGGACGCCGCCAGCGATGTCCTGATGACCGGCGCCATGAAGCAAATCGGCGAAGTGCGTGACTTCCGGCCGCGCGCCTTGTTGGCAACCGCCATTCGGGTGCTCGGGCACGGCCGGTTTCTTGCTGGTGTCGGGTTCGCGACGCTGCATTTCGCCGCGTTCCTGTGGCTCTTGTCCTATGAGGATCTGAGCTTCGTCATTCCCGCGGCGGCGCTGGTTTATGTCGTCAGCACGTTCGGCGCCAAACTCTTTCTCCATGAACAGGTCTCGGCGCGGCGCTGGGCGGGGGTTACTCTCGTCTTTCTCGGCGTGGCGCTGGTGTCTTTGCCCTAGCCAAGCGCGCGGAACGTGCATAGGCGATGGCCGTCTTGCGCGATGGCGTGCGCAAGCGCGGGCGACATCAACGCCGAAAATTCTCCCGCGTGATCGTAATCCGCCATCGTGCGTTCGAGCGCGGGCGCGCGGCCGATTGCCGGATGGAGATAGATCTCGCACGCGCCGCCGCGCTTGGTGGCGCCCGCCAGCAGCCCAAGCAGGCGCGCCTCGGTCATCGCGCCGCTATGAGTCAAGCCGAGAATCGTGTCGTTGTGCATTGCGCCTGCACGCCTCAGACGCGCGCGCGTGAGCGCAAGCCACGGCGCCAGCGCGGCATGCGCGAGCAATGCGCCGGCGCCGCCCGCGGCGGCCACGCTCCAGGGCTCGCGCGGCAGGCGCACGGGCGGCGTGCCGTGATCGCGGCCGATTTCGAGTAGAAGGCCAAGTACGGTCGGATGCAGGTGCATGTGATTGTGCGCATTCACGTGGTCGAGCTTCAGCCCGGTGGCCGCGAAGGCCGCGAACTGCGCGCGGATTTCGGCCGCAAGTTGCGCTCGCGCGCCGGGGCGAAAGAAAAAGCGCAGGCCCGCGCGCGCGGGATCGTCGAGAAAGGCGCCGTCGGAGCCCACCAAATCGGGTATGTCTTGCGGGGGCAGCGCCGGACGGCCTTCGACCAGGGTAAGATGCAGCCCCACTCCCAACCCGGCCATGCCTCTTGCCCGCCGCACCGCGTCGTCCGCCGCCGGCGCGGTGACCATGAGGCTGGCGCACGACAATGTGCCCGCGCGGTGGGCGAACTCCACCGCCATGTTCACCTCCTCGGCCAGGCCGAAATCGTCCGCCGTCAGGACGAGCGCACTCACGGCCGGGCGCTGCGCGAGATGATGCGACCGTCGCGCGACAGGCCGAATTCAAGCCCGCGCCAGACGAAGCTCCGCTTGCACAGCGCGGCCACCCAGGACACAAGCGCGGCGATATCGCGCACCGGCAGCCACGCCAGATTCCGCAAGCCCTCGCGATCTTGCATGCCGACCGTAAGACTGAACGCCGCGGTCGCCAAGCGCACCGCCAGTGCCGCCGCGAGTACGCCAAGGCCATGCGCATCGAAACCGTTATGGAGCGCGAACAGCAGCGCGAACGGCACCGAGCGCGTGAGCACGGTGGCAAGAAAGCCGCCCGGCCGCGCCGCGCGCGTGTTCTGGTCCCAATAGACGAGGTGATGCCACCATTCGAGCGGCGATTTCAAATCCACCGTCATGTCGACAAAGCGCGGCACCAGCGCCGGAGCAAGGCCGAGGCCGCGGATGCGCCGGCCCATCTCGTAATCCTCGACCAGATATTCGCCAAGGGACTCGATGCCGCCCGATTGCGCCAAGGTCTCGCGGCGCAATGCGGTGGAAGCACCCAGGCAGAAATCGGCCACGCCCGTCATGTGAGCGAAGATGAGCTGCACGCCGAACTCGGCGTTCAAGGTCAGCAGTTCCAACTTCTCGTACCAAGTGTTCGCGCCGGTGGCGCGGTAGAACGTGCAAACATATCCGACGCGTGGATCGAGCAGGGGCGCGACGATGGTCTTCAGATAATCGGCTTCGAGCCGCACATCGCTGTCGGAAATGACGATCACGCCGTGCTTGGCGGCATGGAGGCCGATCGCCATGTTCTGCACCTTGCCGTTGACCACCGGTTCGCTATCGGCGATCGCAAGCGTCACGCGCCCGGGTCCGTGATCGCGCGCGATCGCTTCGAGGATGGGCAAGGCCGGGTCGTTCTTACGCTGTAGCGAATACACGACTTGGTATTCGGGATAATTCTGGATGCAAGCAGTGCGGAGATTGGCCTCAAGGTTCTTTTCGAGGCCGTAAACCGGCTTGAGCAGGGACACGGCCGGCCAATGGAGATCGGCGCGCGGTGGGGGAAAGCGCGCCGCGCGGCGGCGGAAGACGGCGCACGAAGCTGCCGCCAGGAGGCCGAAGATCGTTCCACCGAGCACGGGAAGCAGCAGCAGGGCATCGACGGCGAAGTGGAAAATATTCAAGGACGGCATACTCCAACCGGTACGGCGAGGGACGCGGGCGAAACTCGGACGACGACCCGTGCGAACGCCCATCATGACAAATTCCGCGTCCAGCGCGAAGCAGGACTTGCTCGATCCGCTCGCCCTTTGACAGATGTGTGCGATTTCGCAAGATGGACCCTTCACCGCGGGAGGACGTCATGGCCGGTGCTGCATTGACCAACAAGGAAGATTTTTTCGCCCACTGCGCATACGACCAGGAACAACCGTTCTCCCGGGAGGAATACAAATCGCGCCTCGACCGGGTCCGGGCGCGCATGGCCCAGGCGGGTATCGATGTGCTGTTCGTCGGTTCGCCTGACGGCATCAATTATCTGACCGGCCACCAAGTCGAGTGGTATCAGGCGCAAAGTCCGAAAATCTGGCCGGGGACGAGCGGCGTGGCCGTGCATGTCGATCGCGACCATTACATCCTGTTCGAAACCGTGCGCGAGCTTCTGGTCACCCGGTACACCACCCATTCGACGGACACGCGGACCTTCCCGCCCGATACGATGCGCGACGGCACCGCCTTCATCGCCAAGGAGCTCAAGGCCTCCGGCTGGCTGCCGGGGCGGGTGGGGCTCGAATATTGGAGCTACCGCCCCATCCGAGCGGTGAGCGAGCGTTTCGAGGCACGCTTCAGGGATGCCGGCTGCGCGGTCGTCGATGGCAGCGACATCCTGCGCGAGGTCCGCCATGTGAAGTCGGCGGCCGAGCTCGCCTGCATCGCACAAGCCGCGCGCATCGCCGACAAGGGTATGGCGGCCGCGCAGGCCGCGCTTCGGCCCGGCGTCACAGAACTCGAGGTTTACGGCGAACTCGTGCGCGGCCTTGCCGCCGCGGGCGGCGAGGTGTCGGGCATCGTCCAACCGGTGATCTCGGGTCAGAAAACCGGCAGTCCCCACGCGTTGTCCTCGCGCAAGAAAATGCGCGCGGGCGAGCTTGTCGGCATCGATGTCTGCGGCGTTTACAATCGCTACCATTGCAATATGGCGCGGACCTTCTCGCTGGGCGAGCCGGGCAAGGACGTGCTCGACGTCGTCGCCAAGTCCGTGGCTTCGCTCGAGTTCATCCGCGCCACGCTCCGGACCGGGATGCGGCTCGGCGATTTGGCCAAGCAGCTGATCGCCTTTTACGAGAAACAGGGCATCTGGCAGGACCGCGGCTTCATCGGCGGCTATGAGATGGGCATCGCTTTTCCACCGGACTGGGTGGGCAATTTCGTCTTCGACCCCTTGGACGACTTCAATCACGATCGGGTTTTCGAGCCCCACACGGTCATTAACTATGAGAACCAATTTTATTTGCCCCGCCGGCAGGGGCATTTTTTCCAGATCGACTCGATCATGTTCGAGCCCGGAAGCTGGAAATACATGTCCGATTATCCGGGTGGAGTAATCGTCGTCTGACCGCTCACAGGCCCGACCCTCGGACGGTCTGAGGGCACGCCGCTCCGCCGCTAAGGGAATCTTAAACCTTCAAGACTAGAACAGACGACGAGGGGACTCGCGCCCGTGCGGCTTCCCGCAATCGCATGCGAGGTCCGCCATGATTTCGCTCGTGAATGATCCTCGGCAACCACGTTTATCGCCCCATGCGAAAGCGTCGGGGCGAGTGTCTTCGGTCGCGCGCGCCGACCGGGACCAAAAGGAGACATCGGGGCGCAAGTACGCACCAGCTGAAGCCGAAGCCGAGGACATGAAGTCATGGCTAACATCAAAGGCAATGCCGGATCGAACGTCCTCGCGGGCGGCGCCGGAAACGACATCCTCAAGGGACGCGCCGGCGACGACACCATCTTCGGCGGGGCGGGGAACGATCGCCTGAGGGGCGGCGCGGGCCGCGACACGCTCGATGGCGCAAACGGCAACGATATCCTATGGGGCGGTCGAGGTGAGGACGTACTCGACGGCGGCGGAGGCGACGATCGTCTCAAGGGCGGTCGCGGCGACGACGTGCTGCGAGGCGGCGAGGGCAGTGATCGGCTGAGCGGCGGCGCGGGCAACGACACGCTCGATGGCGGCGGCGGCAACGATAGGCTCGATGGCGGCGCGGGCAACGACACGCTCGATGGCGGCGCCGGTTCGGATCTGGTCAAGGGCGGCGCGGGCAACGATCTCGGAATCTATGTGGCCGCGGAAAATCGCGGCGTCATCGACCGCTACGACGGCGGCCAGGGCTTCGACACGCTGCGCCTGCAGTTGACTTCCTCCGAATATGCCAATTCCGCCGTACGCGCCGACATCGCGGCGTTCCAGCGCTTTCTCAGGGCAAATTGCCGCACGGATTCCGAAGGTCGAGAATCCTTCCACTTCACGTCTCTCGGCCTCGATGCGCGCGGTTGGGAAGCGCTCGAGATCGTGGTCCGTTCCGATTCGACGAATACCGCGCCCACCGCGCGCGCGGATGCGCTCGCCGCCGCCGAGGACGGCGGACCCGTCTCGATCGATCTTCTCGCCAACGACTCCGATATCGATGCGGGCGATTCTCTGACCGTCGTGTCCGTTTCCCCCTTACTTCCGGGCGGGACGCTCAGCCTTTCGAGCTCCGTGCTTAGCTTCGATCCAGGCCCCGGATTCCAGTCGCTCGCCTTCGGGCAGACCGCCAGCGAAACGCTGACCTACGTGGTGCGCGACCGGTCTGGGGCGACAGCTTCAGCAACCGTCACGCTGACCATAACCGGCGCGAACGACGCGCCCGTGGCGGTCGCGGACGATGCGGCGACGCACGAGGATGCGATTTCCGCGTTCGGCAACGTGCTCGCGAACGATGGCGATATCGACGCAGGCGCTGCGCTGCGCGTAACGGCTTCGGGACATTTCGCCGGTCGGTACGGCGATTTGGCGCTCGCCGCCGACGGCGGCTATGTTTACACGCTCGACGCGCGGGCGGCCGATCATCTGGCTGCGGGCGCGACGGCGAGCGAGATTTTCGCCTACGCGGTCACGGACGGTCTGGCCTCCGCGACCGCCACGCTGACGATCACCATCGCGGGCCGCAACGACGCTCCTGTGGCGGTGGACGATTGGGCGCTGACGGCCGAGGATTCGGATACCCCCGTCATCGGCAATGTCCTGGCCAATGATGAAGATCGCGACGACGGCGCCGTGCTGGCGGTGGGCAATGCCGGCAGCTTTCGCGGCCTCTACGGCACGCTCACGCTCGACGCCGATGGCCGCTATTCCTATGTTCTGGACAATTCGCTCGCCGCGGTTCAGGCGCTCGGCGGGAACGAAGCCGCCGAGGACCGCTTTTTCTATACGCTCAACGATGGCACGGCGACATCCTCGGCCACGCTTGCGATTTCGGTCGCCGGCCGGGACGATCCTATGGCGCTTGCCGACGATCTCAACGAGGCGGTCGAGGGCTCGCTGCAGATCGCCACGGGCAATGTGCTCGATAACGACTTCGATCTCGACGCCGCACCGCTCGGCGTTCTCAATGCGGGCACGATCAGCGGCACGTTCGGCGAGCTGACGCTCGAGGCGGACGGCGATTATTTCTACCGGCTTTATGACGGCGCGCCGGCGGTTGAATTCTTGGCCGCGGGCGATGTCGTGTTCGAAAGCTTCAACTATCAGGCTGGCGACGGCTTCTCGATTGCCAGCGCGACGCTGTCCTTCGTCGTCACGGGAACCAATGACGCGCCGCTCGCAACCTCAGACAGCGCGGTCTTGACCGAGGACGGCACGGCGGTCGTCGCCGTCACGGCGAACGACATCGACCCAGATCGCGGCGACATCCTGAGAGTCGTCGGCGCATCCGGCGCGTTGCATGGCGCGGTGTCGTATTCGGGTGGCTCGGTGACGTATCGACCCGCGGCCAATTTCGCGGGCACTGATTCCTTCTTATATGTCGTCTCCGACGGCAAGGGTGGCTTTGGGACGGGCAGCGTCGCGGTGACGGTCGAGGCGTCGGCGGATCTTCCCTTGCTGACCGCGCCCGCGGAACTCGCGGTCGCCCCGGGCGCGCTCGCCCTCGGCATCGCGGCGGCGCTGGCCGATCGGGACGGCTCGGAAGCCCTATCCGAATTGACTCTTTCCGGCCTGCCCGAGGGCGCGAGCCTGAGCGCGGGCAACCGCCAGAGCGACGGCACATGGACCGTGCGCGCGGAAGATCTGCCGGGCCTTGCCCTTAGCGTTCCCGACGGCCTCGCGGACGATTTCACGCTGACGGTTTCGGTCACGGCGACCGAGGCTTCGAACGGCGACGCCAAGACGGCGGTGGCGAATATCGCGGTGACCGTCGATAACGAGGCGTCCGCGCCTGAATTGAGCGTGGCACCCGCTGCTGGCGACGAGGATGCTGCGATTGCTTTGTCGGTATCGGCGACGCTCGGCGATCTCGACGGCTCCGAGACCCTGACGCTCGAGATTTCGGGCGTGCCGGCGGGCGCGCATCTATCGGCGGGCACGAATCTCGGCGACGGCGTCTGGGCTCTGTCGCGGACCGATCTTGCTGGTCTGACCATCACCCCGCCGCCTGGCTCGAATGAGGATATGGCGCTCGTCATCGCCGCGACATCGACCGAGGCGCGCGGCGGCGCCGAAACCACGGTCACGGCGGCGATCGCGGTCACGGTTGCGGGCGTGGCCGACGCGCCGTCCCTCGCCATAGCCGAAGCCGATCTCGCAATCGATGAGGACGAGGGCGTGCTGCTCGGACTTACGGCGGCGCTTGGCGATCTCGATGGCTCGGAATCGCTGACGGTCGAAATCTCGGGCCTGCCCTCGGGCGCGCGTCTTTCGGCCGGCATCGATTTGGGCGCGGGCGTCTGGCGCGTCGGCGGCGCGGCGCTGCCCGGCCTTTCATTGATCGGGGCCGCGAATAGCGATGAGGATTTCGTTTTGGGAGTTCGCGCCATCGCGCGCGAGGACGACGGCTCGGAAGCCGTCGTGACGGCCGCGATCTCGGTCGCGGTGAACGCGGTCGCGGACGCGCCTATCCTATCGGCGGTTGACGCGACCGGTGCGGAAGATGCGCCCGTCGCGCTCGATATTCGCGCGGCATTGGCAGATCTCGACGGCTCGGAAACGCTGTCGGCCGTGACGATTTCGGGCATGCCGGAGGGCGCCCGGTTGTCGGCCGGGACGGACAACGGCGACGGTACTTGGACCCTCGCCGCGTCCGAACTTGCCGGACTCACCCTTACCCCGCCCGCGAACATGTCCGCCGCCATTGTTCTGAACGTGTCGGCGCGCGCGACGGAAGCGTCCAATCACGATACCGCCCTCGCCACCGCAAGCATCACGATCACGCTCGAAGCGAGGGCCGATGTGCCGGTCATCGGCGCGCCCAGCGTTCCGCCCTCGGGTGAGGAAGACACGGCGATCGCGCTCGATTTCAGCGCCGTGCTCGGCGATGGGGACGGTTCGGAAGTGCTCTCGATCTCGGTTGCAGGCCTGCCCGAAGGTGCGCGGCTGTCGGCCGGCACGGCCAATCCCGACGGCACTTGGACATTGGCGGCCGGCGATCTGCCTGGCCTTCGCGCAACCCCCGCCGCCGATTCGGATGAGGATTTCGTTCTGACGATCACGGCGACCGCGACCGAAATCCAGACAGGCGATATTTCCGTCGCGACCGCCGCCATCGCGGTCACCGTGAACGCGGTGGCCGATGCGCCCGCGATTTTGGCGCTGCCTGCTTCGGGCTCCGAGGACGGCTGGATTGCGCTGTCGATTTCGGCGGCGCTGGCCGATACCGATGGCTCGGAGGTCTTGGGCGACATCACGGTCGCGGGCGTGCCCGAAGGCGCCTTGCTGTCCGCCGGCACGAAGAATCCGGACAGCACCTGGACCCTGAAGGCGAACGATCTTGCGGGCCTGGCTATTCGTCCGCCGGCGAACGTCGACGCGACCATGAACTTGACGGTGTCCGTCGCCGCGACCGAAGGCGAGAACCTTGCCAGCATGACGACGAGCGCCGCCATCCGTATCGCCGTGCAGGCCGTCGCGGACGCTCCGCAGATCTTGCTTCGGGACTCCAGCGGCAGCGAAGACAGCGCAGTCGCGCTCCAGATCGCGGCCGTCCTCGTCGATGCGGACGGCTCGGAATTCCTGGGCCCCGTCACGATCGCCGGATTGCCCGCGGGCGCGACACTGTCCGCGGGCACGGCCAATCCGGACGGCTCCTACACTCTCGCGCCGAGTCAGCTTGCGGGCCTGCGGCTCTTGCCGCCTGAGGGTTTCGACGGCGCGTTCGCCCTTGTCGTGACCGCGCACAGCACCGAAGCCGCCAATGGCGATATCGCAATCGCCACGGCCTCCCTCAACGTGACCATCGCACCTGTCGCCGACGCGCCCCAGGTCGCGGCCCCGAGCGTTGTTCACGGTTTGGAGGATGGCCAGGTCGCGCTCGATATTCGGGCCGCCGTCACGGACACCGACGGCTCCGAGATCATCGCGCGCGTGACCATCGCGGGCGTGCCGGCGGGCGCGACACTATCGGCGGGAACCGATAACGGCGACGGTACCTGGACGGTCGGTGGCGGCGATTTGGCCGGCTTGACCCTCGCGCCGCCCGCGAATTCCGACGGCGATATCGCGCTCGCGCTTACCGTGTTTACCCGCGAGCTCTCAACCGGAGCCGAGGCAAGCACGACAGCCGCCATGATCGTCGAGATCGCCGCGGTGGCGGATGAGCCATCGGTATCGGCGGCGGGAGCATCGGGCGCCGAGGATTCCGCGATTGAATTTTCGATTGCGGGCGCGCTCGGCGACACGGACGGTTCGGAAATCCTATCCGTGCGCCTCTCGGGCCTGCCGGACGGCGCGACACTGTCGGCGGGGACCAACAACGGTGACGGCTCTTGGACGATACCGGGCGAGTCGCTTTCCGGGCTACGCCTGACGCCGCCCGCGAATTTCCATGGCACCTTGCAGCTTGCGGTCAGCGCGGTCGCGACCGAGACATCGAATGCCGACTTGGCGAGCACCACCGCTTCGTTCTCCGTGACCGTGACGCCAGTGAACGACGCTCCGACCGCGCCGGTTGATCGCGATGAAACGGTCAACGCCGTGCACGAGGACGCCGCGACCGGCACCCTGGTCGGTATTGCCGCCGAAGCGACCGATGTGGATTCGGGCGCGGTGCTCGGCTACCGGCTGCTCGACGACGCGGGTGGGCGCTTCGCCATCGACGCGGTGACCGGCGTCGTGCGCGTGGCCGACGGCACGCGCATCGATTACGAAAGCCAGTCCTCGCATACGATATTGGTCGAAGTCTCCGACGGCGCGCTGAGCGCCACGAAGTCGTTCACCATTGATGTGCGCGATCTTGCGCCGGCCGCGTCGCTCGATGCCGATTTCGCACCCAATCTCGTGCCCGAGGGCGTGGCCGCGGGCACCATGGTGGGCATTCGCGCCCATGCGACCGATCCGGCCGGCGGCGCGATCATCTATACCCTGCTTGATGACGCGGGCGGCCGGTTCGCCATCGATGCGGCGAGCGGCATCGTCACCGTGGCTAACGCCGCCGTGCTCGATTACGAAAGCGGCTCGACCCAGAACATTCTCGTTTCGGCGTCTTCCGGTTCGCTGTCGAGTCTCGCTTCCTTCACGATCAATCTGTTGAATGCCGCGCCGACTTCGCCCGCGGATGGCGACAATGCGCCGAACCAGGTGCTCGAGAATTCCGGCGCCGGCACGCTCGTCGGCATCGCCGCCCTGGCCTTCGATCCAGCGGGTGGTGCCGTGACCTATAGCCTGCTCGACAATGCGGGCGGACGGTTCGCCATCGATGCCGCGACCGGAGTCGTGACGGTCGCCGCCGGTGGCGCCATCGACTATGAGACCGCGCGCGGCCATACCATCATTGTTCAGGTATCCGACGGCGCCAAGACCAGTTCGGCCGGCTTTGCCATCGATGTCGTCAATGTCGTTGAGAATCTCGTCAGCCTCGCAAATCTTGGCGCGGGTGGTGGCGGTTTCAAGATCGCGGCGGCAAGCGCGGGCGACGGCCTGGGCGTCGGGATCAGCAATGCGGGCGACGTGAACGGTGACGGCTACGCCGATGTGATCATCGGCGCGGAGGCGGCGGACCCCTTCGGTCGTGTCAATGCCGGTGCCGCCTATGTCGTTTACGGCGCCGCCGACAACGCCAATCTCGATCTTGCCGCGATGACGGCCACGCGCGGCGCGGTCATCCTGGGCGGCGCTGCCGGCAACCAGTTCGCCGCCGCTGTCGGTTTCGGCGGCGATGTCAATCGCGACGGGTTCGACGACGTGGTGGCGACGGCGCCGCAGGCGGGCGTGCCCGGCTCCGGCAAGGGCTATGTGATCTACGGCGGCTCAAGCGCTCTTGGCGCGGGCGCGGTGGATGCGGGCGCGCTCACCAGCCAGATCGGGTTCACGATCAGCGAAGGTAATCTCAATTCCTATCTTGGCCAGTCGGCCCATGCCGTCGGCGATTTCAACCGCGATGGCTATTCGGATGTCGCCTATGGCGAACGCTACGGTGATTCACCGGGCGGTTTCAACCAGGGCCGCGTTTACGTGGTGTTCGGTGCCGCGAACTTCACGCCCGACATCAATGCCCTTGGCTTGAACGGCACGAACGGCTTCGTATTATATGGCGCAAATCTGCTCGACGGCGCGGGCGAATCGGTGCATGGCGCCGGGGATGTGAACGGCGACGGCGCCGACGATCTGATCATCGGCGCCGGCGGCTCGGATGCCAATGGTAGCGATGCCGGTTCGGCCTATCTCGTCTTCGGCTCGCCCGGACGTCTCGGCGGAAATTCCCTGGCCAGTGCCCGGCTCGATTCGAGCTTCGTCGATGGGACGCGCGCCGTGCGCCTCGATGGCGGGGCCGCGGGCGATCTTGCGGGTCGGTCGGTCAGTTCCGCGGGCGACATCAATGGCGACGGCTTCGGCGATCTTGTGATCGGCGCGCCGAGCGCGGACCCCGCGGGTCGGGCGGATGCCGGTGCGGCCTATGTCGTGTATGGCAAGGCTTCGGGCTTCGGCGCGTCGATTTCGCTCGGCGATTTGGACGGCACGAACGGTTTCGTCGTGCGCGGGGCGGCTTCAGGCGACAATCTCGGCTTGAGCGTGAGCGCCGCCGGCGATTTCAACGGCGACGGCCTCGACGACTTCGTCGTCGCCGCGCCTGGTGCGGATGTCGCGGACGCGGGCGATGCCGGGCGGGTTTACGTCGTTTACGGCAAGGCCGGCGGTTTCGGCGCCAGCCTCGATCTGTCCCAGACCATGGCGGAAAGCGACGGCTTCGAGGTCAGCGGCTTCGTCGCGGGTGATCTCGCTGGCCGGTCGATCAGCGCGGCGGGCGATGTCAACGGCGATGGTTTCGACGATATTGCGATCGGCGCGCCCAACCATGCCTCCGGCGCGGGCGAGGCCTATGTCGTCTTTGGCGGCAATTACTCCGGCGCGGCCACGGGCGTCGGCGGTGCGGGCGCGGATGTCATGGCGGGCACGGAAGGCGACGATGTGCTGTTCGGCCGCCAGGGCAACGATACCGTGTCGGGCGGGGCGGGCGCCGACCGGCTTTCGGGGGGTGCTGGCAATGACCGGCTGGATGGCGGCGCGGGTAGCGATGCCCTCGTCGGCGGCGGCGGGGCGGACATTTTCGTATTCACGGATGGCGGCGGCGCGGACCGCATCGAGGATTTCGACGCCCTGCGCGGAGACCGGCTCGATCTTTCCGCTTTCGGCTTTGGCAATGGGTCGGCGGCGCTTCAGGCGGCGCACGATGTCGGCGCCAACTGCGTCATTCAGCTCGATCTCGACGACAGCGTGACCTTGCTCGGCGTGGCGAAAAGCGAATTGACGCTGAGTGCGTTCCTGATCTGACGGCACGGGCACCGGCGCGCGGACTTTGGAACGGGGTTGTTGACCTGCGCGCCCCGGTTGTCGTCCACTCCTTTCCCATAAAGGGAGGGCGACATGCCGACATATGCTGCGTTTGCCGAATCCGAACACCGCGAGCGCATGGCGCGGGCGCGCGAGACCCTGAAGCGCAAGGGCTTCGACGGCGTCGTCTTGGTCGCGCCCGAGGATCACTATTATCTCGGCGGTTACGATTCATGGGTCGGGGTCAATAGCCCGCAGGCCATGATCTTCCGCACCGATGGCGGCGAACCGACCATGCTCGTGCGCAATGTCGATGAAACCCTGCCGCGCGAGACGTCGTGGATCAAGGATATCCGCACCTATTACATGCATGTCGAGAACACCGCCGAGCGCATCGCGGCGATCGCGCACGAGCACGGCCTCAAGGGCAAGCGCATCGG
>JBJXGH010000138.1:0-3144 GCA_046153685.1 Alphaproteobacteria bacterium
GTTCTCGTTGTCGCCGGCGAAGGTCAGGAGCTTCTTGCCTATCGAGGCCACAAAAACCCGCGCTGAGCGGCCGTACACGTCGGTCGTGACGATCCGTCGGCCGTCAGGGGAGAACTTGGCGCGCATAGCATCGCCGCCGATCGATTTGCCGCTTTTCCGCCAGATCGATCGAGCCAGTTCCGCGCGCGCCAAGCCGAAGGTCTTGGCATCATCGCCCTCGATCCACAATTTCGGCAAGCCCTTCAGGGCGGCAATGATCGCACCCTGGCGGCGTCCCTGTTCGCGCAATGCGCTGGACTGGACGGCAAAGCTCTCAGTTCGCGTCGAAATCTCGCGCGTTCCGTATTGTCCGTTGAGCCTCAGATCTGCCGTCAGAGAGGAGCTGATCCAGGGAGTCTGTCTCCCATTTGTTTTTTCAAGGACCTTGTCGAAAACCCCGGCCAGCGCCTGATCAAGTGTCTCTCCCGGAATCGCCAGGCCGTCGAGAAGCGCCTGAGTGAATGGGGAGTGAGTCGATGCGCCGCCGGCCCAGGAATCGTCGGCGGTCTTGTTGGGCGAAGTTGCGTAAGCGATGAAGAGGCCCGCCTGGGACGCGGCGTCCGTCTCTTCGGCGTTGATTGGCGCCGCGCCGCTCGCGTCGAATTGGCGCACGGACTGCCCGTCCACTTGTTTCACGACGCCAGCGCCGAAGGGCGCGTTGCGGCAGGCGTCGTAGAAGAAGGCCGCTTGCTTCGCGTGCGCGCGCATCTCGGTCAGGACTGCGTCGATCTGGGTGAAGCCGGCCGCCTTGCCGGTAGCTTCATCGACGCGCGCATCGACTGAGAGCATGTAGTTGCGCTTCTTGTTGTCCTTCGCGGATGTCAGCTGTACGCCGTGGCCGGCATAGAAAAAAAGCGCGATGTCCGCCTTCGTCGCATTCGCATCGGATATTTCGAGATCGGCCTTGAAGCGTGAGAAGCAGTCACCGAGCCCAGCTTCCGTCACATCGATCGCTCGATAGACGGTGAAGCCGATCGCCCGGAACAACCTCGCCATAGAGTTCGCATCGTTCGGCGGATTGGTCAGCCGCGTGACCTTCTGGTAGGCGCCGTTGCCGACGACGAGCGCGACGCGCCGCTCGTATTTTTTCGCGCCGTCGGGCTGCAGTTGGGACAGCATCTCATCCACATAGGCGGGATCGGGCGACAGAACCTCGCACACGCCCTCGTCCGCCGATGCATAGGCGGCCTCTATAAAGGTCGCGCGCCGACGGTCGGCGGAGCTGTCCCCTCCAAGGCGCGCCCCGAAATGTGGGCGATTGACGCCATTATTAGATGGGGCGAATGCAGGTTGATCGGCTCCAACGGATGCGCAGGGAATCGCCGCGAAAAGCGCGACCAACAGCTGGACGATGTCCCGACTGGCGATCATTGCAGCAGCTCCAGATCGATCGGCCAATACCGGATGCGTTCGCGCTCAACCTCATCACGCAGATCGGCCGTCAAAAGATCATAAGCCCTTCTGGCAAGATCAGGATCGAAGGCTCCGCCGATTTCATTTGGCGGCGCGTCGCCATTCCCGAGAGCGACGGGATAGATTCTGGCGACGTTCGCAAACCACTCGGCAACAACGACACGTCTTCCATCCGGTGACCAATCAGCATCAAGCAACGCTGAGGGGCTCTGTATCTCGACTAACAGCTTTCCTGTTGAGGCATCCCAGACGCGAGCTGACCTCCCAAAAGTTTCTGCCGTCAGAATTTGTTCGCCGCTTGGAGAGTATGCAACCGTGGCAACCAAACCGTCATCATCTGCGGCCCTGAATCGCAAGGATAGTTTTCCCGTCCGCGAGTCCCAGACGCCTACATAATTGTCTCCCCCGGTGACGATGTGGAGTCCATCCGGGGAAAAGCTTGCGTGCCACAACGCGCCGTCATATTTGAGCCGTTGGAGCTGCTGCCCTGAATGAGCGTCCCAGGTCCGAACCGTCTCATCTTGGTGGGAAACTGTAACGACCCTTTGTCCGTCCGGCGAAAACGCGGCGGCGTATACTTCGCCTTCATGGCCCAATAGCTTCGTTAGTTCTTTTCCTGAAGCGGCATCCCAGATCCGCGAAATTCTATCGGCAGAGGCGGTGACGATCCGGTCCCCCGTGGGGGAATACGACGCGCTCAGAATTCTGTCCGAATGCCGCGCCAGGTCATGGAGCCCCTGACCGGTTTGCGCGTCAAAAATCCTCACCGTGAGGGCTGGCGCGTCTTTCGCGATGGATCTCGCCAAGATGCGCGTTCCATCCGGGGAACAGGAAGCGTCGGCGGGGCTGCTGCTGTCGAGTGAGACTAGCCTTTTTCCAGTTGCTGCGTCCCAGATCGAAGGAGGGTCGGACGACGAAATCACGACTCGTCTGCCGTCGGAGCAGAAGGACACCGCGTTCGGGTGGTCGCTCGGACGCAGGAGAAACGTGACATAGTCGCTTGCGTAAGCCTTCGCCAGTTCGTCGCGCGCCGACGCGAACCATTGCGCCGCGGCGTCCGCGACCAAAGTCTTCGGCATGCCTTTCAGCGCGGCCGCAATGGCGTCGCCTCGCAATCCTTGTATACGGAGGGTCGCGGATTTTCCGGCCAAGCTGTCGGAGAGAGATGAAATCTCCCGCACAGAATAGGGGCCGTTCAGACGAAGCTTGTTCGTCAGCGACGAACTCGTCCACGGCGTCTGTTCCCAGTTTGTCAGCTCGCCGACAATGTTAAACGCCCTCGCAAGACTTTCGTCGATGGTCGCGCCAACCTGCGGAACATGCTTCAGCAAAGCCTCCGTAAATGGAGAGTGCATTGAACCCTGCGGGCCCCAGGCGTCGTCGGCTGTTTTGCCGGGGGAGGTGGCGTAGGCGATGAAGAGGCCGGCCTGGCTGGCGCGCGCGCTTTCCTCGGCGTTGATCGGCGCCGCGCCGGCGGAATCGACGACGCGCACCTGCTGGCCGTCTGCTTGGCGGACGACGCCCTCGCGGTACGGAGCATTGCGGCAGGCGTCGTAGAGGAAGACGGCCTGTTTCGAATGCGCGCGCATTTCGGTCAGCACGCGGTCGACCTGACGGAAGCCTTTGGCCTTGCCGGTCGCTTGATCGACGCTCGCATCGACCGAGAGCATGTAGTTGCGCTTTTCGTTGTCG
>JBJXGH010000140.1:0-3429 GCA_046153685.1 Alphaproteobacteria bacterium
GGCGCCGCTCGCCGCCCTGACGCCCCGCGGTCAGCAGCCAATTGACCTGCGGGAAAGGCGGGCGCGGGTCGTCGCCATAGACGATCAGCCGGTGCTTCTCCAACTCTTCCAATGTACTCGGTGTACCATATTTCGTGAGGTAAGCTGGTGATGCATAGATATGGTTATGGATGGTCAGCAGATGGCGCTGGATCAGATCGGGCTGGCGGGGCGGCTGCATGCGAATCGCGCAATCGGCCTCGCCCATGCCGAGTTCGACTTCCTCGTCGGCGACGTGAAGATTGACCCGGATATCGGGGTGCCGGTCGAGGAACTGACCCAGGCGCGGGGCGAGCCACAGCGTGCCGAAGGCGACCGGCGTGATGACGCGCAGCGGCCCCGATGGCCGGTCCTTGAGCTCGGTGATCTGCGCCTCGGCCAGCGCCAGCCTGGCGAAGACGTCGCGCACCGTGCGGTTGAGCATCGCGCCCTGTTCGGTCAGGGCGAGCCCGCGCGCATGACGGTGGAAAAGCGGCGTCTTGAGCTGGTCTTCGAGCGTGCCGATCTGCCGGCTGACCGCGGATTGGCTGAGGTCAAGCTTGTCGCCGGCATGGGTGAAGCTGCCGGCCTCGGCCACGGCATGGAAGATGCGCAGCTTGTCCCAATCCATGGTCGTCATGGCGCCGCCGTCCTATTGCGCTGCCGCTTCGAGATGGGCTTCCTGGTGGGCGAGGAATTTCTCGGCCTCGAGCGCGCCCATGCAGCCCATGCCCGCGGCGGTGACGGCCTGGCGGAAGATCTTGTCCTTGACGTCGCCGGCGGCGAAGACGCCCGGGATGTCGGTCGCGGTCGAATCCGGCCGCGTGATGATGTAGCCCTCGGAATCCATCTTGAGCTTGCCCGCAAACAGCTCGGTCGCCGGCACGTGGCCGATGGCGATGAACAGCCCGTCCATGTCGATCGCGCGCTCGCCGCCCGTGACGGTGTCGCGCAGCCGAAGGCCCGTCACCGCCGCCGGCGTGCCGCCGCCCAGGACCTCGGTGACGGTCGCGTTCCAGATGACGTCGATCTTGGGATGCTTGAGCAATCGCGCCTGCAGCATCTTCTCGGCGCGGAAGGAATCGCGGCGATGGATGACGGTCACGCGCTTGGCGTGGTTGGTCAAATAGAGCGCCTCTTCCATCGCCGTGTTGCCGCCGCCGACGATGGCGACGCGCTTGTCGCGAAAGAAAAATCCGTCACAGGTCGCGCAGGCCGACACGCCGAAGCCGCGCAGGCGCGTCTCGCTCTCCAGGCCCAGCCAGCGCGCTTGCGCGCCGGTGCAGATGATCAGCGTCTCGCCGACGTAACTGTCGCCCGAATCGCCGCGCGCGACGAAGGGCCGGCGCGACAGGTCCACCTCGACGATCACGTCCTCGATCAGGCGCGTGCCGACATGCTCGGCCTGGGCGTGCATCTGGTCCATCAGCCACGGACCCTGGATGGCGGTGGCGAAGCCGGGATAGTTCTCGACATCGGTGGTGATGGACAGCTGGCCGCCCGGCTGCATGCCGCGCACCAGGATGGGTTGCAGATTGGCGCGCGCGGCGTAGACCGCCGCCGTGTAGCCGGCCGGGCCGGAACCGAGGATCAGGACCTTGCTGTGATGCGTCTGCGGCATGGGAATGTCATCGAGGGTTGCGTAAACCGAAGCCTAGCGCCGGCGAGGGCAGGGCGCAAGCGCGCCCGGCCGCAGCCGGGGATGATGCGCCTGTCGCAAAACAACCCATTGATTCGACTGGGATAATTACGCGACGAAACACGATTCACCGGATGCGCGACAAGGCGGGGGACGGGGCGGCAGGGGTCGATAGGAACCATCGGCCGGAGGTGGTCATTATTCCTAGGAATGTCAAGGGGGTTATCCAATGGCGACGCGCCGAGCCGTGTGCAAAATGGGCACGCTATGCCTTGAATCGGTTCTCGCGATGCCATTGGAGAAATCGTGGGTGCGGGCGATCGCCGGCCCGATGCGGCGCATGGGCGCGACGGCTCGCGTTGATGAAGCCATTCACGCCGCTCATGTCGTTGACTTGGCGTGAGATCAGAATCTCAAGGTCATCACCCAAGCTGATCAGCCCACGATCGAACATCCAATGCGCGGTGCCCGAGAGCGCAAGGCCATTGTTGACGATATCGGGGCCATCCGCTTCGACAGGACGAATGTGGGCGGCCTCGACCTCGGCACGTCCGCGACCGTTGATCAGGTTCAGGCCGGTGAAGGCGCAACGCTCGCCATAGGCACGAAGCACGACCTGCCGGAACACCCGGTCGCGAACGATGCGAGAGGTGAGTTGCTGCACGCGGGAGCGCGACTGTTCGAACAAGTACTCCGCCCGCGCTTCGGACAGTCCATCGGCTGGAGCCGGTATTTCGACTCGCGGGAGCAGCGGGTCGCGATCGGCGAGTCCGAGTTCAATGATCCGATCAAAATCGGCCGCTGAAATGGCACGTACTGCCGATCGAGCGCGGCCGGTTATCTTGCCCTGTTCGTTCAACAGGCCCCTTTCCACCGGACCTGCCGCGTCGTGGAACGGGACGGGATTGGCAAAGTCAAGATACGAACCCGGCTCGATCCTTGCCAAGAACATGTTCGGTGCACTCGGATCTGGAACGACCTGCTGAACGCGCGCGATCGCGAAATAGCCGCGCGTTTGTGGAACATTGCTGGGCTCCAGATAGATGATCCAATCGCCGATGCAGGCCTGGACGCGATCACGGTATTGCCGAGGAAACTGGTATCGCTCGGCCGGGCTGTAGTCATAGATGGAATCGGCGCGGTGGATGAAGACACCGAATGTCATGACGCATCCATACCGCGAAGCGCGCCGCCGATCACGCTTTGTCGAGGCGGATCGGCATCTCCGGCGAAATGTCGGCGTGAGCGGTTAGAACGCCCGACAGAGGCTCGCGATGGACGCCCAGGCACGCGGCGGCGTATGTGACGCTGAAGTTTATCGGGTCCAAAATCATGCCGAGCCGACAAGCCAGGATGCGGCGGGAGCTTCATCGACGTCGCCGTTCCTTTGAGCGGAAAGGTGGCACGTCAAAAATTTTGTGCGTCCCCAAATCCGCCATATGCAACCCGCTAAAGGACGTTGCTCTTTCCGAGGTTGCACGCCTCACACAGGGTCTGAAGGTTCTCATCAATCGTGTCGCCGCCTCGGCTCCATGGAATGATGTGGTCAACGTGAAGCGCGATGCCCGGCGAAAGTGCGGGGCTAGCTCCACAAGCGCGGCATGAAAAGTTATCGCGCTTCATGACGCGAAACCGGGTCCGGAGACTAGGCCGTGTTTACAAAGTAGCGTGACGCAGGCATCGACGGATGGCAGCGATATGCAGCGAGTCGAGAAACGAACTGGCGAGTTTGTCGTACCGGGTCGCGATGGCGCGGTTGATCTTCAGATGGC
>JBJXGH010000146.1:0-5239 GCA_046153685.1 Alphaproteobacteria bacterium
GCCATCGTGGCGCCGGACGGCGCGCGCCTGCCCTTGCGCGCCTGGCTGCCCGAGGGCGAGCCGCGCGCGGTGATCCTCGGCCTTCACGGCATGAACGATTATTCCAATGCCTTCGACGAGCCGGGGCAATATTGGCGCGCACGCGGGATTGCGACCTATGCCTATGACCAGCGCGGCTTCGGCGGCACGGTTTCGCGCGGCTTTTGGCCCGGCGAGGCGGCGCTGATCGCGGATTTGGGCGCGGCCGTCGCGCTTTTGCGCGCGCGCCATCCGGGGAAGGCGCTGTATCTGGTCGGCGAGAGCATGGGTGGCGGGGTGGGCCTGGCCGCGCTCGGCGGCGCGAGCCCGCCCGCGATCGACGGCGCCATTCTGGTCGCGCCCGCGATTTGGGGACGGGCGACCATGGGTTTGCCCGAACGCGTGGCGCTCTGGCTCGCCGCGCGCCTCGCGCCTTCGATGATCTTGACCGGGCGGGGGCTCAAGATCGTGCCCTCGGACAACGAGGCGATGCTGCGCCGTCTCGCGCGCGATCCGCTCGTCATCAAGGGCGCGCGCGTCGATGCCGTCTGGGGCCTGGTCAACCTCATGGACATTGCGCTCGAATCGGCCGCGCGGATCGAAACGCCGGCACTGGTGCTGTACGGCGAACGCGACGAGCTCATCCCGCGCGATGCCACGCGCGCGCTGCTCGAACGCCTGCCGCCGAACGACAAGACACGGATCGCGATTTATCCCTCGGGCTACCACATGCTGACGCGCGATTTGCAGGCCGATATCGTCCTCGAAGACATCGCCGCCTGGATCGCGCGGCGCGGCGCGGGCGAGGACGCCGCCCTGCCCTCGGGCGCGGACGCGAAGGGACGCCGGGCGCTCGCGGCGGAGGCCTCCGCCACCCCCGACCTCGCCGAGCGCAACGCGCCCTAGGGCCGCTCCAAGCGCTGCGCGGCAAGCGCGCCCTTGAGCGCGTCCATGACCGCGTCCACGACGGCGCTTTCCCCGCCGAAAAACCGACCGATGCCGATATAGCGGCGCACGACCCAACTCAAATCGGCGATCGCCGCGTCCAGGATCGCCTCCACGCGCGTCTCGACCGCGTCCTCCATGTCCTCGGGGTCGAAGGCGCCGGCGGGCCAGGCAGGCAAGGGCTCCTCCGCCTTAAGCGCACCCACCAGGGGAATGATCGGTGCGTGCGGGCCCTCGGGCTCGGCGATCTCCCATGCGCCGGCCCACGACTTGCCGATCCAGGCCGCGAAGAGCGGGTTCGTCTTCGGCAAGGTGAAGTGGTGCGCAAGGAATCGCTGGCAGTTGCGCCGGCCGAGCAGATAGTCGTGCGCGCGAAAGCGTTCGTGGAAGAAGCCGAGGAATCCGGCAAGCCCGCCCGAGGCGCAGGGATGCGCGCCCGCCGGGTGATCGGCGCCGCGACTGGGCGCCAGCAAGAACCGGCTGTAGACGCCGGGCGCGTGGGCGAGCGCCAGATCGGCGGGCTTGAACCGGCATTGCATCTTCCACGCCGAGAGAAGCGGCGCCACGAGCTTCAAGACGGGCGCCAGCTCGGCGGGGCCGAGCGTCGTGTCCTCGACGAAGGGATCGATCATGACGAGGGCGCGCGTCGCCGTCTCGCCCGCGCGCGGGTTGCGGTTGAGCAGGCCGCCGGCGAGCACCTCGTGGGCCAGGCCCAGGGGCTCGTTGTCGATGACGCCACCATCCACGCAGAGGAATTTGTACGGCTGGCTCGGATCGGGCGCGGGCGCAGGCCAGGCGGCGAGAATCTCGACGACCTTGCTGGGGCCGGTCATGGGATCGCTGGTGCCGTCGCCCGGCAGCACGAAGCGGCGATGGTCGAGCGCGGCGTGATTGGAACGGGCGAGGCCGCGCGCGCGAAGGAACAACGGAAAGGCGCCGGTGGCGAGCGCCGCCGTGCCGAAGGCGCGCCAGGCATCGTCCGAGGCGTCGTTGGGGCGCTTCAACCACGACCAACCGGGGCGCAGATCCGCGGGCCGCCGCTCGGCCACGACGAAGGAGGCATCGTCGCCATGAAGCACCATGGCGTGGCCCGCGCCCGTGTTGCCCTTGAGGCCGAAGGCGTAGGGAACCCCGCGCAGATTGCCGACCGCGAGGCGCACCGCCAGATCCTGCGCGATATAGGGCCGCGCGATGGGCGCGCCCGTGGTCGCGAGCACCCCGGCCACGATTTCATCCAAGCGCGAGGTGTTGAGAAGGGAAAAAAGCGGCGCGTCGTTCGCGAGATCGCCCACTTCGAGAAGCGGCGCGATGTCGATGGACGTGACCCAAGACTGGAACAGCGGATTCGTCGCCCGCCCTAGATTGCGGTGGGAGACGTGCGTGAACGCGTGGCCCAGCGCCACCGCGGCGATAGCGCCGCAGATGCCGCCCGCCGAAGCGCCGGCCATTGCCGTGATGCGCGCGCCGTGGGAGGGCACGTCCTCGCCCCGGTCCTTGGCGGCTTGCCATGTCTCCAGCGCCTCGATGAGGAAATCGAGCGCGCCCGCCGTATAGGCGCCCGCCGAGATGGCGCCGGCCATCACGAGGCCGATATCGAAGTTGGGTTCGTCGGCCATGGCGCACGCCCCCCGTTAAAACGAGACGAAACCGAACGCGCCGGGCGCCCGCCCGGCATCAGGCCATGCGCGGCGCGGGCGGCACGCTAGGCCGCGATGGGGCCGCCGTATTTCTTCTCGAAGCGCGCCCAGGCGGATTTGGACGCCCGCGTCGCCGCGTCGATCACCGCCAGGCGGTCGATGGTTTTCATCTCGCCGCCCTCGACCAGGATACGGCCATCGACCATGACCATTTCCACGTCGCGCGCGTGGGCGTGATAGGCCAGATTCTGCACCGGATCGAGCACGGGTTGCAGACCCAGCGCGCGGAAATCGAGCATGATGAGGTCGGCGCGCTTGCCCGCCTCGACGCTGCCGATTTCCTTTTCCATGCCCATGGCGCGCGCGCCCCCCATCGTCGCCATCTCGAGCGCGTCGGACGAGAGCAGCGCCACCGGGTCGCCCGTCTTGATGCGCGCGCAAGTGACGGCCGAGCGGATGACATCGAAATAATCGCCGAACATGTTGTCGATGCCGAGCGCCACGTTGATGCCCTTGGCGCGCATTTGGTTCACGGGTGCGATGAGGCCGCGAAAGGCGTTCATCAGCGGACAATGGGCGACATGGGCGCCACCGCGCGCCAGGATGTCGATATCGGAATCCGTGACGACATAGCAATGCGTGACCACCACGTCCTTGCCGACAAGGCCGTTATCGCGCGCGAACTCGAAGGAGCCCTGGTTGTGGATGCGGCGCGCGGTCTGGTGCTCGAACTCGCTCCAGCCCAAATGAATGGTCAGGCGCAGGCCGAGCTTGTCCGCGGCCGCCCGCGCGGCGCGGAGTTGGGCCGCCGACGAACTGATGGTCATATTGGGCGCCATGATCGCGGTGATGCGCCCGTCCGCCTTGGCGTGCCAGCGCTGGGCAAAACCCGTGGCGCGCGCCATCTGTTCGGCATTGGCCTTTTCGTCGTACACGAATTCACCCTTCACCATCTTGTCGGGATCGCCGTCGCCCAGCATTTCGCCCATGGCGCTGCGCACGCCCAATGTCTCGACGAACGGCGCGAGGCATTCGACGTCTTCCTCGAGCTCCATGACCGAGGTGCAGCCGCTGCGCACGAGCTCGGCATAGCTGAGCGCGCCGAGCGCGGCGCGGTCCTCGCGCGTCATGACGGTGGACATGGGGAAATAGAGCCCGGTCGGCGCCTTGAAGCCCGCGTCCTCGCTCCGGCCGCGAAAGATGTTGAAGCCTGCATGACTGTGGATGTTCACGAAGCCGGGGGCCACGACCTTGCCGCGGCCGTCGATGACGCGGCTGGCAAAGCCCGCGCGCCGCGCGGCGAGCTCGGCCGAGGGGCCGACTTCGACGATGCGCGCGCCCTCGATATAGACCGCGCCCGGATCGAGAATGCGCCGCTTGGAATCGACGGTGATGACGGTCGCGTCCTTGATCAGCGTACCCATGTCCTGTCCTCCCTGTGGCGAACCGAAGCCTAGCAGGGCGCGGGCGCACGGCAAAACACGGGCAATCCCGGATCCGGGATCGGAACAAACCGGCATCGGGCCAAATCGAGTTTCGGCCAAGACGGAGCGAGGACGAAGCTAAGGCCGGGCGACGGCCGGGCGATTGCGGGTAGTGACGGGTCGATAACTGGGCGATGGTGGGTCGATGACCGGGCGATGACGAGCAATGATGTACGATGACAGGTCGAGGGTCGCGCCCGCCGAGCCAATGACCGCGCGCCCGGCGCCGGACACGCCAAGCGCCGAAGAATTGCGCCCCCGCCCCGCCCCGGCTACAGTCCGCCCGCGCGGCGCCCGTAGCTCAGTTGGATAGAGCGCTAGCCTCCGGAGCTAGAGGTCGTGAGTTCGAGTCTCGCCGGGCGCGCCATTCACTTTTCCGTTGATATGAAGCGATTTTGACTTTTCCCCGGCTTGATCCAGTCGGGGTATTTCCCGTGGCTCGTTGCCAGATTTTGCCAAATCCGGATCGGGCATCGATATCGCAACTGTGCGTCGTCAGATCATTTGGGTTGTCAGTTAACCTGATGCTGAGGGACGTGCCGGTGGGCTGGGATCGGCAGGTTTGGCGGGCGCGGCAGCGGAGGCGGCGCGGATGCGCTCGAGGAGGGCGGCGGCGGGCTCGAAGGAGCGGCCCTCGGCGCGGGGCTCGAACTCTCGGTGAGCCGCGCAGGAGGGCCACTCCTTTACCGATTGGCGGCGGAGATCTATGCGAACTATGGGCTTGGGCCTCCGCGGGTGGACGAGGAACCGCGAGAGTAGAGGCGCTCCCCCGCGATGAGCATGCGCGCGCCCTACCGCGATCCCGGTCGCTGAACATGCTTGGACGCCTCGACGAGCCCACGAAGGGCGGCGTTTACAGCCTCGGTGCTCCCGAAGTACGGCCACAAATCGGGATCTACGGCGACCAGCTCGCCGCTTCGCAGATCCGCATGATGGCCGCGCCCCGGACGGCGGCGGAGCTTCGACGGGTCGATCTCCGGCATCTCGGCGAGAGACTCAGCCGAGGGCTCGATGGGCTCAGGGCGCTTAGGGCTCTTCTTCATAGATGCGTCGCTCATGGCTGGTTGCTACCCGCACGCTGATGATGCATAGGCGGTCTCCCCGTTCCGTGGTGACGACGTAGAGGATGCGATCACGGGGCGAGGCCGCCAAGGT
>JBJXGH010000151.1:0-2527 GCA_046153685.1 Alphaproteobacteria bacterium
TGTACGCCGCCGCGTCGCCGAACCGGCTCAGATCGCGCGCACCGGCGCGCGCCAGGTCAGCGCGTCGCGCCTAGGCCCCTCACGGGGATCGCCCGCGCCGGGCGATCGGTCATGGTCCAAGTCCGCCCGCCGCCGATTCGAGCGTGCCGGAGATACTGCTGAATATGCCGCTGAGCGACGCGCCCGTGCTTTGCAGCGCGGTCACGCCGGCCAGCGAGACCAGTGCCGCGATCAGACCGTATTCGACGGCCGTGGTGCCTTGTTCGTCGGCCGCCAGCGCCCAGAGAAATGCTGTCATTGGTTCGCCTCCCCACCCATTGGAAGGATGAAGTATGAACGGCGAGCCGTTAACATCTCGTTAGGGAATTGGGTTAAGACGGCGTTGACAATGATGTCGTTCGCCCGGCGCGGCGCGGCAATGGTCGGCCCGCGATCGAGGGTCACCGCGCGCTGGTCAACGTATTGCGATAGATGAAGCGATCGGCGGGATAGATCGAGCGCGCGATTTCGTAGGGTTCGCCCTCGGCGTCGCGGTAACGCCGAAGCACATGAAGCGCCGGGCTGCGTGGCCGTGCCTCGAGCGCACGCGCGAGCGCCGATGGCATGACGGTGGCCTGGATCTCCTGGTCGATGGTCACGGGCATGGTCCCGAACATGTCGGCGATCAGGCTCGCAATGGGCCGGTCGAGGTTCTTCAGCCGCGGGCGAATCGCGCCGTAGGCGGCGACGACGTGAATCTCACCCCACGCGAAGGGCACCCGCTTTGCCGCGAGCTTGTGATAGCGCATGCCTTCGATCCGCATCAGGGCCTGGCCCGTCTTGACCCCCAAACGCTCGGCCAGGGCCGCATCGGCCACGACATCGTTGATCCGGTCAACGACGAAAGGCGCGTAGCCGTGGCGCAAGATGTCGTCGACCGTCGCCAGGGTCTCGACAAACGCGCGCTGCGGCTCCACCGATGTCACGATGGTTCCAATTCCGGCACGGCTGGTGATTTGACCATTGGCACGCAGCGCGGCCAGGGCCTGGCGTACGGTGAACCGGCTGGCGGCGTAGCGTTTGCACAGCTCGGCTTCGGTCGGCAAATGCGCGCCCGGCCGATAGCGTCCCGCGGTGATGTCCTCGGCCAGGCCGCGTGCGATCACCCGATAGCGGGCCGTGGCAAGGGTCATGCGTCGATCTCGCCGAGCAAGGGCCGCGTGTCGGCGCCCAGGCTCGGCGCCAAGCGCCCCTCCGGTTCATGGCCGGCGAGGATCGGCGAGCGCAAGAGCCTGATGGCGGCCCCCTCGGGGTGATGCAGGGTTTCAATGCGGCCGCTATCCGTGACATACGGTGATTCCAGCGCCGCGCGAATGTCATGGACCGGCGCGCAGGGGACCTGCCCCGCCAATTCGTCGAGCCATGCCTTGGTGGTGCGGGGAGCGAACGCCGCGTCGAGCAGCTCGGTCAACACGGCGCGGTTCTTCAGCCGGGCGGCGAAGTCGACGAAACGCGGATCGCTCACATACTCCCTGCGTCCCAGCTTGGCGCACAATGCCGTCCAGAATTTTTCCTTGTTGCACATGATGTAGATCCAGCCATCGCTGGTGCGATAGAGCTGGCAAGGGGTCAGCGAGGCATGCGCCGAACGCGGCTCCTGGCTTTGAACATGCCCCGCGTTGAGAAACCACGTCGCGAGATAGTTGAGATTGAAAAGCCCGACATCGAAAAGCGATACGTCGATGTCGCGCCCGCGCCCGGTCCGACGCGCGTCGAGCACGCCAGCCAGCAATCCAAGCGCCATGGCATAGCCCGCCATCAGATCGATGATCGAAAGCGGAAAGCGCGATGGGACCGCTCCCGGCTCGCCATTGATGGAGAAATAACCCGCCTCGGCCTGGACCAGGAAGTCATAGCCCGGCCAGGCGGCGCGCGGTCCGTCGCGGCCATAGGCCGTCAGGTGAGCGCACACCAGTTCCGGCTTGATCTGTCCAAGTGTCGCATAGGTCAGCCCCAACTTGGCAGGCACATCGCCGCGCAGGTTGCAGGCCAGCGCATCGGCGCCGGCGACCAGGCGCTCAAACGCTTTTCGATCGCGGGCCACGCTCAGATCGAGCGCTACGCTGCGCTTGTGGCGATTGAGGCCTTGAAAGAACAGACTCGCTCGGTCCTTGGCGACACCGGGCGTGAAGTAGGGGCCGACCTGACGCGAGACATCGCCGCCGTCACGCGGGTTCTCGATCTTGATCACCTCGGCGCCGAGAGAGGCGAGGAGCTGCGTGCCGAACGGTCCGGCGCCATACTGCTCGACCGAAACGACGCACAGGCCGGCGAGGGGAGCGGAAAGCATGATCGCTTGACTTTGTCCATATGTCCGGACAAAGTCAAGAAAACGTCCACGCACCCAAAGGGAGGAGATCCAACATGTCCATGTCACGCCGACGCATCCTCGCGACTGCCGCCGCGCTCCCGCTTCTCGCGCCCTTCGTGCGTCGGGCGCGGGCGGCGACGACGTTCCGTGTCTCGCTCGACACCGCGGCCAATCACA
>JBJXGH010000155.1:0-2781 GCA_046153685.1 Alphaproteobacteria bacterium
GCCATCGCCGCCATGAACGCTCCGCGATGGCCGCCGGCCTCCGAGCCTTGCGCGATCACCGCGTCAGCTCCCGCGGCGACCGCCGCGCGTGCCTCGGCGACCGTCGTGACGGTCGCGAACCAGGCGATCGCGCGTGCCTTCATGGCGGCGACGGTGTCAGGCGGATAAAGCCCCATGATCGAGGTCATCACGCGCGGCGACGCCGCGACCATCGCCGCGCATTGGGCAGCAAAGTCAACCGGCCGCGCATCGCCCGCACTCGCCGCAACCGTAGGGCCAAAACGGCCGAGGAAGTCACGCACCCGTGCCTCGTGTTCGGCGTCTCGCGCCGGCTCGGGGTCGGGAATCCAGGTGTTGATCAGGAAGCCGCCATTGGTGTGAGCGCGGAACACCGCGATCCAATCGGCGATCGCCTTGGGCGTCATCAACAAGGCGCCGCACGCCCCCAGCCCGCCGGCGGAGGCCACCGCGATCGACAATTCGGGCGGGCATGCACCGGGCATCGGCGCCAACAGGATCGGCACGTCGAGGCCGTGTCGGCCACAGAAATCGCGCACACGCGCGCCGGCGGTTGTCATCACCGTGGGCTCAACTCGGCGGGGACTGAGCCGTCTTGGCCATCCGTGCGCGGTCCCATTCGCTTTGCCGCTGGAATGCCGGCCGCGAGGTGCAACGAGTCACGAACTCGACGAAGGCCGGCCGCGCCTCGATCGCCTTCATGAACATGCCCCAGCGCAAGGACGCGGCGATGACGAGGTCGGCGGCGGTGAATTGCGCGCCCGTCAGATAGGGCCCGGGCTTGAGCGCTGCCTCAAGCGTGCCCAGCACCGTGTCATAGTCGGCCCATCCCGCCTGCACGCGCGGCAGAGGTGGCCGTTGGGCCATCTTGTCGATCACCGCCGGCTCCAGGCAGCTCGGCCCGAAGAACAACCATTTGAGGTAGGGGCCGCGGCGCTTGTCGCCGATCGGCACGGCAAGTCCGGCCGCCGGGAAAGCATCGGCGAGATAGCAGCAGATCGCCGCCACCTCGCTGATCGCGACACCGTCATGGACGAGCGTGGGCACCTTGCCCATCGGGTTAAGCGCCAGAAAAGCGGGCGTGCGGGTGTCGCCTTTGCCGGCGTCCAGAACGTTCAGCGTGTAGGGCGCGCCGATCTCCTCGAGCATCCAGTGCGCGATCGAACCGCGCGAGGGTGACATGGTGTAGAGCGTCAGCGAGGCTTGGATCGTCATGGCCATCTCTCCCGGGCATGCCGGCGAGCATAGCCGAAGCCTGCCTGCGGCTTCATGAAATTCCTTGTTCCAGTGACACGATATCCAATTCCGCCGACGCCGGTTGACGTGCCGCCCCGGGGGCGCATGATGCATGCCGAGTCAACCGGGGAGATCCGATGCGTAATTCCCATCACGCCAAGCACGCTCGGCGGGCGATCCTCGCGGCAACGCTGGCAGTCCTCGTCACCGCACCGTGTGCGCAAGCCGAGGTGTGGATCATCGACTTTGACGACCACGCCGTGGACACCGCAGGCCCATGCGCGGCGGGGGTTACGGGGCGCGGCGGTGCTTCGGCGTGGAGCATCCGCGCCGACCCCGCTTCGCCCGTTGGCGGCCGCCATCTCGCGCAGACGACGACGCTGCGCGTCGACGATCGCTTCCCGCTGTGTCTGTTCGACCTCCCGGTGGCGGGCGATGTCGATGTGAGCGTGAGGTTCCGCGCGGTTTCCGGCCAGATTGATCGCGCCGCCGGCTTGATCGTGCGCGCGCGCGATGGCGACAATTACTATGTCGTGCGGGCCAATGCGCTGGAGGACAACGTGCGTTTCTACCGGGTAGTCGGCGGCCGGCGCACCCAGATCGCCGGCGCCGAGGCGAAGGTCACGACGAATGCCTGGCACACGCTGCGGCTCACCGCGCTTGGGCGGGGCTTCACGGTCGAGTTCGATGGCAGGCGCCTCTTTGCGGCCGAGGATGCAACCTTCGCCGGTGCCGGTCGTGTCGGGCTGTGGACCAAGGCTGACAGCGCCACCGATTTCGATGATGTCAGGATCGCGACTCCGCCCGACTGAGAAGCGGGAAGGCTTATTGCGCGGCCGCGCGATGGGCCTGATGTCCGGGTGACTCCGCCCGCTCCATGCGCGTGCGCAGGCGCACCGCCTCGCTCGTTTCGTCGAGGGTCACATCCGCGCGGCGCAGAGTTTCTCCGCGGCGCACCGGCCGGGTCAACGGCACGCGATGGGCAAGGCCGATCGGCAGCGCGCCTTTCGCCAAGCTGTCGGGCGCCGGCATCAGCCGCCCCCACACCGTCGAACCCCCTTCGCCATCGAGAATTTCGCCGGAAGCGAGGTCGCGCTTGGCCACCGCCACCGCATCGCCGCGAAAGCCTGTCGGCGCGCCGGTTGCTTCGCGACGAAGGACCACGCTCGCCACCGAAATGCCCAATTCAAGGCCGATCAGATGATAGGGCTTGTACATCGCCGTGAAGCGCCCCGACGGATCGGTGACCAGTCCGTACTCGCCGAAGCAGCGCGCGACGTAGTCGCTCGGCGCTTCGACCACCACATAGACGCCCCAGCGCAGATCACGGAACACCGGACGGCCGTCACGCTCGAGCGACGAGACGACCTCGACCTGGCCGGCATGATGTAGCGCTCCGCCCGCGCTCGCCGGGCGCAGGACGCGTGGCAGGTCGTCGACCCCGCAGGGTGGAAAAGCGCGACCGCCGGGCGCCGGCGTCAGACCCGGGGCGTTCGCGACGGCCGCCATCTCGATCGCCGATTTGGT
>JBJXGH010000160.1:0-15186 GCA_046153685.1 Alphaproteobacteria bacterium
CAACCCCCGTATGCCAACCGCCTGGACGTCAACTCAAACTGGATTCGATTTCGCAAGTCGATTTCGCTAAATGATTAGCAATTTTAGTTGCCAGTTTACTCAAGAAACATCCAACAACTATCTGTAGTATTTAGATAAAGCCTACCTCAACCAAATCCGAGCAGTGGCTCCGATTTGGCTCTATCTATGCACGGATCGTGCCATTAATTATGAACGGAAATAGTTACTGATAATGGCCCTGGAGCCAAAATAAAATTTGGCGCCGCCAAAATGCGCGCCCTGATAATTTGGTACCGTGTTGAAAACTTAAAGAAAATCCTTAGCGAAGAGCGATTTATCAGAAAATTCGCCGCTCCGCCTCGATGGTGTCACCCGGCAAAACGGGAAGTTCGAGTTCGGCGTCGAAGGTCTCTTTGCCATCGCGGGTGTCGCGGAATACCGTGACATAGGAAGTGCGCGCGCGGCGGGTGAAACCTCCGGCAATTGCAATGGCTTGCCGCATATTTACGCCGACGACATAGGCGTAGCTGCCGGGGCTTTTGACCTCGCCAAGAACATAGAACGGGCGGTAGTTGAGCACGTCGATCGACACCTTGGGATCGACGAGGAAATCCTTGCTGAGCTTCTCGGTCAACGCCGCGGTCAACTCTCCGACGGTGAGGCGCGCGGCATCGACCGAGCCCACGAGCGGGATCGTCACGGCCCCCGCGCCATCGACCGCAAACTCGCCCGACATATCGGCCTGGCCGAAAATTGTGATCTTGAGCCGGTCGCCCGATCCCAGCCGGTATTCGGTGATCGACTGCGCCGACGCGCCCCAAGCGGTCGTCAGAATCAAGACGCCGGCAATGACGGCCGCAGCCCACCGGGCGTAACTGCGGGCGAATGGTGCGCAAATCGCGATCATGGGCTTGGCTCCGTTGTGTCGATCGTGAATTTCTGGATCGAGCATTTGAAGATCGTGCGATGGGACTTCATAGCTGGGCCGCCAGGCCGAACAGCCAGCGGTTTTTGGTCAATTTGTTCGCTCGGAAATTGGCTTTCCGATCGAGCAGGGTGTAGTTGGCCGTCGCGGAGATATTGGGGCCGATAAGGTAGCGGAGGCCCGCCTGATATTGAAACTGGTCGTCGGTCCGGTTCTGCAATTGCACGCCGTTCAGGAATGCGGGCAGGTCCGTCAGGTATTCACTGTTCGTATAGCTGATGACGCCCGTCAAAATGAGATTGTCGAGCGCCTCGTAGTCGAGGCCGATCGAGAAGTGCTGGGTCGCGACCGTCTTGGTTTCGGTGTCGGTGGTCGCGAGATTGCTGCGCAGCGCGCGAAAGGTGAAAGTCGAGAGATCGGTGGAATTCCAGATGAGCGTCGCGTCGAATGTGAAGCCCGTGGACGGCTTGAACCGCCGGTCATCGAATTGCGAATGCACCACGCCGCCGCTGATTTCGGCAAATGTCAGATCGCTGAAATCGTAGGTGACGCCGAACAGCAATTGCTTCTCGCGGCCGTTATTGTTGTTGCCGGAGCGGTCGAATTTCGCATCGTAGATGCGCCGGGCATATTGCGGCTGGATGTAGAACGTCGTGTCCTCGAAAAACTGATAACCGATGCGCGGCGTGATTTGAAATTGCCAAATGTTCCTGTCTTCGTTTTCAATCTCCAATTTAGGCTGATAGCTTGAGCGCCGCGCGGCGGTATCGACGCGAAGAATGAGCGGGTCTTGCGACAGGACCGCGCCCAATTCGATCAGATGTTGGTCAAAATTCGTGATGCCGACGCCGCGATCGGTGACAATTTGGCCGAAGGCCGTGCCGCCCCTTGCCGCGACCGCGGGATCGAGCGGCGCATTGCCGATTTCGTGCTTCTTAGAAAACGTATAACCAGCGGTCACGCTCGTCTCGTCGAGCACCTGGATCGTAGTCTTGGTGCCCACGTTATAGTCGGTGTAGTTTTCCTGGCGGTTTTCGTAGTACCGGCCGCGATCGGCATCGAAGAACGCCGTGATCGCATGGTTTTCGAAATCCGAACCGAGCGAGAGCGCGGGCTTGAAGTGCACGATCTTGTCGCCCACGCCGCGGTCGGCCTGATTGAAAATATTGTCGTTGAATTCCTGCACGACTTCGAAGCGCGGTCGGACCGTGATCGCGTTCAAGGTTTGCGAGGTATAACCTCCAAGGAATGGCGCAAGGATGGTGCCGAAATCGAGGCCGAGCGGCTCGAAATCGGGACGGTCGCGCGAGGTGACCTGATTTTCGCGCGCGGTCCCGCCCAAGTTGACCGCTTGGGCCGCGACGGGCGGCGGTGCGCCAAGGACGGCGCACGCCAAGGCGCACGCGACGAATCGGCACAACACCGCGAGGGGCCCGGCTCTCGAACCCAAGGCGCGGCCGCGCGCATGGCGACCGGCCGGCGCCGATCGCGCGCGCGGAGCGTCCGGACCGCCGACCCCCTGCTCGAAGGATCTCGGGGTCTCAGGATGGGCTCGGGTTCTTGGTATCGTTCTCAAATACGTTGCCATCGATCTTGCCGGCCTTTGGGTCCGCTTCCGCGACCAGCTCCGTAATCTGTTTGTTGATGAGCTTTTCGAGCTCGAGGAATCGTGCGATGTCGGGGAAACCCTTCACGCTGCTGGCCTGCTCTATGGGCTCGAGCAGGATTGCAACGACATAGGTCTTCACGCGCTGACCCGCCCGCCCCTTGTCGTTGATGAGCAGGATGTCGATGGCACCGGTGGACACGTCGGTTTCCGCCACCACGACACCGGCATCGCGGTCGGAGATATTGGGTATGAGGTCGCCACCGGCCTGGGCCGTGGTCGCGGCGCCGGACGAGGCAACGGTGCCCGTGTCGATTTTTTTGTTCGTGAGATAGGACGTTTCCGCCCACGACTGGGGGTCGTTCTTCTTGAATTTCATCGAGGTTTCGTTGACGCGCAGTTCGTCGCCGAGATAGTTGAGAAAATCGCCGCCCACCTGGGGCGTGCCGATGTCCTGCGTCATGACGACGACGCGCCACAAATCGTTGCGCACCTTGATGCCGACACTGTTGACCCCAAGAATGCCATCGGCGGTCAGGGGATCGCCGCCCGGCCGCGTGATGCCGCGCATCTGGGGGCCCTGCAGGCGCTGGTCGCGCGGGACGACCGCTTCCCAGCCCGGCGCGGTTTCGGCATCGGGCGGCTCAAGGTCCAGCGCGATCGCCTTGGTCGGCACCCGGTAGGTCGCGTCGATATTGAGCTTCATCAAGCCGCCGGTATTGAAGATGTTCGAGGCCGCCTCGGCCACGCGTTCGGCCGCCTGCAGCAGCACGTCGATATCCTTGATCGTGCCCTGGGAATTGAGGGTCCTAAGCTCGCGCAGAACGGAGAGCGCGCGCCGCGTCACGTCGTCGGGCTTGCTTGGACCGCCATCGCCGCGGATGAAATCGGTCAGCGCCTTCACGCCGTCATCGGCACCGTTGAGCGCGCCTTGAATGGCCTTGGCCGGAACGCTAACGACATTGCCTGCCGAGCCCGAGGCACCGCCCTGACCACCCTGGCCGAGCGTGCGCTGCTGATCGGCTGTTCCGCCCGGCCCGCTGCCGGTGGTTTCATTGCGCGCCGTGGCTACCGAGGCGTTCAGACGCTGTACGACCGTCGAAATCGCGTCCGAGGTCGTCGTGGCATTGGCAGGCGGGGCCTGTTTGGCGCCGCCATCGGCGGGCGCGATCGAACTCGCCTGACCCTTGTTGATCACCACCGAATCGCCAGAATTGTTCGAAAACAACACCGTGCCGCGCTCGACCGCAACGGTCGTCACGCCATTGAAACCGATGATGACGACGAATTCCGTGCCCTTCACACCCACGCTGCCGACCGGGGTCTTCATTTCGTAAACCGAGGACGGCGAATTGCCCGAGGTGAAGCGCACCGAGCCGCTGGTCGCCATCACGGAAATCTTGCGCCGCATGGGGTTGGCGTCCCAGACGACCTTGTCGAGCACGACGCTCGATTTCGGCCCGAGAGCTATGCGCGTGTTGTCGCGCAACACAAGTTCCGCCGCCGCGCCGGAGCCCGTTTCGACGCGTTCGTTCTGGAAAATTTCGTCCTTGGCGACCAGCTCGCGGTTGTAGATGCCGCGCTTGGCCGCGACCTCGCCATTGACGTTATAGACGATGCCGACCGCGCCCTCGCTGAGTTGGACCTGGGCCTGGCCCTGGGCTGTCGCCCCTTGCGTCAGCGCGATAACCGCCATGAGCGTAAACGCCCAACCGAAAGTTGCCCCTATCACCCATGAGACGGGACCAGACCGAACGATGCGCTTCATGATTTGCCACCCCGGATCGCCGAAGCGCCGAACCAGGCCATACATCCCCCGAAGTGGTGCGATTCCCGCAAGGATGGGCCCGACCGGTCGCCAAACTCACAGCTTGCCAGCCGTTTCTTGCTAAATGAGCAAGAACACGGCCAGTTACCATAGGTCCCCGGGCGGGTCGTTCTGTCAGTCATTGGAATCGAAAACCAGCCATCTGAATCGGAAGAAGATATCAAAAATCCAAGGACTAATCTTATATTTTGTATTATGTTTCTAAACAAGCACCAAATACGAGATGATTCAAAACGTGAATTAGGTTCTTGTTCGATCTATCCACAAGCTATATCAAATTTTTCTGGATCATGGGCGGCAACCACGCTTAGGCGCGTGAATGGCTGGGTTGATGGTATGACGCAAACTGCAAAGCGCGTCGCAAATCGCGCCTCACTTGGTGGCCTGGCCGATTTTTCGGGGATCTTGGGTCGTCGATCCTGGAATAATGGGATTTATCCCATATTGCGAACGCGGACTCAGCGCGATCCCCTTACCAGACATGGCGCGCAAATCGCGGCGCTTCGGTGGTACCCTGCCCGACCCATGACAGCGCAGAATTCCGCCATCCGCAGCGTCGCGCGCGCCGATATCGCGCCAGCATGTCCATGAGCGGCGATTTCTCCCGGCCCGCGGCGCCCGACGCCGAGCAACGGCCTTTGCGCGTGGTTGCCGCCGCACCCAATGCGGGCGTACACACCGGCCATGCAGGCGACAGCGCGGCACCCGGAGCGGGTGGGCAAATCGACGCGTTGTTGCGCTGTCTGTTGCGCGCGACGCTGGTCTTCGACAAGCCAGTGACCGAGGCCGATATCCGTTCGATCGTGCCAATCGGCGCGCACGGGATGACGCCGCAGACCTTCCTCGGCGCCGCCGACCGTCTCGGCTACAAGGCCGCGCGCACCGGCCTTGACGCAAAAAGCGCGCTGGTAATGCCCGTGCCCTTCGTCATCGTCGGCAATGCCGACGAACCCGCCCGCCTGGTTTTGGGCCGCGAGAACGGGATGCTGAGCGTTTTCGATCCAGTCGAAGGCGCCTCGACCGCGCTCTCGGCCGAGGCCGCGACGGCGGATCGCTTCGAGGCGCTCCTGCTCCAACCCAAGGGCGCGTCCGCCGCCGCGGCAAGCGATTGGCGCGCGCTCATCGGCGCGAGATTGCGGCGGGTGACATGGGAGCTCTTGCTGTCGTCGTTCGTCGTGAACATCTTTGCTCTTGCAGCGCCCCTGTTCTCCATGGCCGTGTTCAACAAAGTGATCGGCCAACGCGCCCTCGACACGCTCGATGTGCTCGTGATCGGCATGGCGGTGCTTTATCTCTTCGATTTCATGCTGCGCGGCATCCGCGGCTATGTTTCGAGCCATACCGGCGCGCGGCTCGACGCATTGCTCGGCAACGAGGTCGTCCACCGGCTGCTGCACTTGCCATTTCGGCATTTCGAAACGACGCCCACCGGCATGATCAGCGAGCGGCTGCGCCAGCTTGACACCATACGCTCATTCTTCACCGGCCAGATGCCGATCATCCTGGTCGATGTCTGCTTCATGTTCGTGTTCATTGCCGTGCTGATGTTCATCAGCGCGGCGCTCGGTTGGATCACGATCGGCGCGGTACCGTTGTTCCTGCTGATCTCGCTCGCCTTCCACCGCGCCCAGCGCGGGCTCGTCCAAAAAACCTTCGCCGCGGTTGCGGCCAAGACTTCGACCCTGGCCGAAACGATCACCAACGCGCTGACCATCAAGTCGCTGGGCCTTGAGGCCGAAATCGAGCGGCGCTGGGGCAGCCGGCTTGCTCAAACCGCGCATACGGGATTCGAATCGAGCAACATGTCGAACGCCATGGGCGTTCTCGGCAATATCCTGCAGCAGGGCGTGAGCCTGTTGATCATGTACGTGGGTGCGCGGCTCATCATCGGCGGCGAGATGTCGATGGGCGCGCTGATCGCCGCCAATATCCTGTCCGCGCGCGCGTTGTCCCCCATTCGCCAGGTGGTCGTGGCGCTCCATCAATTGCAGGAGGTCCGCGCCGCGTTCGAGCGCATCGACGAGATCATGACCGAGCCCGTCGAGATGGAGGCGGGAACGGTCGCGCCCTTGCCGCCGCTTAGAGGCGACATCGAATTCGAGAACGTGGCCTACCGCTACAAGGACGACCTGCCGCCTGCGATCGAGAATGTGAACCTTTCGATCGAGGCCGGAACGATCATGGGCGTCATCGGCCCGTCGGGTTCGGGCAAGAGCACCCTCGGCCGCCTCATCCAAGGGCTGTACGAGCCGGAAAGCGGGCGCGTGCTCATCGATCGCACCGACGTGCGGCACATGTCGCCCGCCTGGCTGCGCAGCCAAACCAGCGTCGTGCCCCAAGACATCCAACTTTTTTCCGGCACCGTTCGCGACAACATTGCCATCGGCATGGCCGTGAAACACCCCGAGCGCATCGTCGCGGTGGCGCGTTTCGTGGGCGCGCACGATTTCATCCAGCGTCTGCCGCAAGGCTACGACACCATGCTGACCGAGCGCGGCGGCGGCCTGTCGGCGGGCCAGCGCCAATTGCTGTGCGTCGCGCGCGCGCTGATCCGCAATCCGCGCATCCTCATTCTCGATGAATCGACCAGCGCGCTCGATCTCGCCTCCGAGGCAGCGTTGATGCGCAACCTCAAACGCGCCTCGCGTGGACGGACGATCGTGCTGATTTCCCATCGCATCGCGCCGCTCAGCATCGCCGACAAGGTGGCGTTCATCATCAACGGCCGGATCGAAAAAATTGGCCCGCCGTCCGAGATCGTGGAGTACGCCAAGCAGCGAATGACCGAGGCGACCGCGGCGAATCAAGCGGCCAACCCAGCCCCCGGTCCCGTGCCGGCGGGTTCCGCGCAAGCCGGCCCCGCGTCCCCGGGCGCCACCCAGCCATGAGCGCGCCGGAACCCCTGCCCCCGACCGGCCCGGATGGAAGCGCCGCGCCCCAAAAGGGCCTGCGGTCGCTGCTGCCCGTGCCGCGTCTGCCCAGTCTGCCGCCCATTCTGCCGCGTAGCGATTACGCCGATTTCCTGCCCGAGATCGAATCGATCTCGGCGCGCGAGCATTCGCCGCTCGCCAAACTATTGGTCATGGTGCTTGCTGTTCTGACCGTCGTCGTGATCGCCTGGGCCGCGATCGGCGAAGTCGACAAAGTGGCCACCGCCAACGCCCAAGTCCGGCCCTTCAGCCGCGTGAAGATCATCAATCACGTCGATGGCGGCACGGTGAGGACGCTCAACGTGCGCGAGGGCAGCGCCGTGCGCGAGGGCGATATCTTGGTCGAGCTCGACCCGACACTCGTCATTCAAGAATTGGCAAAAGCCGAAAACGACTATCTGACTCGCGCCGCGGAAACCATTCGCCTGACCGCCGAAGTGACTGGCGTCGCGCTCGCCTTCACCCCCGACATCGAAGCCGCCCGGCCCGACCTGGTGGCAAGCCAGACCCGCCTTTATCGCGAACGCCAAGCAGGCCTCGCTTCGCGCCGCGGCGCGGCCGACGACGTCATGCGCCAGAAGCGCAGCGAGGCCGGTGGCCTCGTCGAGCAACTCGCCAAGATCAAGGAAGGTTTCACCGTTCTGGTCGAACAGGAACGCGCGACGTCCAGCCTGTCGGACAAGGGCTAGTTTCCCAAGCGCCGGTATCTCTCGATCAAGCGCCAGGTGACCGAGGCCGAGGGCCAGATGGCGCAGATGTCGGCGCAGCTCACCACCGTGCAATCTCAGCTCGCCGAGGCGCTCAATCGGCGCAATTCGGTCGATCAGGACGCGGCGGCGGAATCCCTCGACAAACTCATGGTCGCCCGCCGAGAACGCGACGTTGCCGACCGTGTCATGCAGCAGCAGACGTCGCGCCTGTCCAACATGGTATTGCGCGCGCCCGTGAATGGCATCGTACAAAAACTCGCGGTGGCCGCGGTGGGACAATCGGTGCGCCCCGGCGATCCGATCATGAACATCGTGCCCATCGGCGATTCCCTCGTCATCGAGGCGCAAGTCACCAATCAGGACATCGGCTACATCGCCGTGGGCCAAGCGGCGAAGGTCAAGATCACGACCTACGATTACGTCCGCCACGGCACGCTCGACGGCGTTGTCGAGCAGATTTCGGCCGACGCGGTCGAGGATCCGAAGACCCGCGACTATCTATTTCCCGTGATCGTACGCACGAGCCGTACCTATCTCGGCGACAAGCCGGGGCAATTGCCGGTCCAGCCCGGCATGGCCGCCGAAGTCGATTTCAAGATCGGCCGACGAACCGTCCTGTCCTACCTGACCGACCGGATGCAAAGCACGACCAGCAACGCCTTCAAGGAACGTTGATCACGAAACCGCGCGCGAGCAAGACCTCGAGCGCGGCGGCCACGTCACGGTCCAATTCATCCGCGGGACGATCGGGAAAGGCGGCGCGCACAGTTGCCTGCGCTTCGGCAAGCGTCGCCGGCACATGGACGATGCGCCAGAGGCCTGAAGCAAGCGCGTTTAAATAGAACACCTCCTCGCTGTCCGGATCGACGAGAAAGATATCGCCGTCAACATCGGTCGCACTCACCCCCGGACGCTGGAGGTAGCGAATCATGCCGGCCCGCCATAGGCGCCAAGAGCCGCCGCCGCCCCCGCCAGGCTCGATTCGAACACCAGATTGCGGCACGGCACCGCCGTCGCGAGCGCGGCCATGCGCTCGACCAGCGCGGACACCGCAAATCCTGGCGCGAAGGCGTGGCGCACCAGCGCCTGGGTCATTTCGGCGCGCGAGGCCGTGCCCAATGTCGCGAGCACGCCAGGCGCGCGCGTCACGGCGATCAGAGCCGCGATCTTGCGCGCCTCGCCGAACGAGGCCGCTTCGGTTGCATCGAGATCGAGCCGGACGATATCTCCCGGCTCGGCCGTGGCGCGAGCTGCGACGTATCGGTGAAATGAGGCGCCGGCATCGGGCGGGATGGGTAGGCGCAATTTGGCCTTGAGGCCAAGCGCGCGACCGTGCGGCGTTTGACCGAGCTCGACCAAGATCAAGTCGTCGCCGAAAAACCGCGCGCCTAGCGCGGCGGCGTGCACGCCAAGGCTGCTCTTGCCGGCGAATGACGGGCCGACAAACACCAGCAGTCCCGCCGCGGACTGCACGGCCGAGGCATGCAGACAGACGCTGTCCTCGCGGCCGAACAGAAGCGCGCCGACCACCGCGCCGACGAGTGCGTGAGCGGCTTCCGCTGCCGATGGACAGGCGATCGAAGCCGTTCCGGGGCAGGGCACGGCGTACCCACTGGCGGTGCGGCGAACCACGAGCTCCGGCGCGCCCATGTCCGGACTTTCGCGCGAGAGAACTTCGACCGGCCAATCGGCAAGCATGAGCATGAACGCCTCGATCACCTCGGCCGATGCGGCCAGGGCAATGGGCGCGCGCAAACCCTCGACCAATAGATGTACGGCGTCGGGCTCGGGTGCGGTTGGGAGATGATCGGCGGCGTCGTTCATCGCGGCAGATTGCCATACGCGGCACGGTCATGCATCCGTACGCGCCCGGCCCCGCGCGAGATCCGTCGCCGCGCCGAATTCGCCAATATGCTGGCCCAAACGCGCGCTTTTGCCCATCATGCCCCCATGGTCGAACCGGCAATCCGCGCAACGTCCCTGTCCAAGCGTTACAGCTCCGTCCTCGCAGTCGATGATCTCGACTTCGAGGTGCGCCAGGGCATGATCGTCGCCCTGCTCGGCGGCAACGGCGCGGGCAAGACGACGACACTCGCCATGCTCATGGGCCTAGTCAAGCCAAGCGCGGGCAAGGTTTGCTGTCTCGGCGTGGACATGGCGGGGGACCGCTACCGGGCGCTGCCGCGCATGAATTTTTCCTCGCCCTATGTAGAACTGCCGCGCGCCTTGACGGTCGCGGAGAATCTAACGGTCTTCGCCCGGCTTTACGGCATCCCCGAGCGCGCATCGCGCATCGCGCGTCTTGCGCGGGAACTCGATTTCGAGCGCTTCCTGAAGCGCCCCACGGGCAGCCTGTCGGCAGGCGAGAAAACGCGCGTGTCGCTCGCCAAGGCGCTGCTCAACCGGCCGGACCTTCTGTTGCTCGACGAGCCCACGGCCTCGCTCGACCCAGACGCCGCGGATTGGGTGCGCGGCTATCTCGACAGCTATCGGCGCGAAAGCGGCGCGACGCTCCTCATGGCCTCGCACAACATGGTCGAGGTCGAGCGGCTGTGCGACGAGGTCATGATCATGCGCACGGGTCGCATCGTCGATCGCGGTCCGCCCGGCGATCTCATCCTCCGCTTCGGGCGCGAAACGCTCGAAGAGGTTTATCTCGACATCGCGCGCAAGCGCGGGCGCGCGGCGCAGTGACGATGGGTACCTCGCTCGCACGTTCGGCCAATCGCATCGTCGCGATGGTGCTGCGCCACGTCTATATTTTGCGCCGCTCCTGGCCGCGCCTGCTCGAACTCATGTATTGGCCGATCGTGCAGGTCTTGCTCTGGGGCTTCATGACGCAATTCCTGATGACCAATAGCACGTGGGTGGCACAGGCGAGCGGCGTTCTGCTTGCGGGTGTGTTGCTGTGGGACGTTTTGTTTCGCAGCCAACTAGGCGTGACGATTTCATTTCTCGAAGAATTGTGGTCGCGCAATCTCGGCCATTTGTTCATGAGCCCGCTGAGGCCGCACGAGCTATGCCTGTCGCTCATGCTGATAGGCGCGATTCGCACGCTGATCGGCATCGTCCCGGCGGCGCTGCTCGCGATCCCGCTCTATCACTACTCCATCTTCACCATGGGCCTGCCGCTGCTCGCCTATTTCTCGCTGCTGCTGGTTTTCGGCTGGGCCATTGGCATAGCCATCACGGCCATTCTGTTGCGCTGGGGTCTGGCGGCGGAAAATCTCGCCTGGCTCATGGTGTTCGCGCTTGCGCCGATATCGGGCGTTTACTATCCGATCGACGTCCTGCCAGCCTGGCTGCGGCCGGTTGCCTGGGCGCTGCCCTCGTCCCATGTTTTCGAGGGCATGCGCGACGTGCTGTTTCACGGCACGTTCCGCACCGATCTGTTCGCGACCGCCGTCGCGCTCGATCTCGTTTACATGGCGCTGGCGGCGCTGCTGTTCCTATGGAGTTTCAGGGTCGCGCGGCGCGAGGGCTTGCTGCTGCGCACCGGCGAGTAAGGCTCCTTCCCGGAAGCGGCCCCGGCGCGGCCGCGCCTCAATCGACAGCGCCGCTCACCCCCGCCTCGGCGAAGGTCGCCATGCCGGTGTGGCACGCCACGGCCGCGCGCAAGGCGCCAAGCGCGAGCACCGCCCCCGTCGCCTCGCCCAAGCGCATGTCGAGATCGAGCACCGCCCGCTTGCCGAGATGCCTGAGCAGGCGTTCGTGTCCGGGTTCGCTCGAACGGTGACCGACCGCGCAGTGGTCTAGCGCGTCGTGCCGCATCGACCAAGCGATCGCGGCGGCGGCGGTCGCGGCGAAGCCGTCTAGCACGATGGGAATGCGCGCCATGCGCGCAGCCAGCACCGCGCCGAGAATTGCCGCGAGCTCGTGCCCGCCCAGGCAGCGGAGCACGTCGAGGCCGTCGCGGCAGACGTCGCGATGACGCTCGACGCCGGTGGCGACCGCGGCGCGCTTGCGCGCGAGCGCCGCGCCCGAGACGCCCGTGCCCGGCCCGGTCCAATCCTCGGCCGTGCCGCCGAACAGTGCATGACACAGCGCGGCGGCGGAGGTGGTGTTGGCAATGCCCATTTCGCCCAAGCACAGCACGTCGATGCCTGGCTCGACCGCCATCATGCCGTAGGCGATGGCGCGCGCGCATTCGCCCTCGTCCATGGCGGGCGCGGACGTGAAATCGGCCGTCGGCCGCTCCAGCGCCATTTCGTACACGCGCAAATCGGCGTCGAAGAGCTTGCAAAGCTGGTTCACCGCCGCGCCGCCGGCGATGTAATTGCGCACCATCTGGCCGGTGACTTCGACCGGATAGGCGCTCACGCCCCTGGCGGCGATACCGTGATTGCCCGCGAACACCGCGACACGCGGCCGATCCAGGCGCGGCGGCGCGCGGCCCTGCCAACGCGCGAGCCAGCCGACGAGTTCCTCGAGGCGGCCGAGTGCGCCCGCGGGTTTGATCAGCTGCGCCTCGCGCGCGGCCACCTCCGCCGCGGCCGCGTCGTCGCCGCCTGGCAGCTCCGCGAACAGCGCGCGCACCTCATCGAGGTGCGCCGGAATCATGCGCCGAGCAATTCGGCGAAGGCGCGAACGGGAAAAGACGATGCACCCTTCACGCGCAACGGAATGGCGAAGAAGCGAAAATCCCGGCCGCGCAAGCGGTCGAGGCCGACGAGATTTTCGACGATGAAGACCTCGGCGCGCAGCAATCGTGTGTGTGCCGGGCGCGCGGGATCGCGGTTGTCATCGGGGCTGCGATTGTCCACGCCCACAAGGCGCGCGCCCGAAGCAATCAAGACATCGACCGCTTCGGTGGACACGAAGGGCGGCGATTCGTCGTAGGCCTTCTCGCCATAGTGCGGCGCGCGGCCGAAATCGAACAGCACCGCGCGGCCCTTGAGCGTGGAAGCGGACGGCAGGTCCTCGGGCCGCACGGCGCCGAAGGGCCGCGCGCCCAGCGCGCGGCAATCGATATAAAGGCCCGGAAGAACCAATTCCTCGATGCCGATGGCACCGATATCCCGGCCCTCGGGGTCGCGGGTATAGGGGGCATCGATGTAAGTGCCGACGGGCACCTGAAACGCGACCTCGGAAATTTCGAAGCTCGCCTGCCCGCCCAAGGCCTTGGCGCTATCCTCGCGGGTTGAGAACGGCCGAACTCGCACGCAATAGCGCGGATTGATCCCGGCCATGCCGTCGGATATCTCGCGGCTCAGTTCGACCAAACGACCCATCTCCGCCTCCCCCAAGCCCATCCGCGTGCCGAAGCCACCCCATGTCTCGAAGGCCCCCATGTTCCCGAGACGCACTGTCCTATAACGTGGCCGCGATCGGGGCCAGCGGATTCGCCCCGGCCATGGCACACATTGGCGCAGCACCGCCCGAACCCCGCCGCGCGCGAATCCACGCACGGGATACGACGCCCGATACAACAGGGACAACCGTCAAAACATGAGAGATTCGACCCCGATTTTCCCGTCCGCCGGTCGCTGGGCCGATTGGCGAAGCGATTTTTCCGCGGCGCTCGGCTTTCTCACGCGCGCGCCGCTTTTGCCGCGCGGCGCGACTGGCGGCATGGGCGAAGCGGACATGGACTTGGCGCGCGCCATGCGCGCCTTTCCGATCGTCGGGGCGCTTATCGGTCTGGCCTCGGCGCTTGTCTATGTCCTGGCCTATGCCGTCGGACTGCCGCCGCTGGCCGCGGCGCTTCTTGCGCTCGCGTCGGGAGCGTTGGCAACCGGCGCCTTGCACGAGGATGGCCTGGCCGATTTGGCCGACGGCCTCGCGGGCGGAAACACGGCGCAAGAACGTCTCGCCATCATGGCCGATAGCCGCATCGGCGCGGCTGGGACCTTGGCGCTCATCTTCGGCATCGCCTTGAAGGCCGCGGCGCTGTCCGCGCTTGCTACGCCCGGCGTCGTCGCCGCGGCGTTGATAGCGTCGGGGGCCGGATCGCGCGCGATCTTTCCCGCGATCCTGCGCCGGCTCGAACCCGCCCGCCCGGACGGGCTTTCGGCCGCCATCGGCGTGCCCGGCGCGGACGTGAACGCGACCGCCATCGCCATTGGCTGCGCCATCGTGGCGGTTTGCCTTGGATTGACGACGGGGATTTCGGTCGCCCTTGGCTGCGCGCTTCTGGTTTTCGCAATCGCGGCGATCGCCCAAAGTAAAATTGGCGGCCATACCGGCGACGTGCTCGGCGCGGCGCAACAACTGGCCGAAATCGTCATTCTATTGGTCGCCGCCGCCGCGCTCGGCGCGGCGTGATGATGCAAGGTGGCGCGATGACCACGCAAACCCGGAGCACGGCGACGCGGTGGTGGTGGGTGCGCCACGCGCCCGTCCTGGACGATGGCGGCTGCATCTACGGCCAGCTCGATCTTGCCGCGGATTGCTCCGACCGTCCGGCCTTCGAGTCCCTGGCGCGCCGCCTGCCGCAGGGCGCGATTTGGCTAACGAGCCATCTCACGCGCACCAAGGAAACCGCCGCCGCCATCTCGGAGGCCGGATTGCCCGCTCCCGCGCCGCGCGAGGACCGCGCGCTGGCCGAGCAAAGTTTTGGCGCCTGGCAGGGCCAGAAACGCACGGATATCTATCGGCGCTTTTCCGCTTGGCCCGGATTTTGGCTGGCGCCCGCCGATCACGCCCCACCCGAAGGCGAAAGCTTCGCAACCGTCGTCGCGCGCGTGGCGCAAGCGATCGCGCGCCACACCGCGAGCCATGCGGGCCAGGACATCGTCGCGGTCGCGCATGGCGGCACGATCCGCGCCGCGCTGGCGGTGGCGCTCGATCTCGCACCGGCGGCGGCGCTCGCCTTCACGGTCGACAATCTGTCGCTCACTCGCCTCGACCACATCGCCGGCGACGGCGCCGCGGCTTGGCGCGTTGTCACGGTCAATCAATCGGCGAACGCCGGATGGACGAGCGCCGAGCCGCACGGCGTGAAACTCGCGTGAGCGGCGGGCGCGATATTTCGGCCAAGGCCGCCGGATCGGACAAGGTTGCCGGGGTCGTGCTCGTGCTCGGTGGTGCGCGCTCGGGCAAGAGCCAATACGCCGAATCCCTAATCCCGGGCGAGGCGCTCTATATCGCGACCGCGACGCCAACCGACGAGGAGATGCGCGCACGCATCGCCGCCCATCGCGCACGCCGCGGCGCGCGATGGGAAGTCGTCGAGGAGCCGCTAGAAC